>NZ_KV821258.1:0-39073 GCF_001815615.1 Neisseria sp. HMSC075C10
TTTTGCAAAGGTCTCAGGCCGTCTGAAAACCAACTATCAGACGGCCTAAATAATTAAATGCCCGTTCTACAATCATTTTTAAAAGCTAGAATGGCACTCTTTGTCCTTGTTTATCTTTAAGATGCCATTGACCTGCCGGTGTACAACCGCCGCCACTACCGCCGACAGCATAATGATCACAATTCGGATCAAGACGTTTTCCTTGAGAATATGAGCCATTTGTCAAACCATCTCCATCAAATGAACTGCATGCGCCGGTGAAAGCTACGCAAAACAGGATTAAAAATTTCTTCAACATTCACATCACCTTTTTTATAAAAGTCACACCCAAAAATTGTACCCTGAATAAAGTTTCTACGCTATCGATATGAGCCACACTGTGCAAGCAAAAAGAACTAATCTTACCTTGCTCACTGTTGTATTGCCGCCGATATATGTACCAAAATTTCCGTTGCCATCACTCAAAGAAAAACTACTGCCAGAAATTTGGAATACACATCTAATGCAATTAAAAACATATAAAATAGTTATCAAACTAATTTTATAAACATGTGACAAATTTTTTGCAACTTTGTTTCTTATGGTTTTGCTTCTTTATAAAGCTCGTTCTCATAATATGAAAATTACCCAATACCTTTTCTGCGTTTAAAAAAGGCCGTCTGAAAACCAAATTTCAGACGGCCTTTACTGTGCAGCTTTATTCCGCTACATCAATGCACAAATATTTCAATTCCAAATATTCATCCGCACCATATTTGCTGCCTTCACGTCCCAAACCGCTACGTTTTACGCCGCCAAATGGTGCCACTTCATTACTGATTAAGCCCGTATTGATACCGACCATTCCGTATTCCAAGGCTTCGCCGACGCGCCACTGGCGGGCGGTGTCGGAGGTAAAAAGGTAAGCTGCCAAACCGTATTCCGTATTGTTCGCAGCCTCGACGACTTCGGCTTCGGTTTCAAAAGAGAACACCGGACACAAAGGTCCGAAGGTTTCCTCGCGAGCTACCGCCATTTGCGCCGTAACGCCGCTTAAAACGGTCGGCTCAAAAAACGTTCCGCCCAATGCGCTGCGTTTGCCGCCGGTCAGGCAACTTGCGCCTTTAGCAAGCGCATCGGCGATATGCTGCTCGACTTTCTCCACCGCTTTTTCCTCAATCAACGGCCCTTGGTTTACGCCATCCTCCAAGCCGTTACCCAATTTGAGCGCCGCCACTTTTTCACTTAATTTGCGGCAAAATGCGTCGTAAATGCCGGACTGAGCATAAACGCGGTTGGTGCAGACGCAGGTCTGACCGCTGTTACGGAACTTGCTGGCAAGCGCGCCTTCAACGGCTTTGTCCAAATCGGCATCGTCAAACACGATAAACGGCGCGTTGCCGCCCAGTTCCAAACTGAGTTTTTTAATGTCCGCCGCGCTGTCAGCAAAAATTTTCGCGCCGACTTCGGTTGAGCCGGTAAAGCTGATTTTGCGCACGGTTGGATTCGTAGCAAATTCATGGCTGATTTCCGAAGCGCTACCACTGACAACAGGCAACAAATCCTGCGGCACGCCCGCTTTGTAGGCCAGCACGGCCAACGCATACGCACTCAAAGGCGTGAGCGATGCAGGTTTGACTATCATCGCACAGCCCACCGCCAAAGCAGGCGCAGCCTTGCGCGCAATCATCGCGGATGGAAAATTCCATGGCGTAATCGCAGCGGTAACGCCGACAGGCTGTTTCAATACAACCAGTTTTTGCGACTCTTTCACACTCGTCAACACATCGCCGTCAATCCGCCTCGCCTCTTCCGCAAACCAGCGCACAAACGAAGCCGCATAATCAATTTCACCACGCGCCTCAGTCAGACTTTTACCTTGCTCCATCGTCATGATACGCGCCAGTTCTTCTTTGTTTTCTTTAATCAAAAAATACCAACGCCACAATACATCGGCGCGTTCCAACGCAGTTTTTGCCGCCCATAATTTTTGTGCCGTCTCTGCTTTTTGAATCAAAAGTTTCAGGCCGTCTGAATCAGTCTTACGGACAAACGCCAAAGCCTCACCTGTTGCAGGGTTATCAACTTTAATGGCATTTGGAATCGGAGAAAAGGAAATATCGGGATGATTGAGCAAACGGGCAAAATCTTTCATGAGAAACGACCTTTCTAAAACCGAGGATATACGTTCATTATCATATTCATACCATCAAAGTGCAACTAAATAGAAAAATAAACCAACATCAAAGGCCGTCTGAATATCTTACAGACGGCCTTTGCTTTAACGACATCATATCTATCTTAAATAACGAATGAAATACGATGATTAATACCCTACCTCAAAAGGATAAGACACATGTATTACAACAATTTGCTATAATATAAAAATCAGTTCAACCCTCATCCAAAATTCCATTTTCAGACGGCCTTTGTCTGTTTATAAGGCCGTCTGAAATGTTTTCCGTCCATCCTCTTCTGCCGAACCATGATTCCATCTGATTTCATTGACGAGCTTTTGTCCAAAGTCGATATTGTCGATATTATCGACGAGCAGGTTCCGCTGAAGAAAGGCGGGGCGAACTATATGGCCTGCTGTCCGTTTCACAAGGAAAAGACGCCGTCGTTTTCGGTCAGCCCGACCAAGCAGTTTTACCATTGCTTCAGTTGCGGGGCTCATGGTTCGGCGATTGGTTTTGTGATGGAACATCAGGGGCTGTCGTTTCCGGAGGCGGTGCAGTTTTTGGCTGATCGCGTCGGCATGACGGTACCTAAAGTTCGTGGGCAGGAAGACAACCCCGAAATCCGTGCCGAACGTAAAAAAAAGCAACAAACTTTGGAAGAAACAACGGCAGCGGCAGCGGATTTTTACGCGCAACAGTTGAAATTGAATCCGGAGGCAAAGGCTTATTTAGACAAACGCGGCTTGAGTGCGGAAGTCATCGCACATTATGGTTTGGGCTATGCGCCTGACGGTTGGCAGCCTTTGGCGCAAGTATTCCAACCCTATCCTAATACTGCGTTGGTGGATACGGGCATGGTCATCGATAACGAAGGCAAACATTACGACCGCTTTCGTCATCGGATTATGTTCCCTATCCGTAATCCGCGCGGACAAGTCATCGGCTTTGGCGGCCGCGTATTGGACGACTCCAAACCCAAATACCTGAACTCGCCCGATACGCCTTTGTTTGACAAAGGGAAAAACCTTTACGGGCTACATGAAGGGCGTGCTGCCGTAAAAGAGGCAGGACGGATTTTGGTGGTCGAAGGCTACATGGACGTGGTCGCATTGGCGCAGTTCGGCATTGGCTACGGCGTAGCGGCTTTAGGTACGGCAACCACTGCAGAACACGTCAAAATCCTGATGCGTCAGGCCGACAGTATTTATTTTTGTTTTGATGGCGACAGTGCAGGACGTAAAGCGGCTTGGCGCGCGCTGGAAAATGCGTTACCGCAATTAAAAGACGATAAATCGCTGCATTTTCTATTCCTACCTGAAGAACACGACCCAGACAGCTACATCCGCGCCTACGGCAAGACTCAATTTGAAGATGCCTTGTTAAACCAAAGCAAGCCCCTATCGGAATACTTTTGGGAACATCTTTCAGACGGCCTCAACCTCAATACGCAAGAAGGTAAAGCAGAATTGGTCAAAACCAGTTCTCCGCTTTTGGCTCAGATTACCGCACCGGCATTGGGCTATCTTCTGAAACAAAAACTCAGCGAGCTAGTGGGCATTGACCCTGACAACCTCGCCCAGTTACTCGGACAAGAAGCGCCAAAACGGCACGTCAAACAAAAAAGTTACAAACTGCCGCCTATTTCTGTCAAACAGCCAACCATGCTGACGCTGGTTCAAAGACAGATACGCAGCCTCTTGATAAATCCGGCTTGGGCTTCATATATAGACCTGCCCGATTATCTGGCTTTAAGCGGCGACTTTGCCTGCCTTGCCAATTTGGCCGAAACCATCAAACATCACGATACGACTCCTGCAACCGCACAAGTGCTTGAATATATGCGCGGTTCGCCCTATGAGGAAACCGTCAATCAAATCTTTTTATCGACCCTTCACTCTGAAGAAATGGAAGGGGATAACGAGGAAGATTGCGAAAGTTTCCAAATCGGCATGAAAAAGTTGTTAAATGAATTAAAATACAGTCAAATCGAAACTTTAAAGCAAAAAAGTATTCAAACTGGTTTGACCGAAAATGAAAAAAGACTTTTGCTGTCGCTTTTGACGGCAAAGCAAAACTAACCCCTCAGGCCGTCTGAACAATCTAAACACACGCTGCGAAACATGACACGCAGAACACTCCATCTGTAATATTTTCAGACGGCCTCAGAGTATTAAAGTGAAATCTGATTTCACAACAAAAAGCTCTGCTCCGCCTTCAGGTACGGCTACATCACCGTAAACCGTCGGCATCCTATCAACCTAGAGAGCAATCCATGTCTAAAAACCAAAACTACGAAGAATACCAAGACCAAGACGACAACCGTCCCTTGAGTATCGAAGAGCAGCGCGCCCGCCTGCGTCAACTCATTATTATGGGTAAAGAACGCGGCTACATCACTTATTCCGAAATTAACGACGCGCTGCCCGACGATATGTCCGACGCCGAGCAAATCGACAACATCGTCAGCATGATTTCCGGCTTGGGTATCCAAGTAACCGAGCAAGCTCCCGATGCTGAAGACATCCTCTTGAGCGACAACGCCGCCGCCATGACCGACGACGATGCCGTTGAAGAAGCCGAAGCAGCACTCTCCAGTGCAGATTCAGAATTCGGCCGCACAACCGACCCTGTGCGTATGTATATGCGTGAAATGGGTCAAGTCGATCTGTTGACGCGTGAAGACGAAATCATTATCGCCAAAAAAATCGAAAATGCACTGAAAAACATGGTGCAGGCAATCTCCGCCTGCCCAGGCTCGATTGCCGAAATTCTGGCTTTGATCGAACAAGTCCGCAACGACGAAATCCGTGTGGATGAAGTCGTTGAAGCCATTATCGACCCTAATGAAGTCTTGTTGAACGAATTGGGCTTAGGTCACTTAGAAAATGCCAAACCAGATGACGAAGAAGGCGAAACCGTTAGCGATGATGAAGATAGCGACGATGAAGATGAAGACGATTCAGGTAGCGACTCTGAAGCCATATCCGCTGCCCATTTGGCCGAACTGAAACAAAAAGTTTTGGAACACTTCGCCTTTATCGAGAGCGAATACGGCAAAATGATCAAGCAGTTGGAAAAATACGGCAGCCTGCACACCAACTACCTGAAACACCGTGATGCCATTGCCAACAAACTGTTAGAAGTCCGTTTTGCCACACGTCAAATCGAAAATTTGAGCAGCAACCTGCGCAGCCGCGTTGAAAACATCCGTAAACTCGAGCGTGAAATCCGCGACATCTGTATCGACCGCGTCCGTATGGATCGCGACTACTTCATCAAAAACTTCCTGCCAGCTATTACCGATTTGGAATGGGTAGAAGAAGAAGTAGCCAAAGGCCGTGTATGGGCAAACGCGTTAGATCGTTTCCGCCACGCCATCCTCGAAAAACAAACCGAGCTGGCAAATATGGAAACTGAAACCCGCATTTCCATCGAAGAGTTGAAAGAAATCAACAAAAACATGGTGTTGAGCGAGAAAGAAACCTCAGCCGCCAAACAGGAAATGATTCAGGCCAACTTGCGTTTGGTTATTTCCATTGCCAAAAAATACACCAACCGCGGCTTGCAGTTTCTTGATTTGATTCAAGAAGGCAATATCGGTCTGATGAAAGCGGTAGACAAATTCGAATACCGCCGCGGCTACAAGTTCTCGACTTACGCCACATGGTGGATCCGTCAAGCGATTACGCGTTCCATCGCCGACCAAGCGCGTACCATCCGTATTCCGGTTCACATGATTGAAACCATCAACAAAATGAACCGTATCTCGCGCCAATACCTGCAAGAAACCGGTGAAGAGCCTGATTCCGCCAAACTTGCCGAGCTGATGGAAATGCCGGAAGACAAAATCCGCAAAATCATGAAAATCGCCAAAGAGCCGATTTCCATGGAAACGCCGATTGGCGATGACGATGATTCGCACTTGGGCGACTTCATCGAGGATGCCAACAACGTTGCACCGGCAGAAGCTGCGATGTACACCAGCCTGCACGAAGTAACCAAAGAAATCCTCGAAAGCCTGACGCCGCGTGAAGCCAAAGTTTTGCGTATGCGTTTCGGTATCGATATGAATACCGACCACACTTTGGAAGAAGTCGGCAAACAATTTGACGTAACCCGAGAACGTATCCGTCAAATCGAAGCCAAAGCCCTGCGCAAGCTGCGCCACCCGACCCGCAGCGACCGCCTCCGCAGCTTCCTCGACAGCGAAGAAAACAAATCATAAAAGCAAACCGCAGGTTGAAAGACCTGCGGTTTTTTATTGGAATACAAAAAGGCCGTCTGAAAACCAAATCCCAAAAGATTTAATCGTTTCAGACGGCCTTAAATTTATTTTGATAACTTATTCAGCCTCTGTAGTTTTCTTTTTCGGACGACGGCAGCGACGTTTGGGTTTGCCATCAGTTGATCCACTTTGTTTCTGACGTTTGTGATCATTGGCCGCAGTCATTTGCTGGCGTGTTTCCTCATCGGCATGTTGGAAAGTTGTCCACCAAGAAGCCATCTCTTTATCAACCTCGCCAACCTCGCTACGCAAAATCAGGAAATCATAAGCGGCTCGGAAACGTGTTTGCGATAGCAGGCGATATGGGCGTGCGCCGCGCATATTGTCAAATTGCGGCTGAAATTGCCAGACTTCACGCATGGTTGCAGAAAATCGTTGCGGTACACCCCAACCCTTCTCTACCGTATCTCGCATGGTGTTCATCGCATCCATCAATGCAGGGACAGGTTTTTGTCCATGGCTCAGATTTCGTTGCCACATAGCATTTAGTGTCGGCCACAATACCGCCGCCAATACGAAACCGACAGAAACGGACTTATCCGCACGGATACGCTCATCGGTATTTTTCAAGGCCAACATAATCATACGTTTATCGGCCGCTTCGGCAGTTTTCAAGGCATCTAAAAGCGGATGGATGCCTTCGGGAATGCCCAACTCGTTTAGCCGTTTCAAACAGGCACGGGAATAACCGGAAAACAAGATTTTCAGAATTTCATCAAAAAGACGGGCCACCGGCTCATTTTTCAGACGGCCTGCATATTCTGCAATCGGCAAAGCCGTTTGCTCTTCCACTTCAAAGCCCAACTTGCCAGACAAACGGACGGCGCGAAGAATACGGACAGGATCTTCCTGATAGCGTTCGGCAGGATCGCCTATCATCACCAATTTTTTATCGGCAACATCAGCCACGCCCTGATGAAAGTCCCAAATCTCCTCTTTAATCGGGTCGTAATACAGTGCATTACAAGTAAAGTCGCGACGCATGGCATCTTCTTCAATGCTGCCGTAAGTATTGTCCTTCATAATTCGGCCTTGCGCATTTTGCTGAACCTTATCGCCGCCGCGGAACGTTGTCACTTCAATGGTTTCAGGACCGATCATCACATGAACGATTTGGAAGCGGCGGCCGATAATGCGGCTGCGGCGAAATACTTTGCGGATTTGCTCCGGTGTGGCATCAGTTGCGATATCAAAGTCTTTGGGCTCAACCCCGAGCAACAAATCCCGAACAGCCCCACCTACAACATAAGCCTGAAAACCGGCTTCATGCAGGCGTTTGGCAATTTTCTCTGCGGCAAAGCTCAACATATCCGCGCGGATACCGTGTTGCTCAAGCGGGATAATTTCCTTTTCGGGCAACGATTTGACGTGTTTTTTAGGCAACACTTTATGCAGCCATTTCTTTAACATAAGCAGCTCTTTTCACAATAAAAAAGGCCGTCTGAAACTTGTCTGGCTTAAGCCTTTGCACAATATTCTGCCGCAGAAGGGACAAAACATTGAGCAAAGGCTTCAGACGGCCTAAAAAAGACGTGCCATTATACCTTATGGAAGTTCGATTAATTAGCGTATTGGCAAAAAATATCGGCTATAATGACGGTCTGACAACGATTCAGGCAGAACATCATGTACCACTACAAATCCGAAGCTACCCAATTCCTCGACAAACTCATGGAAGACAATCCCGAAATGGAAGCGCAACGCCTCGAAAACCGCCATTTGCTGTGGGATGTTACCCTCAATCCGACAGAGCAGGCCGAATTTGAAGCGGCCAAAGTCAACAAAAAACCCTACACCTACTATCAAGACTAATCCCGTATCGGCATGACGACCAACACATACAATACCGATCCGGCATTACAACATTACCTCAACAGCATTGGTCAATCCGAACATCCCGTTTTGACCGCATTGCGCGAGCGTACCCAATCACATCGTCTGGGAAAGATGGCCATCGCCCAAGAGCAGGCAGCCATGTTGGTGTGGTTGGCCAACTTATTGAATGCCAAAAAATATTTGGAAGTTGGCGTCTTTACCGGTTACAGCAGCACCTCCGTGGCGCTCGCCCTCCCCGAAGACGGCAAAATCACGGCTTGCGACATTAATGTAACCTTTACCGATATTGCCCGCGAAACATGGCAGGCAGCAGGCATAGCGCATAAAATCTCGCTTCATCTGCAACCGGCTTTGCTGACTTTGGACGATTTGATTGTGCAAGGCGAATCGGAAAGCTATGACTTGGCACTTATCGATGCCGACAAACCGCCCACGCCGCAATATTTTGAACGCTGTTTGCAACTGGTACGGAGTGGCGGCGTGATTGCCATCGACAATATCTTGTTGGGTGGACGCGTCATGAATGAAGCTGCCGAAAATGATCCGCCAAGCTTGGATATCCTGCGCCATTTCAACCAAAATCTACCGCACGATACACGCATTATTCCCATTACCCTGCCTGTCGGCGACGGTTTGACACTGCTACTAAAAAAATAAAACGACACAATCCGATGAAAACATTATCACATTCCCTGTTTCTTTTGCCGCTTACTCTATTGGCCGCATCATGCGCTGTTTCCCACCCTCCCCAATCTGCCGACAATCCCAACTTTGTCCTGCCGGATATTCCGCGTGAACCTTTGTCTGAGAAAAATATTCCCTATCCGCGTTTGGACGCACAAACCCAGATTGACCACTTGGGCATACAAATTGCCCGACTGGAACGCACGGTTGAAGAATTAAATCAACGCTTGCACACATTGGAACAACAACGAACCATCAAGCGTCCGACTACTTCGGCTTCCAACCCCAAAGCCCAGCGATTAGACGACCGCAAGCTGAAAATGAACTATTTGTCCAATGGCGGCGGCGTGCCGTCTGAAACAGACTCAGCCGCACAAAACGAACTGCGCCTTTATAATCAAGCGCAAAAATACTATCAGCGCAACAACTTCTCTGCTGCAGTAGCCATTCTAAAAGAGGCTGACGGCGGCAACGGAAGCGAAATTGCCCGCCGCAATATGTATTTGCTCCTGCAAAGCCAACAACGTCTGGGCAACTGCGAATCCGTTATCGAAATCGGCAACCGCTACGCCAACCGATTCCGCAACAGCCCGCAAGCTCCTGATGCAATGTACAGCATCGGCCAGTGCCAATACAAACTGCAACAAAAAGACATCGCCCGCAGCACATGGCGCAAACTGATACAAAGCTTCCCAAACAGCGAGGCAGCAAAACGCGCTTCCATCAGCCTTAAACAAAGATAAACGTTCAGACGGCCTTGTCATCTCCAAGGCCGTCTGAATATTTTTTACCCTTAATCCATTCAAGCAAAAGGAACTCCTTCATGATCCAAGTCGGCATTATTATGGGCAGCAACAGCGATTGGCCAGTGATGCAGCAGGCAGCACAATTTCTCAAAGAATTCGGCGTTGAATACGAAGCGCGTGTCGTCTCTGCACACCGTACGCCTGATTTGATGTTTGAATACGCCGAAACCGCACGCGAACGCGGCATCAAAGCCATCATTGCCGGCGCAGGCGGCGCAGCGCATTTGCCGGGCATGGTCGCTGCCAAAACCACGGTTCCCGTCTTGGGCGTTCCCGTTCCCAGCAAATATCTGCGCGGCGAAGACTCCCTGCTTTCGATTGTGCAAATGCCCAAAGGCGTTCCTGTTGCCACATTTGCCATTGGCGAAGCCGGTGCGGCCAATGCAGCGCTGTTTGCCATTTCACTTTTGGCCAACGAAAATCCTGAATTGGCTGAAAAATTGGCCGCTTTCCGTGCCAAACAAGAACAAACCGTTTTAGACATGGAACTGCCCGAAGCATAAGGAACTAAGGCCGTCTGAAAGTTGTAAATGGAAACTTTGATTTCGTTTTACGATTGTTCAGACGGCCTTAGTCTTTTATCAAATTGAATTAATGCCATGAAAACCCTAGCATTTATCCTACTCTCCACCCTGCTTTGTTCCTGCCAAAGCCCAAGCACTCCTACTCAATCAACTGCAATTCCATCTCAGCAACAAGCCCAAGATACAACCGGCAATCTGATTATCTTCTATGATGCCCAAACCGGTTCTGCACCATTGCTAAAAGCAGTGAAAACCTCGGGTGCAACTTTGGTTTACGAATACAAAAACCTGAACGGCATTGCTATTCGTCCATCTTCCAAGACCAATATTGAAGATGCCATTGCCTATTTCAAAAAGGTAAACGGCGTATTGTCCGTCGAACAAGATAGGCTGCTGAAACTTCAATAACCAGTTGGTTCTTTAGCCTAATAAAAAAGCCGTCCGAAACGTATTACAACGTTTTCAGACGGCCTTTTACTTGTTCAAAGCATTAAATCATGCCGCTGCCTTGCGCTTTTGGCTTGGCTTGGCCGAATTCCAATTTACTCAGCGCAGACAAATAGGCTTTGGCAGTCGCCACCAACACGTCGGTATCTGCGCCTTGACCGTTGACCACACGATCGCCACGTTGCAGACGGACAGAAGTTTCGCCTTGGCTTTCGGTACCTTGCGTCACCGCGTTAACAGAGTAAATCTGCAAGGTCGCGCCACTTTGAGCCACGCTTTCAATGGCTTTGAAGATCGCGTCAACAGGGCCAGAGCCGGTAGCGGTAGCGTGTTTTTCTTCGCCGCGAATACTGAACACGATATTGGCACGAGGCTCTTCGCCGGTTTCGGTGCTGATTTTTTGGGAGATGAATTTGTAGCTTTCAGCATTCAGGCTGCCCATTTCATCAGACACCAATGCGTGCAAGTCTTCATCAAAGATTTCGCGTTTCTTATCCGCCAGCTCTTTGAAGCGTGCAAATGCCGCATTCAATGCCTCTTCACTTTCCAACTCAATACCCAAATCTGCCAGCTTGGTTTTGAAAGCATTACGGCCGGAGAGTTTACCCAAAGTCAGGCGGTTGGTTGACCAGCCGACTGATTCGGCAGTCATGATTTCATAGGTTTCAGGGTGTTTCAACACGCCGTCTTGGTGGATGCCTGATTCGTGTGCAAAAGCGTTTGCACCGACTACTGCTTTGTTTGGCTGAATCGGATAGCCGGTAATGGTGGATACCAGTTTGGATACCGGCACGATTTGCGTGGTATCGATGCCAGTTTCCAAGCCAAACAAATCATGACGCACTTTCAACGCCATCACAATTTCTTCAAGGCTGGCATTACCCGCACGTTCTCCCAAGCCGTTGATGGTACATTCCACCTGACGCACACCTGCCTGAACAGCAGCCAGCGAGTTGGCAACCGCCATACCCAAGTCATTATGGCAGTGGGTCGACCAGACTACTTTGTCGCCGTTGGGCACGCTTTTGATGATGTTACTGATACGCTCGTACCATACGGAAGGGATGGAGTAGCCGACAGTATCGGGAATGTTGATAGTAGTCGCCCCCGCTTCGATAACCGCCGTAAAGATTTTGGCGAGGAAGTCCAAATCCGAACGCACGGCGTCTTCGGCGGAAAATTCCACATCGTCAGTATATTCTTTGGCAATTTTTACCGCTTTGACCGCCGCATCGATGACCTGCTGCGGCTTCATTTTCAGTTTGTGCTCCATGTGGATCGGGCTGGTGGCGATAAAAGTGTGAATACGTTTATTCGGAGCAGGGGAAACAGCTTCGCCTGCTTTGCGCACATCGTTTTCAACGGCACGCGCCAATGAGCAAACTGTAGATTTAGTAATGATTTTGGCAATCGCATTAACCGATTCAAAATCGCCCGGACTGGCTGCTGCAAAACCTGCCTCAATCACATCAACACCCATCTTTTCCAACTGGCGGGCAATACGGATTTTCTCCTCTTTGGTCATGGATGCACCGGGCGACTGCTCGCCGTCGCGCATGGTGGTATCGAAAATGATAACGCGGTTGGTTTGTGTCATTTCTGTTCTCTCCAGAGATTCGTTTTTTTGTAAAAAAGCATTCAAATCAAGCGGTCTGCCTTGCACTTCCGCCAAAGCGGTCAGTTTTTGCAACTGAGCCAAAGGCAGGGAACCGCGTGTACGCCATTTATAGATAGCCGCCGTCGTTGCAGCATTTTCCGGGTCGTGCTGTTTCAGGGCTTCGGCCAGCGCGTTTACGCCACCAAAATAGGCAACCAAACGGTCAATGTCTAATTGCATGATGTTCCTTGTCCAAATCTGATTAAGATTATTGTGTTCTAGTTTTGCATTATACTCATTTTAGACAAAACGACAATCTATTTTTATCAAAATATTAGTATAATTTTTAAAATCTGAGAAAATTTTATACATTTTGTCTAATTCAGACTATTAAAAGCTCCTCTCAAACCGAACACATCCTAAATATAGTAAACTAATCCCCTATTTCTCCGATTTGAAACACATTATGCCCCACACCATCCCTACCGACCGTTCCGACATCGAATGGCGCAACGAAAGCACACAAAAGCCGCCTAAGCAGGCGGTTTACATCCAAGAAGCAGCCACAGCAGAAATTTTAAAAAATGCCCACGCGCAAACTGCAACTGTTTGGACTGGCGATTTTCATAATGCCAAGCAAGTCTTAGCCGCAATGAAAAAGCGTATCCGCAGGCCGTCTGAAAAAAAGAAAGGCGCACCTGCCGATATTCAGACGGCCTTCCACGCCCACCGTATGAAACAAGCTCAGCAAAGTCGTTTGCTCAATATGCTTGCCGTTGAAATTCAACCGAATTTTCAACTGGGCAATGCACGCGCACCCAACATCTACTCTGCCCTGTGCGATGTTTACGACACACCAAACGACAAGCCGTTTCTTTTGCCGCTGAATCAATTACTGGGCTTTATCGGTGCACACGAATGGCACAAAAAAGGCATAGATATCCCTCAACTAGACGGAAAAATCCATGTTCCTTTCGGCGTATTCTCTCCACTGCGCGGCGAGTATTTGGATTTAATCACACAAGCCCCACTCGCTCCCAATATTCAGACGGCCTTTGACATCGGCACCGGTTCAGGCGTTATTGCCGCAATTTTGGCCAAACGAGGCATACCCGACATCATTGCCACAGACACCAACCCCAAAGCAATTGCCTGCGCCATAGCAAACCTCGAACGCCTAGGCTTGGATAAAGCCGTCAATATCCAATTGATTGATTTATTTCCCAAAAGTTGCGCCGACCTTATCGTCTGCAATCCGCCTTGGCTGCCGGCAAAACCGACCTCCGCTATTGAGACTGCCCTTTACGACCCCAATCATGCCATGCTGACTGCGTTCCTCAACGGCATACGCAAGCACTTAAATCCAAACGGCGAAGCTTGGCTGATTATTTCCGACTTGGCAGAACACTTGCATTTGCGCGATAAAGACTTTCTAAACCAATGCTTTCAGACGGCCTCACTCGATGTAGTCGATATTTTGAAAACTAAACCGCAACACAAAAAAGCAATAGATGAATCCGACCCTTTGGCATTTGCTAGAAACAAGGAAACTACTTATCTATACCGTTTGAAAGCAATATAAAATCAAGGCCGTCTGAACATTCAGACGGCCTGTAAGCATTTTCATAAAAGAAAACGGCATATCCGTAAAGATATGCCGTCGATGGGAGCAGGGACTGCTATATTTGGCAGTGGTTTGTGTTTTAGTCCTCTTGCGCCGCTGTTTGCAGGTAGTTTGGCAAACCAACTTTACCAATCAATTCCTGCTGAGTTTCAAGCCAGTCGATGTGTTCTTCGTTGATGTCTTTTTGTTTTTCCAACAAATCACGGCTGACGTAGTCTTGTTGCTCTTCTGCAAGAGCGATGGCTGCAACCAGAGCATCATGTTTTTCATACTCTTTTTTCAGATCGCAGGCAATGATTTCTTCGGTAGATTCACCGATCAACAGTTTACCCAATTCTTGCAGATTAGGCAGGCCTT
Organism: Neisseria sp. HMSC075C10; assembly: GCF_001815615.1. Taxonomy (NCBI): domain Bacteria; kingdom Pseudomonadati; phylum Pseudomonadota; class Betaproteobacteria; order Neisseriales; family Neisseriaceae; genus Neisseria; species Neisseria sp. HMSC075C10. The sequence goes on from NZ_KV821258.1 coordinate 14,320, forward strand.
CCAAGAACAAAATACGCTCGATCAAATCGTCTGCGGATTTCATTTCGCGGATGGATTGTTTGAAGAAGTGTTCGCCCAATTCTTCAAAACCCCAGTTTTTCAAAATGCGGGCATGCAGGAAGTATTGGTTAATGGTAATCAGCAACAAACCTAAGTTTTTGTTCAGCTCGCGAATAACTAAGCGATCGCCTTTCATATTCAGCTCCTTATATGTTATAGGCTAGATTACAGTTGGCTTTGGTAGTAGTTGCCTTCGCCGACCAATTCGATCAGACGCAGTTGTTGTTCCAACCAGTGAGCGTGATCTTCTTCAGTGTCTTTCAGTTGGGCAACCATCAAATCGCGGGTAACGTAGTCTTGAGCTTCTTCGCACAATTTGATGCCTTTTTTCAACGCATCGCGTACTTCGTATTCAGTATTCAAGTCTGCTTTCAGACAAGAGACTACGTCAGTACCGATGTTCAGTTCGGCACGGGTCATTTTAGGCGTACCGCCCAACATCAGGATACGACGGATGAAGTCTTCGGCGTGAGTGGTTTCTTCTTCCATCTCGTGGTTCAAACGTTCGAACAGTTTGGTGTAACCCCATTCAGAGTACAGGCGAGAGTGGATAAAATATTGGTCGCGAGCAGCCAACTCACCAGACAATAATTCGTTCATGTAATCAATAACTGCTTGGTTGCCTTGCATAATTCTTTCTCTTTCTTTTAAAAGTTGATAATCACGAAATGAAGATTCGTGTGTTGTTATGGAATGAGGTAATTGTATGCATAAGTAGCACTTTTGACAAATTTTCTATTTAAAATACAAACAATTATCAAAAAATTTAACCCGCTTAAAAGGCCGTCTGAAAAATTAATCCCCTGTTTTTAATAACAATTTTTTGACATTAGTATTAAGAATCCATTGCATTATTCAAAAACATTTACATTCATTAACCATAAATAAAAGCAAATAATCCAACAAAATCAATCAAATTTAATTATGAATTATTCTCAACTACTGTTGCCTCATTTTTTTGACTCTTCTATTCGGCCAACACTTAGGAATCATGCTATAATTACCAGTTATCTTTTTTTTAAGCACCTAGCTGAAACACATAAATCATCATGAAACAAATCCGCAATATTGCCATCATCGCCCACGTCGACCATGGCAAAACCACATTAGTTGACCAATTGCTGCGCCAGTCCGGTACATTCCGTTCCAACCAACAAGTCGAAGAACGCGTCATGGACAGCAACGATCTTGAAAAAGAGCGCGGCATTACCATTCTCGCTAAAAATACCGCCATCGAATACGAAGGCTACCATATCAACATCGTAGATACCCCGGGACACGCCGATTTTGGTGGCGAAGTGGAACGTGTATTGGGCATGGTCGACTGTGTCGTACTGTTGGTTGACGCACAAGAAGGCCCTATGCCGCAAACCCGTTTCGTGACCAAAAAAGCCTTGGCTTTGGGTCTGAAACCTATCGTTGTTATCAACAAAATCGACAAACCGTCTGCCCGTCCAAGCTGGGTTATCGACCAAACATTCGAATTGTTCGACAACTTGGGCGCAACCGACGAACAATTGGACTTCCCTATCGTCTATGCTTCCGGCCTGTCCGGCTTTGCCAAACTGGATGAAAACGACGAGAGCAGCGATATGCGTCCTCTGTTCGACACCATCTTAAAACACACACCCGCACCGAGCGGCAGCGCGGACGAAACGCTGCAACTCCAAATTTCCCAGCTGGACTACGACAACTACACCGGCCGTCTCGGTATCGGCCGCATCCTGAACGGCCGCATCAAACCCGGCCAAGTTGTTGCCGTTATGAACCATGAAGAACAGGTTGCCCAAGGCCGTATCAACCAACTGTTGGGTTTCCAAGGCTTGGAACGCGTACCTTTGGAAGAGGCTGAAGCCGGCGATATCGTGATTATTTCCGGTATCGAAGACATCGGTATCGGCGTAACCATTACTGACAAAGACAATCCTAAAGGCTTGCCTATGTTGAGCGTGGACGAGCCGACCCTGACCATGGACTTTATGGTCAACACTTCTCCTTTGGCCGGCACTGAAGGCAAATTCGTGACTTCCCGCCAAATCCGCGACCGCCTGCAAAAAGAATTGCTGACCAACGTTGCCCTGCGTGTTGAAGATACTGCCGATGCCGATGTATTCCGCGTTTCCGGCCGTGGCGAATTGCATCTGACCATTTTGCTGGAAAATATGCGCCGCGAAGGCTTTGAACTGGCAGTCGGCAAACCGCGCGTGGTATTCCGTGAAATCAATGGCCAAAAATGCGAGCCTTACGAAAATCTGACCGTGGACGTACCGGATGACAACCAAGGTGCCGTTATGGAAGAGCTTGGCCGTCGCCGTGGCGAATTGACCAATATGGAAAGCGACGGCAATGGCCGTACCCGTCTGGAGTACCACATTCCTGCCCGCGGCCTGATCGGTTTCCAAGGCGAATTCCTGACTTTGACCCGCGGTACTGGCTTGATGAGCCACGTTTTTGACGACTACGCACCGGTTAAACCTGATATGCCCGGCCGTCACAACGGCGTACTGGTTTCTCAAGAGCAAGGTGAAGCCGTTGCTTACGCCCTGTGGAACTTGGAAGACCGCGGCCGTATGTTCGTTTCTCCAAACGACAAAGTCTACGAAGGTATGATTATCGGTATTCACAGTCGCGACAACGACTTGGTGGTAAACCCTCTGAAAGGTAAAAAACTGACCAACGTCCGTGCCAGCGGTACAGATGAAGCCGTGCGCCTAACTACGCCTATCAAATTGACTTTGGAAGGTGCGGTTGAGTTCATCGACGATGACGAACTGGTTGAAATTACGCCACAATCCATCCGCCTGCGTAAACGCTACCTGAGCGAATTGGAACGTCGCCGTCATTTCAAAAAACTGGACTAATCCTGTTTGATTGACATGCTTTAAAATCAAGGCCGTCTGAAAAGTGTTTTGGAAATCCTAGATTTCACTTTTACACTTTCAGACGGCCTTTTATCATCTATTTAAATAAAGTAAATCGACATTTCTTCCGCCTGCACCGCCGCTTCATCGGGTCGGTCATTTTTACGATATTGCCCCGGCGATATCCCATATTGCTTTTTAAATGCCTTGCCAAAATACGTTTCCGATTGAAAACCGACCGAAAGCGCAACCGATAAAACCGAATCCGCCGTCTGTTTCAACAATAATGCCCCCTGCTGCAAGCGGATGCTGTTAACAAAGGCATGCGGGCTTGTTCCCGTCTGCTGTTTAAATACTCGCATCAACTGGGCACGGGACAAATTGGCCATCGCAGTCATTTTCTCAATATTCCATTCTTCTTCCGGTTTTTCGACGACTGCCTGAAGCAAATTCCGCAAACGTTTATCCTGCCAACCATTCAGCAAACCGCTTAATTGCGCTTCCTCATTTTTCTCCAAACAGGCACGAAGCAGAAATACCAGCAGTACCGAAGCCAATGCATTCACAACCGCTACCGAGCCGGATAAAGCCTGACTGCTCTCATATTGCAATAAGGTCACCAAATACTGCAAAGACGGATGGTTGATGTTCAATAAAACGGTATCAGGCAGTCCCGTCATCATATCCGCCTGCGCTTCATATTCAAACCGTGCGCAAAAAAGATGCAAAGCCGCCTCCCCACCGGCATGACTTTGCTTGACTTTAAATGCACCATTCTCAGCCGTCAGCACGCGAACACCGAAATTTTCACAACTGCTGTCGCTGCTCAAAGTGTGCCCTACGCTGCGCGGGAAAAAAATGATATCCCCCGCACTCAGCAGCCTTGCCTCTTGCTCTCCATCAATTCGGATATAACCCGAACCGGCAGTTACGATATGCACCAAACCATGCGCACGCTTTGGTTCATGCCGCACATACCACTCCCCCTGAAACAGACATTGAACATCCACGCTGCCTTTTACCTGCGCCAATTCGACCAGCCTATCCAAAATATCCATAGTGTTTTTTTACCAATAAATGAGATGTTTTGACGATTAAAATCTTCCAATTATTGCAATAATACACACATCAAACACAAACAGATAGGATTTTTTATCTTATCCACTCACATTAAGAAAGGACATATCATGTTTAAAGACTGGCCTGAACATACCGCCTTGGTAAAAAAATCATTCGGCGAATTGGGTAAAAACCATCCTAAAATGCTGCAAGCCTACGGCGCACTGGATCAAGCAGCCGCAGCCGAAGCACTGGATGCCAAAACACGCGAACTGATCGCCATTGCCGTTGCCATTACCACACGTTGCGAAAGCTGCATCAGCGTGCATGCCGCCGCCGCAGCCAAAGCAGGTGCAACCGAAAGCGAAATCGCCGGCGCATTGGCCACTGCTATCGCTCTGAATGCAGGTGCCGCTTATACCTACGCTTTGCGCGCTTTGGAAGCAGTAGAAACCCAACGCTAATCGGTTTGTAAAATCAGGCCGTCTGAAAGCCAACTCCCCTTTCAGACGGCCTGATGAAATGCTAAACTGATAAAGTCATCATATTTGTTTTCTGTCTAATAGGAGATTGAACCATGAAGAAACTGCTGACTGCCGTACTTTTTGCCGCCGCTATTGCCACTCCTTTGGCCGCTTCCGCAGCCTCTATGCCTAAGGTTGAAAAAAGCGTGGCACAGCCTGCAAAAGCAAAAGGCGTTTGGATTGATGTCCGCTCTGCCGAAGAATTTAAAGAAGGCCATTTGCAAGGTGCGCTCAATATTCCGCATGACCAAATCGTTGACCGCATCAAATCCGTCAGCCCGGATAAAAACGCACCGGTAAACCTCTACTGCCGCAGCGGCCGCCGTGCAGAAGCCGCGCTGACTGAGCTGAAAAAAGCCGGCTACACCAACGTAACCAACCATGGCGGTTATGAAGACTTGGTGAAAAAAGGTTTGAAATAAATCTAGTTAATTTTAAAAAGGCCGTCTGAAACTTTTCAGACGGCCTTTATTGCATTACAGACAGCAACTTCCAAATCTCAAACGTTTGCTGAGACCGGTTTCGTGAATTAATTGTTTGATAACCAAAATATTGGTGTTATCGGCCAACGCGCGAATGCTGTGCGCTTCCATTGGCTCAAGACGGATAACTTGCAAGCCTTCGGTTTGCAAAACTTCATCCACCGTTTTGATTTCGGCTTTTCCGTTTAAAACCAAAAGCAAAATAATCGCATCCGCCTCATAGGCCGGAATTTCATTATTCTTCTGCAGTGAAAGCTGAACAATCTCCTGATTACCGTCTGAAGCAATCACGCCGCCCAATAAAGCTTTGGGGTCTAACTCATAATGTTTCATTATCATCCTTTCCGCCCAAACGTTGCCGATTCGTGGACAATCGCTCAAGCAAACCAGTACAATACCGTCCATCTTACCGATAGACACAATATTGTCACATGAACATATTAATCTCAAACGACGATGGTTATCTTGCGCCCGGTTTGGCTATTTTGGCAAGAGTGTGCGCAGAATTTGCCAATGTTAGAGTGGTTGCGCCCGAACGCGATCGCAGCGGCGTCAGCAATTCCCTGACTTTAGACCGTCCTTTACAACTGAAACAGGCGGAAAACGGGTTTTACTATGTGAATGGCACCCCTACCGACTGCATTCACGTCGGCCAGCACGCCCTTGCCGACTTCAAACCCGACTTAGTCTTGTCCGGCATTAACAACGGCGCAAACATGGGCGACGATACACTTTATTCCGGTACGGTTGCCGCCGTGACGGAAGCCTACCTGATGGGCATTCCCGCTATTGCTTTCTCGCTCGCAGATTCCAGCGGCCGTTATTGGGAAACAGCGGAAAAAGCTGCTTGGATACTGCTTTCCTACTTTCTCAAACGCCCTATTTCCGAACCCATCTTATGGAACATCAATATCCCTGCCGTCGCACCTGAGGATATCCAAGGCATAAAAATTACACGGCTCGGCCGCCGTCATCATGAACAAAGCATTGTTCCCATGTATAATCCACGTGGCGAACAAATTTATTGGATTGGGCCGGTCGGTGATGTTTCCGACAGCGAAGAAGGTACCGACTTTGGCGAATGCGCGTCCGGCTTCATCACGATTACCCCCCTGCAAGTCGACTTGACTGCCTACGGACAAATGGAGCAAACTGCTTCCTTTTGGTCAGAAATCCCTGCGCCTTAACAGTCCCTAACAGCCGAACACTTGAGAAACAAGCATATTTTTATTATGATATGCCCCGATGAGAACAATTACCCGAATACGAAAGTCATTAACATGTTGAAAAAAAGTGTATCTTATGCCGGATCGGCAGCTTTGGTTTTATTACTTGCAGCCTGTGCCAGCCAACAACCGGCTCCTGTAGTCGTCGGCACACAAAGCGGTGGTTCAACAACAAGCTCTACCGCTGACAATCCTTACGGTGCAGCGCCTTACAATACCAACACCAGCCCAGCGGCAGATGCTCCATACACTCCGCCGGCAAGTACACCTGCTCCAACATACAACAGCGGCAGCACCGGCACTTACACGCCTTCTTATGCGCCTGTTGATATTAATGCAGCGACACATACCGTTGTTCGTGGCGATACCGTTTACAACATCTCCAAACGCTACAACATTACCCAAGACAATCTGCGCGCATGGAATAACTTGGCCGACAACACCATCAGCATTGGTCAAACCCTGCGCGTAAAACCTGAAGGCTACGTTGTACCTGCAGCTTCTGCAAGCAAACTTTCTACGCCAACAACGACAACCACTGCTCCGGCCCCAAGCACTCCTGCCAATACACCAACCGTATCTACCGGCAGCAGCCGCAACGTAAGCGGCATCACATGGCAGCGTCCGACTACCGGTAACGTTATTGCCAACTTCGGCGGCAGCAACAAAGGTGTGGATATTGCCGGTACGCAAGGTCAGCCAGTTGTTGCAGCGGCAGACGGTAAAGTCGTTTACGCAGGCTCAGGCTTGCGCGGTTACGGTAACTTGGTCATCATCCAACACAACTCCTCATTCTTGAGCGCATACGGCCACAACCAACGCCTGCTGGTTAATGAAAACCAAACCGTTAAACGCGGTCAAACCATTGCGCACATGGGTAATACCGATGCATCTCGTACCCAATTGCACTTTGAAATCCGTCAAAACGGCAAACCGGTCAATCCGGCAAGTTATGTTGCCTTCTAAGCTGATTCAAGCAACCTAATTTCACTTCAATCCCTGCCTAAATGTCATTTAGGTAGGGATTGTTTGTACCGGTTCCCCATGAAATTTCATCTTCCCTTTCTTTATATCCTGCTATTGGGTGGGTGCGCCGCGTTTTTGCCTTCATTGGATGAACGCACCCAAAGCAGTTATCTTGACATACCTGCAACGCCGCGGCTGGACAGCGCATTAGGCATTCCTTCTACATCCTCCAAGACCGATGTTTCCCATATCTATCTGCTGAACGATGCCCATGAAGCCTTTGTTGCCCGTGCCACCCTGATTGAATCTGCCGACCATACCCTCGATTTGCAGTACTATATCTGGCACAACGACATCTCCGGCAAGCTTCTCTTCAACCTGATTCATCGCGCGGCCGAACGCGGCGTCCGTGTGCGTTTGCTTCTGGACGACAACAACACCAACGGCATGGATGATCTCCTGCTGGCACTCGACAATCATCCCAATATTGAAGTCCGTCTGTTTAATCCCTTTATTTTCAGAAAATGGCGTGCACTCGGCTACGTTGCCGACTTTCCGCGACTTAATCGCCGGATGCACAACAAATCGTTTACCGCCGACAACCGTGCCACCATTTTGGGCGGACGCAATATCGGCGACGAATATTTTAAGGTTAACGACGATACCATCTTTGCCGACCTCGATATCCTCGCCACGGGCCGCGTCGTAACCGAAGTATCCCAAGACTTCGACCGCTATTGGGCAAGCCACTCCGCCTATAACGCGACCAGCATCATCAAGCGGGGAAACCTGCAAAAAGGATTGGCAGAGCTTAATTACACCGACCAAGATAAAAATCAAACGCTCATCCGCTACCGTCAAAGCATCGAACACTCCAACCTCTATCAAAAAATGCAGAGCAACCTTATGGAGTGGCAAAGTGTCAGCACACGCCTGATCAGCGATGACCCGGCTAAAGGCTTAGACCGCGACCGGCACAAACCGCCTATTTCCGAACGCCTGCAAGACGCCCTCAAGCAACCCGAAAAAAGCGTTTACCTTGTCTCCCCCTATTTTGTGCCCACAAAATCGGGCGTTAAGGCCATAGAAAAGCTGATTCACAACGGCGTGGACGTTACCGTTTTGACCAATTCGCTCCAAGCAACCGACGTTGCCGCCGTCCATTCCGGCTACGTCAAATACCGCAAGCCCTTGCTTAAAGCTGGGGTCAAACTCTATGAGCTCCAGCCCAACCACGCCGTTCCGACCTCCAAAGACCGCGGCTTAACCGGTAGCTCAGCTACCAGCTTGCACGCCAAAACATTCATCGTGGACGAGAAACGCATTTTCATCGGCTCATTCAACCTCGACCCACGCTCCGCACGCCTCAATACCGAAATGGGTGTCGTCATCGAAAGTCCCGAAATCGCAGGCCAAATGCAGCGCACCCTCGTAACGACCACCCCAAGCTACGCCTATCAGGTAACGCTTGGCAATTACAACAAACTATACTGGTATGACCCAAGCGAAAAACGAACTTACGCACACGAGCCCGAAGCCAAGTTCTGGAAACGAGTTACTTCAAAAATCCTGTCCATCCTACCCATAGAAGGATTATTATAGAGGTCGTCTGAAAACAGAAATCATGCAGCCGGAGGAATTCACCATGTATCGACTCATCTGCAAAACCCTATTTGTTTGTACCGCCAGCCTATTGTTGGCCTCCTGCGGCACTACCGGCAAACACAAATCCCACAAACCACAAACAACCGCCAGAAAAGTCCAACCTGTCCGCATTTCCCATATCGACCGCACCCAAGGTTCACAGGAATTGATGCTTCACAGCCTAGGCCTGATCGGCACGCCCTACAAATGGGGCGGCAGCACCACATCCACAGGCTTTGACTGCAGCGGCATGATCCAATTCGTCTATAAAAACGCCCTCAACGTCAATCTGCCACGCACCGCGCGCGATATGGCCGCAGCCAGCCGAAAAATTCCCGACGGCAAATTAAAAGCCGGCGATCTGGTCTTTTTCAATACCGGCGGCGCACACAAATATTCCCATGTCGGCCTCTACATCGGCAACGGCGAATTCATCCATGCCCCCAGCAGCGGCAAAACCATCAAAACCGAAAAACTTTCCACCCCGTTTTACGCCAAAAACTATTTGGGCGCACATACCTTTTTTACTGAATAAATCAAGGCCGTCTGAAAGATATCGCAACATCATCGATACCTTTCAATCTATTGCTGATGAGTCAAGCTTGATTGCAAGATAGCCCCATGCAAAAATTTACCCATAACAAAGCAATAGAAAGATAACACTAAGTTTCAACAGCTTAAATCATCTTCCGCCCTGTCATTTTACAAATACGAAACCATCAAGGATATATCATGCACACAGAATCCGTTCTAACCCTCCTCAAAACACTGCAAAACCAAATCTGCGCCGCGCTGGAGCAAGAAGATGGCGAAGCCAAATTTGTGCATGAAGTATGGACTGGGAAGCTGGGTATCGGCGAAACCCGTGTATTGAAAAACGGCGCAGTATTCGAGCAGGCCGGTGTGAATTTTTCGCATGTAAAGGGAACAAAAATGCCGGCTTCTGCCACGGCCCATCGTCCGGAATTGGCAGGCGCGGCGTTTGAAGCCATGGGCGTGTCGCTGGTCATTCATCCGAAAAATCCTTATGTTCCGACCAGCCATGCCAATGTGCGCTTTTTTATTGCCTATCCTGAAAATGCCGAGCCGGTTTGGTGGTTTGGCGGCGGCTTTGATTTGACGCCGTTTTATCCTTTTGAAGAAGATATCGTGCATTGGCACACAGTGGCGCGGGACGTATGCGCGCCATTTGGCGAATCGGTTTATCCTGAATTCAAACAATGGTGTGACGAATATTTCTATTTGAAACATCGTAACGAAACACGCGGCGTGGGCGGCCTGTTTTTTGACGATTTAAACCGCTGGGATTTCGATACCTGCTTGAATTTTATCAAGGCGGTCGGGGAAGGCTATATCGCAGCGTATCTACCGATTGTGGCCAAACACAAAAACACACCTTATGGAGAACGTGAACGAGATTTCCAACTCTACCGCCGCGGACGCTATGTCGAATTTAACTTGGTTTGGGACAGAGGCACGCTGTTCGGTCTGCAAAGCGGCGGCCGTACGGAAAGCATTTTGATGTCCATGCCACCTTTGGTACGCTTCGAGTATCAATACACGCCGGAAGAAGGTTCTCCAGAAGCCGCATTAAATCAATTTTTGGTAGCGCGAGACTGGCTGCAGGAATTTGGAAAATAATATCTGTTTTCAATACAGGCCGTCTGAAAGGCTGTTTTAACCATCAATACTGCTTTTTCAGACGGCCTTTGCTTCAATTGCTTTGAATTTGCATACCTTTGCCTATTGCGCTGTTTCATCTCTATAGAGTTTTTGAGACAATGCGCCCATATAAAAATCACCTCACAAACCACACTAAAAAGGAATAATCGGTGAAACGCATTTTCTTATTTATCGCAACCAATATCGCAGTTCTGGTTGTCATCCGTGTTATTTTGGCCATCTTGGGCATCAACAGCACCGACCAAGTCGGCAGCCTACTGGCTTATTCCGCAGTCGTCGGCTTCAGCGGCTCGATTGTCTCCCTGCTGATGTCGAAAACCATCGCCAAACATTCGGTCGGCGCCGTCGTCATCGACCAGCCCCAAAGCGAAGAAGAAGCGTGGCTGTTGGCAACTGTTGAAGCGCAAGCCCGCCAATGGAATCTGAAAACGCCCGAAGTCGCCATTTACAACTCGCCTGAGCCTAACGCCTTCGCAACCGGCGCAACCAAAAACAGCTCGCTCGTCGCTGTCAGCACCGGCCTGCTCGATCACATGACCCGCGATGAAGTCGAAGCCGTTTTGGCGCATGAAATGGCACACGTAGGCAACGGCGATATGGTGACGCTGACGCTGATTCAAGGTATTGTAAATACTTTTGTCGTCTTCTTGGCGCGTATCGTTTCCAGCATGGTGGCACGTAACAATGACGGCAGCACTTCGCAAGGTACATATTTCATGGTCAGCATGGTATTGCAGATCGTATTCGGCTTCCTCGCCAGCATCATCGTAATGTGGTTCAGCCGCCAACGCGAATACCGCGCCGATGCGGGCGCTGCAAAACTGGTGGGCGCCCCAAAAATGATTGCCGCCCTGCAACGCTTGAAAGGCAACCCCAGCGATTTGCCGCAAACCATGACGGCAATGGGCATTGCCAGCGAAGCCAAAGATTCTTGGTTCAGCACCCATCCTTCTTTGGACAACCGCATCAACCGTTTGAAAAACCGCTAATCGAAAAACATCAAGGCCGTCTGAAACCTCAATTTCAGACGGCCTTTTTTATTTCTTCATCAAAGCCCGTTTGATGATAATCATCCAGTCTTTCTTATCCAACAACGGCCGCTGGTTAAACACATCATATTTGCAACCGTCCAGCTTCTGCAAAATCAACTGGCCGCCGACAATAATCATGCGCAACTCAAAACCGATTCGTCCTTTGAGGGTTTTGCCCAACGGCGATCCGGCCTTCAGCATTTGAAAAGCACGTTGGCACTCATGCGCCATCAGTCGTTGAAAAGCAAAGTCGGCTTTGCCGGCCGCAATCTGCTCTTCGCTGACTTTGAACTTCTGCAAATCTTCCTGAGGGAGGTACACGCGCCCTTTCTGCCAATCTACCGCCACGTCCTGCCAGAAATTAATCAGCTGCAAGGCAGTGCAAATGCCGTCGCTTTGCGCCATGCTCACTTCATCGGTTTGCCCGTACAAATGCAGCATAATGCGCCCCACCGGATTGGCGGACAAGCGGCAATAGGCAATCAATTCACCAAAGTTTTCATAACGGGTTTTGACCACATCCTGACCGAACGCCGCCAGCAAATCGTAAAACGGCTGCAACGGTAATTGAAACGGCTCAATCGCTTCGTTGTACAAACGCTGCATCAAAGCCGTTTGCGGTTTCCCGCCTTGTGCAATGCAGTCTAACTCTGCCTTCAGTTCGTCCAGTTGGCGCAGGCGTTCGGCTGCTTCAGCATGGCCTTCGTCGGCAATATCATCCGCCGTCCGTGCAAAAGCGTAAACGGCGTGAACCGGCTTGCGCAAACGGCGCGGCAGCACAATGGAGCCGACTGGGAAGTTTTCGTAATGATTGACTGACATGGGAAATCCGAAAATTTAAAATAAAATGTTTTTGCTGACAGGCCGTCTGAAATTCAGACGGCCTTACGTTTGGCCGCAAAGAAATCCTGCAATACGCTTTGGCATTCGTCTGCCAATATGCCGCCCAAAATTGCGGTATGCTTGTTCAGACGTTTGTCGGCAAACAAATCAACCACGCTGCCTGCCGCACCGGTTTTAGCTTCGGCCGCACCATAAATCACGCGCCCAACCCGTGCCTGCATCAAGGCAGATGCGCACATAGAGCAAGGCTCTAAGGTGATGTACACGTCGCAGTCTTCCAAACGGTAGTTTTGCAAGGCCTTACCTGCGGTGGCAAGCGCGTTGATTTCGGCATGGTGGCTGACATTGTGGTCGCCAATGCAGGTATTGTGTGCCGCTGCGATTGCCTTGCCTTGATATACGATGACTGCGCCAACGGGCACTTCGCCCAATGCCGCCGATTGTCTGGCCTGTTCTATCGCCAGCCGCATAAAGGCTTCCATATCGCTTTGCGAAGGGAAAACGGCAACAGGCGGATGGTTTTTTAATGCCTCGCCCAGCTCCGTCTTTCTCTCCTCGGAAACATGCCGGACATCCACACCTGAAACCAATGCATCCAGTTGCCATAAGGTACTTTTGGTTACGGTCAAACCTGACGCTTTCAGCAATAGAAATGCGCGGACTGCGCCGATTTCCTGTAAATCTTCCAGTGAACAAATACCCAATTCTTTTAGAGCGGCCAATGTTTTAGGCGCAAGTGGTGGCGTAGTCAGCATGGATTATTCCTGAAAATGCTGACGCGCCAAGGCTAAGGCCGCCTGAACATAATCGCTGTCTGCGTAAGGATCTAACGTGTGCGCCAAAGGAATTTTCCGCAACCAGGTCAACTGGCGTTTGGCAAGCTGGCGTGTGGCGACAATGCCTTTTTCGACAAAGGTATCATAATCGGTTTCGCCTTCGAGATAATCCCAAGCCTGACGGTAGCCCACGCAGCGCATAGACGGCATATCGGCATACAGTTGCGGATAATCGCGGCGTAAAGCGTGCATTTCATCGAGGAAACCGTGTTCCAGCATACTTAAAAAGCGTTTTTCGATTTGCTGGTGTAACAAATGACGGTCTTCAGGAATCAGGGCAACCGTGCATAAATCTAATAAAGGCGCGGCCTGCTTCTGCTCTGTGAAATGTTCGCTCAAAGGCTTGCCGGTCAAAAGATAGACTTCCAAAGCGCGTTCAATACGCTGGCTGTCATTGGCTTTCAGACGGCCTGCCGTAATCGGGTCAACCTCCTGCAAACGGCGATATAGGCCTGCCAGACCGTGTTCGTTCTTTTCCGCCTGAAGTTGTGCGCGCACCTCCGCATCCGCACTGGGCAAATCGTTCAAACCTTCCGTCAGCGCGTGGAAATACATCATTGTGCCGCCGACAATCAGCGGATAGCGACCGCGCGTATGTATTTCATTCACCAAGCGCACGCAGTCGCCAATAAAATCCGCCGCGCTGTAACTTTCCAGCGGCGAGATAATATCAATCAAATGATGCGGTACGGCGGCAAGCTCTTCGGCAGTCGGCTTGGCCGTACCGATGTCCATGCCGCGATACACCAGCGCGGAATCCAAACTGATGATTTCCACCGGCAACGATTGGGCAATATTTAAGGCCAGTGCGGTTTTACCGCCGGCGGTCGGGCCGAGTACGGCGAAGGCTTTGGGCGCATTCATAAGAAAACGGAAAAATTAAAAATGCGATTATAGCAAACCCGGGCAGACCATATTTCAGGCCGTCTGAAACATTTGCTCTACATTATCAAAAGCGTTACACTTGCTGCGCCGTTTCAGACGGCCTTTTATATTGATTTCAAACCTGCTGCTGCCGTCATTGCGCCGGCAGTCAAGCCGTCAGCGACACTGCGTCGCTGTAAACACGAAAGAACACACTATGACCGTATCTCCCGTAGCCTTGCGCCGTCAAACCGAGCGCAAGCCGCATCCGACTGCGCGTTATTGGAAAAAATGCGATGTCGAGGCTTTGTTTGGACTGCCTTTCCTCGACCTCGTTTTCCAAGCCGCCGAAATCCACCGCCAAAACTTCAACCCGCGCGAAATCCAGCTTTCCACCCTGCTCTCCATCAAAACCGGCGGCTGTCCCGAAGACTGCGCCTACTGCCCGCAATCGGCACACCACAACACCAATCTGGGCAAAGAGCAGATGATGGATGTGGACGAAATCGTCGAAAAAGCCAAAATTGCCCAATCGCGCGGTGCCAGCCGTTTCTGCATGGGCGCAGCATGGCGCGGACCCAAACCCAAAGACGTGGCTGTCGTTTCCGAAATCATCAGCGCAGTGAAAGGCTTGGGCATGGAAGTGTGCGGCACCTTCGGCATGCTCGAAGACGGCATGGCGGAAGACTTCAAAAAAGCCGGTTTGGACTACTACAACCACAACCTCGACACCGACCCCGAACGCTACAACGACATCATCCACACCCGCAAACACGAAGACCGCATGGATACTTTGGGCAAAGTCCGCAATGCCGGTTTGAAAGTCTGCTGCGGCGGCATCGTCGGCATGAATGAAACTCGCGCCGAACGCGCAGGCCTGATTGCCAGCCTTGCCAACCTCGACCCTCAGCCCGAAAGTGTGCCGATCAACCAGTTGGTCAAAGTAGAAGGCACGCCGCTGGCCGATGCCGAAGATTTGGACTGGACGGAATTTGTCCGCACCATCGCCGTCGCGCGCATTACCATGCCGCATAGCTACGTCCGCCTCTCCGCAGGCCGCAGCAATATGCCGGAATCCATGCAGGCCATGTGTTTCATGGCTGGCGCAAACTCGATTTTCTACGGCGACAAGCTGCTGACTACGGGCAATCCGGACGAAGACGGCGACCGCCTGCTGATGGAAAAATTGAATTTGTATCCGCTGCGCTTTGAATTGGAAGAAGAATACAAAGCCGCGCAGGAAACGCCTAAAATCAAAGTCGACTATTAACCGCCATCATAAAAGGCCGTCTGAAACTTTTTCAGACGGCCTTTTATCGTTATTCAACATTGAAACTTTCAATCTTCCGTATCCATTCTTCCTTTTCCGCCTCGTTCAAAAACGAAGCGCGGAATGAATTCGCGCACAAGGTTTTGATTTCTTCCGCACTCAAATCCAAAGCCTCGGCAAGCGCTTCAAAATTGCGGTTCATATAGCCGCCGAAATACGCCGGATCATCGGAATTAACGGTTACCAACACGCCGCGTTGCAACATACGGCGCAAATTGTGTTTTGCCATTTCAGGGAACACTTTTAATTTCAAATTGCTCAACGGGCAAACGGTCAACGGCATTTGCTCTTTAATCAAACGCGCCATCAAGGCCTCATCTTCTTCCGCCCGTACTCCATGATCGATACGGCGGACATGCAGCAAGTCCAAAGCCTCGTAAACATATTCCGGCGGGCCTTCTTCTCCGGCATGCGCCACCGTCAACAAACCCTCCGCCCGCGCTTGCGCAAACACACGCTCAAACTTGGACGGCGGATGCCCCAATTCGCTCGAATCCAAGCCTACGCCGATGATGTGTTCTTTATAAGGCAAAGCCTGATTTAAGGTTTCAAATGCGCTTTCTTCCGACAAATGACGCAGGAAACACATAATCAAACGCGTGCTTATACCCCATTGCTGTCCGGCTTCACGGCAGGCGCGGACAATGCCGTTAATCACGGTTCCAAATGCCACGCCACGCGCAGTATGGGTTTGCGGATCGAAAAATATTTCCGTATGCACGACATTGTCTTCACGGCAACGCTCAAGATACGCGCGGGTCAAATCGTAAAAATCCGCCTCGTGCAGCAAGACGCCGGCACCGGCATAATAAATATCCAAAAACGACTGCAAATTGTGAAAATCATAAGCCTGCCGTACCGCATCGACATTTTCATAAGGAATCGCTATATGGTTGCGCTTGGCGATTTCAAACATCAGCTCCGGCTCGAACGTCCCTTCGATATGAACGTGCAACTCGGCTTTGGGCAGGGCTTGGATCAATTGTTTGATATTCATATTTTCTCTGATTTTCGGTTTATATTTAATATTGAAGGCCGTCTGAAACTTTCAGACGGCCTTTGACCATTTATCTGTTAAAAACCATTTTCCATCATAATTTCGCCGGGGATGCGGTTGCGGTGCATAGCGTAGCCCAAATCCATCAGGGCTTGGAAAGTGTCTTTGACCATTGCCGGATTGCCGCAAACCATAAAACGCGTATCGGCCTTGGTGAACTTGAAGCCGATTTTTTCTTCCAAGCCTCCATTCTTCAGCAATTCGGGAATCCGTTTGCCGCTCAATGCGCCTTCTTTTTCCTCACGCGTAGTGATCGGAACAAAAGTGAATTTATGGAAATATTCTTCAATCAGCGGATGCTTTTTCAAATCAGCAAGGCGTTGGTTGAAAATCAACTCGTTGGCGTAAGAAACTGAATGCGCCAAAACCAAACGGTCGAAACGCTGCCAGATTTCAGGTTGCTCGATAATGGAAAGGAAAGGCGCAATGCCGGAACCCGTGCAGAGCATAACTAAATCCTTACCGTCTGGGAATCGCTCGGGCAAGAGGAAACCGGTAGCCGTTTTATCCAGCAAAATGGTGTCACCCTCTTTCATCGCGGCAAAACGCGCCGACATCGGACCGCCTTCGATTAACACCGCGAAATACTCAAGCGTATCGGCGTATTCGGCAGATACGACAGAATACGCGCGCCAAATAAAGCCCTCGCCGTCACGGAAACCAAGGCGCGAAAACTGCCCTGCCGAAAAACGGTAGGACTCGGGACGGCTGATGGCAAAAGTCATCAGCTTAGGCGTATGGTGTTTAATCCACAAGACTTTTTCTTCGGTAAACTTGGCTTCTGGAGAAGCTGCCATAATAGGTTTCCTTGATATTCGGTATCAGTTTCAAATAGGGCTTATTATAAAGATTCAAAAGACCGTCTGAAATATTTATTTTCAGACGGCCTTTAAGATTATTCACGGCGCAAACGGATACTGATGCCTTTTTGTTCCAAAATCAAATCGTTACCGTCAAAACGATAGTTCCACACGCTTTGTTTGCGCAAAAACGCATCTTCCAGCTTCATGTCTTCACACAGCATCATGCTTACCGCAATATGGCCAAAATCAATTTTGCCCGCTCCGATTACATTCGCTTGAAACATCATACCGTTGCAACCCATATTGCCATAAGCCTTAGGCATTTTGCTGAAATCCAAATAGGCGTTTTTATCTGCCAATTCTTTTTCAGTGAATTTATTGAAAGCGACAACACGCCATTTGGCGGCTAAAGTAGGTTGCGCCGTTTGTTGAGTTTGTACCTGCGCTTTAGAGGCTTGTCCAGGCTGAGATGCTGAAGGAGATGTACAAGCTGCCAAAACCACCATACTCATCAATGCGCCGAATAATGTTTTCATATCTATTCCTTAATTATTGCTAAAGGCCGTCTGAAAAACCATTCATCTTCAGACGACCTTTAAGCCTTATTTACAAAGTTGTATCCAATGCTTTGGAAATATCGTTCCAAATATCGTCCACATCTTCGATTCCAACCGAGAAACGCAGCAGGCCGACTTTGATGCCCATTTCCATTTTCACATCATGCGGCACGCCGCTGTGGGATTGGGAATAGCAATGGTTGACCAGACTTTCCACGCCGCCGAGGCTGGAAGCCATTTTGACCAGTTTCATGTTTTTAATCACGCTATCGGCCGCTTCACGCGTATCGTTTTTGAGATAAACCGTAACCACGCCGCCGATACCTTTGGGCATTTGTGCTTGGGCGAGTTCGTAATGTTCATGAGACGGCAGGCCGGGATAGAACACTTTTTCAATGGCAGGATGAGCTTCCAAACGGCGTGCGATTTCGAGTGCGTTTTGGCAATGGGCGTTCATGCGCAGAGCCAGCGTTTTAATACCGCGCAACACCAGCCAGCAGTCCATCGGGCCTGCAATCGCACCGGTATGCACCATCATGTCGTGCAAAGGCTGAGCCAGCTCTTTGGTTTTGGCAACGACTATGCCCATCAATACGTCGGAATGGCCGCACAAATATTTAGTAGCGGAATGGAACACAAAATCGCAACCCATATCCAACGGCTGTTGCAGATACGGCGTGGCAAAGGTGTTGTCGATGCCGACCAGCGCACCGGCTGCTTTGGCTTTTGCGGCAAGCGCTTTGATGTCTACCAAGCGCAAAAGCGGATTGGACGGCGTTTCCAGCCAAACCAGTTTGACATTGTGTGCTTTGAGCAGCTCATCCAAATTATCCGGATTGCCCAAATCGGCAAAAACAACGTTCACACCCCATTTTTGATAAACATCGACCAATAAATCATAAGCGCCGCCGTAAATATCTGCGACGGCGACAATGGTATCGCCCGGGCGCAGGAAAGTACGCCACACGGCATCAATCCCCGCCATGCCGCTGGAAAACGCAAAGCCGGCCGCACCGTGCTCCAAATCGGCAACGGTATCTTCCAATACCTGACGGGTCGGGTTGCTCAGGCGCGAGTAGCGGTAAGGCACATTTTCGCCAATCTCGTGCAACGCAAACATACTGTTTTGATAAATCGGCGGCATTAGCGCACGGTTGTGTTCGTCGCAATCGTAGCTGGAATGGATGGCTTTCGTGGCGAATTTCATTGGGTCTCTGCCTATATAGATGTGAATAATCGAAGATTTTATCACTATCTGAAAAATAGAAACAATCAATGCAGGCGGATAAAGCAAGTGATATAATCTCGCATTTGCAAATCGGCCGACACGAGCCGATTCCCTCCACACGCATCTCAACAATCCTATCATGAAGGACATACCACGCATGAACGCCATTGCAGACGTGCAATCCAGCCGCGATTTACGCAACCTGCCGATTAATCAGGTCGGCATCAAAGACCTGCGCTTTCCAATCTCCCTCAAAAGCAAAGAAGGCGAACAATCCACCGTCGCCCGCCTGACCATGACGGTTTTCCTGCCTGCCGACCAAAAAGGCACGCATATGTCGCGCTTTGTCGCCCTGATGGAAAAACAAACCGATGCTTTGGATTTCGATACGCTGCACAAGCTGACCGCCGATATGGTTGCCCTGTTGGATTCGCATTCCGGCAAAATCAGCGTTTCCTTCCCGTTTTTCCGCAAGAAAAGTGCGCCCGTCTCCGGCATCCAATCGCTGCTCGACTATGATGTTACCCTGACCGGCGAAATCAAAAACGGTACATACAGCCACAGCCTGAAAGTAATGGTTCCGGTTACTTCATTGTGTCCGTGTTCCAAAGAAATTTCCCAATACGGCGCGCACAACCAACGTTCGCATGTGACGGTCAGTCTGATTGCGAATGCGGATGTAGGCATTGAAGAAATCATCGATTACGTCGAAGCGCAAGCAAGCTGCCAGCTCTACGGCTTGCTCAAACGCCCTGACGAGAAGTATGTAACGGAAAAAGCGTACGAAAATCCGAAGTTTGTCGAAGACATGGTTCGCGATGTGGCTACTGCGCTGATTGCCGACAAACGCATCGAGTCGTTTGTTGTCGAAAGCGAAAACTTCGAATCGATACACAACCATTCCGCTTACGCTTATATCGCTTATCCTTAAAGCCAAGCCGAATAGCAACAAAGGCCGTCTGAACATTTCAGACGGCCTTTGGCATAAATTGAACGATACCATGAGACTATCGGTCATATATGGGCAACCCTATTTCGATATAATTCAAAAGCATTAGATTTCTCTCGCAATATTTAACATAAATTAAGCCGATTGTTTTCCCCATCATTTATAATGACGGTTTCTCAACGGCATATCCGTGGATATTATGAAAAAATTCCTTTATTTCCTCATTGCATTTTTAGGCTTGAGCAGCTTCGCATTCGCAGTAGATGCCAATGATTTGCTGCCTCCAGAGCAAGCCTTTGTACCTCAAGTCAATGTAACCGATCAAGGCATCAGCGTGCAGTTCAAAATCGCTGACGGCTACTATATGTACCAGTCCAAAATCGTTGCAGCGACCAATCCTGACAAAATCCTAGGCGAACCCAAATTCAGTAAAGGTGAAGAAAAAGAAGACGAATTCTTCGGCAAACAAACGGTTTACCACCATACCGCACAGGTTGACCTACCTTACAAACAAGCCGCGCCGCAATACAAACTGACACTGACTTATCAAGGCTGTGCCGAAGTAGGTGTGTGTTATCCGCCTGTGGACACTGAGTTTGACGTAAAAGGCAACGGGGTTTACCAGCCGCAAAGCGATGAGCCGGTTTCTGCCAAAGACCGCTTTTTACAACCGTCCGCCTCTTCAGACGGCCCAATGCCTGCCCAGCCTAGTGCAAACAATCCCGACAGCAGCCGCTTCAAGCTCTCTTGGGATACTTTAAACGCCAACCTGTTGGCGTTTTTTGTCGCAGGTTTGGGCTTAAGCTTTACCGCCTGCATGTATCCGCTCCTGCCGATTGTTTCCAGTATTGTCGTGGGCGACAAAAAAGCCGGCAAAGGCCGCGCGTTTACCTTGTCTATGGTTTATGTACAAGGTTTGGCATTGACCTACACCTTGGTCGGCGTGATTGCCGGTTTGACCGGCGCGCTGTTGACCGTATGGCTGCAACAACCTTGGGTCGTACTGGCCGCCGCAGGACTGATGGTGATATTGGCATTGTCGATGTTCGGCTTCTTCAATATCCAGCTGCCCAACTCTGTCCAATCCTATTTCCAAAATCAAAGCAGCAAACTCTCCGGCGGTAAAATCGTTTCCGTCTTTATCATGGGTATTTTGTCTGCACTGATTGTCGGCCCGTGCGTTGCGCCTCCGCTGGCATTTGCTTTGGGCTATATCGGCCAAACCGGCGATGCCGTGTTGGGCGGCCTCGCGCTTTATGTCTTAGCACTCGGCACCGGCGTACCGCTCATCATCATCGGCACATTCGGCGGTCATATCCTGCCTAAAGCAGGCGACTGGATGAACGGCATCAAATACGCATTCGGCTTCATCTTGCTGGCCGTTGCCGTATACCTTGCCACACCGCATCTGCCTTATTTCGCAGTAGTCGGCCTCTACACCTTGCTGATGATTGTTCCCGCCCTGATGCTTTTGGCGAAATCCGGCAAACAGAAAGGCCGTCTGAAAACGGTTGCCGCCGTATTGGGCTTTTTACTGCTGATTGGCGGCTCATGGTTTGGCTGGCAAAGCTTCAATAAACAAACCACCGCCCTCCACCACTTCTTAACGCTGGTTCCGCCATCCGAAGCCGGCCAAGAAACCGACCACGGTAAGATGTTTACCGATGTCGGAGAACTCAAAGCCGCTATGGATGCCGCCTTGAAAGCCGATCCTAGCAAACCCGTGCTGATTGATTTCTACGCCGACTGGTGCGTATCCTGCAAAGAAATGGCCGCCTACACGCTCAACCAACCGCAGGTACACGAAGCAGTCGATATGCAACGCTTCTTCCAAATCGACGTAACCGCCAACACTCCCGACCATCAAGCCTTACTGAAAGAATACGGCCTCTTCGGCCCTCCGGGCGTGTTTGTTGTCCGCGCCGACGGCAGTCATAGCGAAGCTTTATTAGGCTTTGTCAAACCCGATGCCTTCATTGAATGGTATCGCAAAAACGAGAAATAGCCGTCTATAAAAAGGCCGTCTGAAAACAGATTTTCAGACGGCCTTATATATTGCGCCCTATCACAGGGGCATTTTTAACATAACTAAAGCCCCTTTAACAAAGGGGCTTTTTTATGTGCATCGTCTTCTACACAGTAAATCCAGAACCTCCAACATTCCCAAAATCTTTTATTGTGCGCATCTTCAAAGATGATGAAGACCACACACAATGTCTTAAAACCATCAATTTCCCTATTTCTTCTCCAGATCATCTTTTTCATGCACAAAACGCCGCTAACGAATATGGCCGTTTATATGTAAGTGGAATCATGAATAAGGAGCATCTCCAATGAAAAAGGAAATGAACACAAAAGCGCGTATAGCCGCCTTTGGCGGTGTCAGCGCAAGCGACACGCCAAAGGCGGATTCACGCGCGCCGATGGCGCCCCCCTTATCTAACAGGGGGGGGTACAGAAATCGAAGACGCCGGTGCATTTCAAGAATCCTTTGAATGTTACGAAACCTACATCTTGGACGGCAAAGGCAACCTGTTAGGTGTTCCGCTTCGTCGCGGTGTATCCGATTCTGCCTTTATCGACCAAATCAGCTTTTCATTCCATGAAAAAACCTTTTTCGACAAATACGGTGTCAGAGTCAGTCTGTTGGAAGACGAAGATTTCATCCGTGCCGCATCCATGCTTGCTGAAGAAGTTTTCGGTTTCGGCATCTACAAGGAGTCCAAAGGTTCGGGCGGTCGTTTTTATGAGCGCTGTTGGTTGATGGGTTCGGAAGATGCCCTGTACGGTCGCGTCCATTTTGGCGGCCAGCAAAATACCATCCTTTTCGAACTGACCGGCACAGGTTGCGGCGTCGCAAAAGAAGGATGGGAATCCCGACTTTTCGCATTCCTGATCAATGCAATCCGCCCAAAAATTACCCGCGTTGACGTAGCCAAAGACTTTTTCAACGGCGAATACAGCCCGAACCAAGCCCGTGAAGACCGCAATAAAGGTCTGTTTACCTGCCATCATGTCAAACCCAAAGGCGAATGTTTAGGCTCCGACTGGGAAGAAGACGACGAAGCCAAAATGACCAAAGGCAAGACCTACGGTATCGGCTCCCGTGAATCGTCCAAATACGTCCGCGTCTATGAGAAAGGCAAGCAGTTGGGCGATAAAACAAGCACTTGGACACGCTTTGAAATTGAATTCAAAGCAAAAGACATCGTTATCCCTTTCGAAGTTTTGCAGAATCCGGGCGAATATTTCGGCGGTGCATATCCGATTTGCGAACGCTTCGCCCAAAAGGCAACGCGCATTCACGCGGTTAAGGAAGATAAGATCATTTCAGCTGGCCGTTATCTTGAATGGGTGAAAAAGCAGTTTGGACGTGCGGCCAATGGTCTGAAATTCATTTTCCCCGAACTGGACAAAGCCAAACTGTTTGAACTGATTGAGCCGGATCATCACAAGCTGCCAAAGTCTTTGGCACCCGAAGCCTATGACTGCGCCTTTTTGAAAGCCCAAGCCATTCATGAGCAATCCGCATTCAAACCGTACAAAGACCCTTACGACATGTACGAATATTACGATCGTCTGGAAAAACAGCTTGAACAGCAAAAACACGTCACAAATGAAGAAAGCTATAACAACTTCATGTATGACAAATTCGCAAGACAATCTATTTCATGGGCTTAAATCGTCTGCCCACAAAGACGTTTAATCACACAAGGAAACCAAAAAATGAACATCCAACTTCAAGGCCACATCGTCGGCGTTAAAAAATTCAACGGACAAATCGAAGGCAAGAACTTCGACTATTGCCGACTGATTGTCGCCACGCCCTTAGACAGCTCTCAAGGCAACGCATTGGGCAGCTCTAACACTGAATACGATTTCGGCGGTTCTGCCAATTTCGAGCAGTTCCGAAACGCCCAATTCCCGATCGAAGCAAACCTGAACGTAGAAATCGTTACTACAGGTAAAACCCAAAAACTGAAAGTTATCGGTTTCCAACCCGTTAAGAAAGGCTGATTGAATGCAGAAAGTCTATGTTGTTCAGTCCGTATCAACAGGGGACTTTCTGTATCTCTCCCCTGATACGGGCGATATTGGGCATACAAAATTAATCACGAATGCAGATTATTTCTTTGATTTTGAAGAAGCTGTTAACGCAGGTTTGGAAGAAATCGGCAATCAATATGAATTTGTCGTATTTGGATTTTTGAAAGACTGATTTTCAGCGTTCGGCGGTCGCTGGAAAAAAATATCATCATTTCCGCCAAACACTTTTAAAAGGAAAAACATTATGAAAATCATGAATGCCTGCCGTAAATACGGCACTAAATTGGCCGTTGTTGCCGCAGCTCCTCTGGCTTTCGCTACTCAAGCATGGGCCGAAGTACCTGAAAGCGTTAAAACCGACTTGGCTACTGCAAAGACTGACGCATTATCCGTTGCGGCCATCGTACTGGGTATTATCGCTTCAATCTTCGCTATCCAGCTGATCCGTCGCGTATTGCGCTAATTCGAAGCCTATTTCAGACGACCCCTTAAAGGTCGTCTGAATACTAATTGACATGAGAATTTAAATAATGGGCTACCAAGTCGGAAATAATTGTTACGCAACCCGTCAGGATGCCGAAAACGTCTATTTCAGTTTAGTGCCTCCCAAAATTGGCGATGATGGAAAGTTGTATCAGCTCAATTTTAATAAGTTTGGCTGGAAATATGGGGAACAGATTTTAAAAGCTGAATTGCCAGAATGT
>NZ_KV821258.1:39173-40452 GCF_001815615.1 Neisseria sp. HMSC075C10
TTTTGAGTATGAACAAGGGGCTAGTTATGGCGGGGCAGATTATGGCTTCGGTGACTTTATGGAACCCGACCCCGATCACGAAACGCA
This sequence comes from Neisseria sp. HMSC075C10, assembly GCF_001815615.1. NCBI lineage: Bacteria > Pseudomonadati > Pseudomonadota > Betaproteobacteria > Neisseriales > Neisseriaceae > Neisseria > Neisseria sp. HMSC075C10. Next base: position 39,261 of record NZ_KV821258.1, read on the forward strand.
TGAAGAGTATATGGAAAGGGTTTGGTCGGATGGTTATGACGAACATCAGGATTATTTGAATTTCCTGATTGATGCCGGTCTTATGCCCGAAGATAGTACGGTTGAAGACATGATAGCAAGTGGTTATGGTTCGTTTTAATGAAGAAGCGATATAATCTAACTTTCAGCAACCATCACGAAAGTTAGGATTATGTTAGAAAAGAATGAAAAGGATTTTTTCTATATAACTGAATTTGAATTAGATGAATTATCTAAATTCTATTTAGAAAAACCTTTATCTTTTGTATTTTATTCATATTTAGAAGAAACTGGATATTTGAAAAAATTCTCTTTAGATAAATGTCAGAATTTTTTCAATAGAATAAATTTCAATAAGGCATGTTTTGAAGTTTTATTTAAAGATAATTCAGTTTTCACTATTGGAAATGGTGAAATAAATGTTACGGGTTTTGACAATAATTTTTCTATTAGGTTTGAGCTTTGAATCTTTTGCTGGTGATTTGCAAGTTAGAAACGGTAAATTAGCCTATCCTTTGACTGAAAAATTTAATGAAAATGGTTTCAGACCTTGGAAAATTATTGGTGGTGGAATTGATCAAGAGTATCAGTCTAGATTCGACAAATCACTTCATGTCCGTGAAGCCTCCACAGGCCTCCGATCCGCCTCAACTGTCCCCGTAACTTTAGAAGCCCGAGTATCCCGAAAAGCCGTACTTTCAGGCGCATTTGGCCTGGTAAAAGCAGGCGCAAAACTTGCTTTAAAAGCTGCTCCTTATGTTGGTGCTGCTTCATATGCTTATGATGCCTATCAGGCCGTTAATCCGTCTCTTGAATCTGCTGGATATGAATACAATGATGTAAGCAACGAGTATTTAAAAGTTTATAAAAATGCTTTATGTACGATTGACAAGGATTCATGTGTAGGGGTTGATTCATCTGTTATGCGAGCATTAAGTAAAGGCGGTGTTAGTGAAAAACAAGCTCAAGAATTGTTAGTAATGCAAGTTGAATCAGAATTTAAAAAATATTTTGATAATGTAGTAAAACCTAACGAGCCTGACCTTTATTTTAAATATTGCTTTTGGCTTGACGGCGTGTCATGTGAAACGAGTAGACCATCCAGGTACGGATATTATTTTCAAAATAAAGAGTTGACGAAAACTTTAGAAGAGGATGAATTTTTAAAAATTGC
>NZ_KV821259.1:0-31194 GCF_001815615.1 Neisseria sp. HMSC075C10
AAGGACAAGTCAGCGGCCAAACCACACCGGAGAAAAAGCCATTCTCCACCTCTCCCCCGTTATCCGCAGCGACAATACACTGATGATCCGCGAGCTGATTAAAGCAGGAGTAGGCATAGGCTATCAGCCCCTTTGGGCAGTCCAGCAGGAATTGAAGGACGGCACATTGGTCCAACTCCTGCCCGATTACACCATCTGGACAGACCAACTGAACGCCACCTATGTCGACAGGGCATTTCTCAGTGCGAAAGTGCGCAGCTTTATCGACTTTCTCAATGAAAAAATATCGGAAGGATAAACATCAAGGCCGTCCGAAACACTTTTCAGACGGCCTTTAATCAAAGCAACAATCCAATCAATAATTGGTCGAGCAGAACTGTTCGCGTTTGTCCGCATCGGCGGCATAGCATGTCAAACCCATGCCTGACGCATTGCTGTTGTTCGCTTTCGCACCCGGTTTCTTGTTCACCAAAACCTTACCGTTTTTACCGATTTCAACGGTTACGCCTTTGCCGTTTTTCAACTTCCATTTCAACACTTGCGCATCGGCACTTTGGCACTTGCTGACTGTACAGCCGCCTTCTGTCGCGACGTTGCCGTTTTTATAAATCACGCACTGTTGCTGGCTGTCGGTACAAGCCGCATATGCAGCAACGGAGAAACAGGAAATCAGCGCGGCAAACAAAACAGGTTTCATGGTTTGAACTCCTAAAGTTGTGATGATGGGTTTGTGACATTTGGAACTATACGCTTATTTGCAGATAGCTACTACAAAATGCAACGGGCGCAGCACTATATCCATTCCACCAATTATCTAATTCGCCCCATACGATAAAGGCCGTCTGAACATCACTTTTCAGACGGCCTTCAATTGGTTTTCTACCTTAACGCTTCAACTTCGCAAACGCATCCGCCATTGCCGAATTGGTTGGGGCTCGCTCGTTGCGTTGGGGTTTACGGTCGCGGCGTTCTTGATGTCGGGTTTCAGACGGCCTGTTGCCTTTGGCGGCACTGCCCGGTTCGTCATCCAAACGCATGGTTAACGCAATGCGTTTTCTGGCGGCATCGACTTCCAGCACTTTCACTTTCACCACATCTCCGGCTTTCACGACTTCGCGCGGGTCTTGGACGAACTTATTGGACAAGGCGGAGATGTGCACCAAGCCGTCTTGATGGACGCCGATGTCCACAAACGCGCCGAAGTTGGCGACGTTAGAAACCACGCCTTCGAGTATCATGCCGACTTGCAAGTCGTTGATTTCGTGAATGCCTTCGGCAAAGGAGGCCGTCTGAAACTCGCCGCGCGGATCTCGGCCGGGTTTTTCCAGCTCAGACAGGATGTCCAGAATGGTCGGCAGACCGAAGCGTTCGTCGGTGAAGTCGGACGCTTTGATTTGCTTCACGCGCTCGCGGTTGCCGATGAGTTCGGCGGCGCTGATGCCTTGTTGCGCCAGCATTTTGGCGACGACAGGATAGGCTTCAGGGTGGACGGCGCTCGCGTCCAGCGGCTCTTTGCCGCCGTTAATCCGCAAAAAGCCTGCCGCCTGCTCGAAGGTTTTTTCGCCCAAACGCGGCACTTTCAGCAATTTTTTGCGGCTGTCGAACGCGCCGTTTTCATCGCGGTAGGCGACGATGTTTTGGGCAAGAGTTTGATTCAAACCGGAAATCCGCGCCAAGAGCGGGGCGGAGGCAGTGTTCACGTCCACGCCGACGGCGTTCACGCAGTCTTCGACCACCGCGTCCAGCGATTTGGCGAGCTGGCTTTGGTTCACGTCGTGCTGATACTGGCCCACGCCGATGGATTTGGGGTCGATTTTGACCAACTCGGCAAGCGGGTCTTGCAGCCTGCGGGCGATGGATACCGCGCCGCGCAGGGAAACGTCCAAGTCGGGGAACTCGCGCGCCGCCAGTTCGGACGCGGAATAAATCGATGCGCCGGCTTCGGACACGACGATTTTGTGCAGCCCCATTTCCGGCATTCCGCGCACCAGTTCGCCCGCGATTTTGTCGGTTTCGCGGCTGGCGGTGCCGTTGCCGATGGCGATGAGCTTCACGCTGTGTTGTTTAATCAGGCGCGACAGCGTTGCCAACATATTGTTTTCTTGGTGCAAATAGACGATGACGGTATCCAGCAGCTTGCCCGTGTCGTCCACCACGGCGCATTTCACGCCGTTGCGGTAGCCGGGGTCGAGACCCAGCGTGGTCAGCCGTCCGGCAGGTGCAGCGAGCAGCAAGTCTTTGAGATTGCGGGCGAACACGGTAATCGCGTCGGTATCGGCGGCTTCTTTCAAACGATTTAGGGCTTCGAGTTCCAGCGACAAAAAGATTTTCGCGCGCCAAGTCAGGCGCACGGTGTCGCGCAGCCATTTGTGGCCGTCTGAAACCTTAAAGCGGCGGGCGATGATTTGCTCGTATTCACTTTGCTGCGTAATCGGCGTGTCGTCGGGCTGGTATTTGAGCGCGATGTTCAACACGCCTTCATTGCGGCCGCGCAAAACCGCCAGCGCGCGGTGGCTGGGCATAGTGCAGATGGATTCGCGATGGTCGAAATAATCACTGAATTTTTCGCCTTCGGTTTCTTTGCCTTCAACGACTTGCGCGTGGATTTCGGCTTCGTTCCACAACTTATCGCGCAGCGTGCCGATGAGTTCCGCGTCTTCGGCAAACTGCTCCATCAGAATTGCGCGCGCGCCGTCCAGCGCGGCTTTGGTATCTGGAACGTTTTCGTTCAAGTAGCCTTGCGCGGCGGCTTCCACGTCCTGCGGCTGCTCGGCAAGCAACACATCCGCCAGCGGCTGCAAACCGTGTTCACGCGCGATTTGCGCTTTAGTGCGGCGTTTGGGTTTGTAGGGCAAATACAGGTCTTCCAGCGCGGTTTTGTTGTCGGCTGCTTCGATTTGCTCCCTGAGGTCGCCTGAAAGCTTGCCTTGCTCTTCAATGCTTTTTAAAACAACGGCTTTGCGATCTTCCAATTCGCGCAGATATTGCAACCGCTCGGCAAGCTGACGCAGCTGCGTATCATCCAGCCCGCCTGTAGCTTCTTTACGGTAACGTGCAATAAAGGGGACGGTCGCGCCGTCATCTAAAAGCTCAATAGCGGCATTAATTTGCGCGGTAGTGGCGGAGAGTTCTTGGGAGAGAATTTGGGTAATGTTCATATATTCCTTCATATTCCATCTGAACGATTGATAGGACAGCACAACGTAAGATAATTTTTGGGAAGACAAAGGATAATACTGATACACTTCATTCAAAACAAGATAACATATGCTGTATAAGGAAAACCAATGACTATTCTTATCACCGGCGGTACCGGCTTTATCGGTTCCCATACCGTTGTTTCCCTGCTGAAATCAGGCTTTAATGCTGTGATTTTGGACAATTTGTGCAATTCGTCTGCCAATATCCTCCCGCGCTTGGAAAAGATTACCGGCAAGTCTGTGCCTTTTTATCAAGGGGATATCCGTGATCGTGAAGTGTTGCGTCAAATCTTTGCAGAACACGATATTGATGCCGTCATCCATTTTGCCGGCTTGAAGGCCGTCGGTGAAAGCGTGGCCGAACCAATGAAATACTACGACAACAATGTGTCGGGCAGCTTGGTTTTGGCTGAAGAAATGGCGCGTGCCGGCGTATTTAAGATTGTGTTCAGCTCATCTGCTACGGTTTACGGCGATCCGGGTAAAGTACCTTATACGGAAGATATGCAACCGGGGGATACGACCAGCCCTTACGGTACGTCCAAGTCTATGGTGGAGCGCATTTTGACGGATATCCAAAAGGCCGATCCGCGCTGGAGCGTGATTTTGTTGCGCTATTTCAACCCTATCGGTGCGCATGAAAGCGGTTTGATCGGCGAGCAGCCAAACGGTATCCCAAACAATCTGCTGCCTTATATCTGCCAAGTGGCTTCAGGCAAGCTGCCGCAATTGTCGGTTTTCGGCGATGACTACCCTACCCCAGACGGTACGGGTATGCGCGACTATATCCATGTGATGGATTTGGCGGAAGGCCATGTGGCGGCCATGCAGGCGAAAAGCGATGTGTCGGGCGTACACCTGTTTAATTTGGGTTCGGGACGTGCTTATTCGGTATTGGAAATCATCCGTGCCTTTGAGGCAGCCTCCGGTTTGACTATTCCGTTCCAAATCAAACCGCGTCGCGATGGCGATTTGGCCTGTTTCTACGCCGATCCCGCCTACACCAAAGCGCAGACCGGTTGGGAAACCAAGCGCGATTTGGCGCAGATGATGGAAGACTCATGGCGTTGGGTCAGCAACAATCCAAATGGCTACGACGATTAAGTTGACCTGATACAGGCCGTCTGAAAGAGATGTTTTCAGACGGCCTCTTTATCTGAAAAACACACTTTCTGTCTGCTATAATCTGTTTATATTATTTTGACTATCCTCTGAAACTTATGAAAAAAATCCTTGTTACCGGTGGCGCAGGCTTTATCGGTTCTGCCGTTGTCCGTCATATTATCCAAAACACCCAAGACTCTGTCGTCAATGTCGATAAGCTGACTTATGCCGGCAATTTGGAATCTTTGACTGAGGTAGCAAGCAATCCTCGCTATGCTTTTGAGCAAGTGGATATTTGCGACCGCGCCGAACTCGACCGCGTATTCGCACAACACCAGCCTGATGCTGTGATGCACTTGGCTGCGGAAAGCCATGTCGACCGCTCTATCGATTCGGCAGGCGAGTTTATCCAAACCAATATCGTCGGCACATTCAATCTGCTTGAAGTGGCCCGCGCCTACTGGCAACAAATGCCGTCTGAAAAACGCGAAGCCTTCCGCTTCCACCATATTTCCACCGATGAAGTCTATGGCGATTTACACGGCACAGACGATTTGTTTACCGAGACCACGCCATACGCGCCATCCAGCCCCTACTCTGCCTCTAAAGCGTCCAGCGACCACCTCGTCCGCGCATGGTTGCGTACTTACGGTTTGCCGACCATTGTAACCAACTGCTCCAACAACTACGGCCCCTACCATTTCCCGGAAAAACTCATTCCTTTGATGATTCTGAACGCGCTTGACGGCAAACCGTTACCTGTTTACGGCGACGGTATGCAAATTCGCGACTGGCTGTTTGTCGAAGACCACGCGCGCGCGCTGTATCAGGTTGTTACCGAAGGTGTTGTCGGCGAGACCTACAATATCGGCGGCCACAATGAAAAAGCCAATATTGAAGTCGTCAAAACCATCTGCACCCTGCTGGAAGAGCTTGTTCCTGAAAAACCGGCCGGCGTGGCGCGTTATGAAGATTTGATTACTTTCGTACAAGACCGCCCCGGCCATGACGTGCGCTACGCCATCGACGCTGCCAAAATCGGCAGGGAGCTGGGCTGGAAACCGCAGGAAACATTCGAATCCGGCATTCGCAAAACAGTACAATGGTATTTGGACAACAAAACCTGGTGGCAAAACGTATTGAACGGCAGCTACCGTTTAGAACGTTTAGGCACTGGAAAATAAGTTTTCAGACGGCCTGTCCCATATTAGGCCGTCTGAAAATCACGCAAACACACACTACTCAGGAGAAAACCCATGAAAGGCATCATCCTTGCCGGCGGCAGCGGCACACGCCTCTACCCCATCACGCGCGGCGTATCCAAACAACTGCTGCCCGTATATGACAAACCCATGATTTACTATCCCCTGTCCGTATTGATGCTGGCAGGAATCCGCGATATTTTGGTGATTACCACGCCCGAAGACAACGCCTCTTTCAAACGCCTGCTCGGCGACGGCAGCGATTTCGGCATTTCCATCAGCTATGCCGTGCAACCCAGTCCGGACGGCTTGGCACAGGCATTTATCATCGGCGAAGAATTTATCGGCAACGACAATGTTTGCTTGGTTTTGGGCGACAATATTTTCTACGGCCAATCGTTTACGCAAACATTGAAACAGGCCGCCGCCAAGACCCACGGCGCAACCGTATTCGGTTATCAGGTCAAAGACCCCGAACGTTTCGGCGTAGTCGAATTTGACGAAAATTTCAACGCCCTGTCTATCGAAGAGAAACCGCAACAGCCCAAATCCGATTGGGCGGTAACCGGCTTGTACTTCTATGACCAACGCGTTGTCGAGTTCGCCAAACAAATCAAACCGTCCGCCCGCGGCGAATTGGAAATTTCCGATCTCAACCAAATGTATTTGGAAGACGGTTCATTGTCGGTGCAACTTTTGGGACGCGGTTTTGCATGGCTGGACACCGGCACTCACGAGAGCCTGCACGAAGCTGCTTCATTCGTCCAAACCGTGCAAAACATCCAAGACCTGCAAATCGCCTGCCTGGAAGAAATCGCTTGGCGCAACGGTTGGCTTTCTGATGAAAAACTGGAAGAGCTGGCGCGCCCGATGGCGAAAAACCAATACGGCCAATATTTGCTGCGCCTGTTGAAAAAATAATGTTTGAGGCCGTCTGAAACTTTTCAGACGGCCTTTAGATGAAAGATAAAACGATGAACATCATTGATACCGCCATTCCTGACGTAAAACTGCTTGAGCCCCAAGTCTTCGGCGACTCGCGTGGCTTTTTTATGGAAACCTTCCGCGACGAGTGGTTCAAAACCCAAATCTGCGACCGCACCTTCGTGCAGGAAAACCACTCCAAATCCAGCAAAGGCGTATTGCGCGGCCTGCACTATCAAACTGAAAACACTCAAGGCAAACTCGTGCGCGTGGTTGTCGGCGAAGTATTCGACGTGGCCGTCGATATGCGTAAAGACTCCCCCACTTTCGGCAAATGGGTAGGCGAGATTCTGTCCGCAGAAAACAAACGCCAACTGTGGGTACCCGAAGGTTTCGCTCACGGCTTCTATGTACTGAGCGTTGAAGCCGAGTTCGTCTACAAATGCACAGACTATTACAACCCCAAAGCCGAACACTCGCTGATTTGGAATGATCCGACCGTCGGTATCGACTGGCCGCTGCAAGGCGAGCCGAATCTGTCGCCTAAAGACTTGGCCGGCAAAGTATTGGCTGAAGCAGTCACGTTTTAAAAAGTTTTAAAAATAATTCAGGCCGTCTGAAAGAATGCTCCTCTTTTCAGACGGCCTACAATCTATTAATAACAATAATCGACGAAAACGCATTGTGAAAAACGCCTACATTCCCTCTCGCGGCATCCGCAAAATTCCCCATCTCTCCACCCTATTGCCTGAGTTTCATATCTGCAAAGATGGAAAAGGTACAGAGACTGTCGTCGGCTGGGGTTTGCGCCCGACGACACACAAAGCGCGTACTTTCGCCGCTGAACACCGGCTTCCCTTTATTGCATTGGAAGACGGTTTTTTACGCTCGCTCGGACTGGGCGTCTCCGGTTATCCGCCCTATTCCATCGTCTATGACGATATCGGCATCTACTACGACACCACCCGTCCTTCACGTTTGGAACAACTGATTCTCGCCGCCGATACCATGCTGTCTGAAACCTTGGCTCAAGCGCAACAGGCGATGGATTTCATCCTGCAACACCACCTGTCCAAATACAACCACGCGCCCGAACTTTCAGAAGATCATCCTTTACGTTCCCCATCCAAACCCGAAACCGTCCTCATCATCGACCAAACCTTCGGCGATATGGCCATCCAATATGGCGGCGCAGACGCCTCTACGTTTGAACTGATGTTTCAGACGGCCTTGAATGAAAACCCGCAAGCCGATATCTGGGTAAAAACCCATCCCGATGTTTTGTGCGGCAAAAAACAAGGCTATCTGACCCAACTGGCGCAGCAACACCGCGTCCATCTTTTGGCAGAAGACATCAATCCGATTTCTTTGTTGCAAAACGTCGATAAGGTTTATTGCGTTACCTCGCAAATGGGTTTTGAGGCGCTTTTGTGCGGCAAACCACTGACCACCTTCGGCCTGCCGTGGTACGCCGGATGGGGCGTAAGCAACGACCGCCATCCCAAAATCGGCAGCCTTGTTCAAACCCAACGCCGCGCCCCCGCAACTTGCTGCAGCTCTTCGCAGCAGCCTATCTGCAATACAGCCGCTACCTCAATCCCAATACCGGCGAAGCAGGCAGCCTCTTTGATGTCATCGACTATCTGGCGACGGTCAAACGCAAAAACGACAAATTGCGTGGCGAGTTGTATTGCGTCGGCATGTCTTTGTGGAAACGCGCGGTTGCCAAACCGTTCTTTAACGTACCCTCATGCCGTCTGAAATTTATCTCCTCCACCCAAAAACTGGCCGGGGTCAAACTGTCCGACCATGCACACATCCTTGCTTGGGGCAACGGCAAAGAGGCCATCGTCCGTTTTGCCGAACAACACCACATCCCCCTGTTGCGCATGGAAGACGGCTTTATCCGCTCGGTCGGGCTTGGTTCTAATTTAGTCCCACCGCTGTCGCTCGTTACCGACGATATAGGCATTTATTTCAACGCCGAAACCCCGTCCCGTCTTGAACACATCCTGCAAAACCAAAACTTCGACGATCAAGACTTTCAGACAGCCTTGAAACTGCAAAAAATGCTGACCGAAAACCACATCAGCAAATACAACGTCGGCAACTCAGACTTTACCGCCCCATCAACCAACAAAACCGTGATTCTCGTTCCCGGCCAGGTTGAGGATGACGCGTCTATCCGCTACGGTTCGCCCCAAATCTATCGCAATCTGGATCTGCTCCGTACCGTACGCGAACGCAATCCCGATGCCTATATCATCTACAAACCGCATCCCGATGTAGTCAGCGGTAACCGCATCGGCCATATTTCTCCTGAAGATGCTGCACAATATGCCGACCAAACCGCCGAACAAGCCGATATCCTGACCTGTCTCCAATACGCAGACGAAGTTCACACCATGACTTCGCTGACCGGTTTTGAAGCCTTGTTGCGTGGCAAAAAAGTCAGCTGCTACGGCCTGCCTTTTTACGCAGGTTGGGGGCTTACCCAAGATCTGCTGCCCATTCCGCGCCGCAGCCGCAGGCTTGAGCTTTGGCAGCTGATTGCAGGCACGCTCATCCACTACCCCGACTACATCCACCACCGCGCACCCAATGCCGGCCATTACCTCAAACTGTGGTCGCTCTCCATCCTCAAGCGTTTGAACTACTATATTGAAGACATTCAAATCGCCAAACGTGTGGAAGCAGGCAAATACGGCAAGTTTTTTATTGTTCCCTTACAGGTATTCAACGACAGCCAAGTCCGTATCCATTGCGACTTTCCCAGTGTCCGCAGCTTCCTGCTCCATGTTTTGAGCTCCTTTGCCGAACACGCTCCTGCCGATACCAACCTCATCATCAAGCATCATCCGATGGACCGCGGCTTTATCGACTACTGGCGCGACATTAAACGCTTTATCAAAGAACACCCCGAACTCAAAGGCCGCGTGACTTACGTCCATGATGTCCCCCTGCCCGTTTTCCTGCGCCACGGCCTCGGCATGGTCACCATCAACAGCACCAGCGGCCTGTCCGGACTGATACACAATATGCCTGTCAAAGTGCTCGGCCGTGCCTATTATGATATTCCCGGCATTACTGACCAAAATACCTTGGCAGAATTTTGGAATCATCCGACACCGCCTGACAGCAACCTGTTCCATGCCTACCGTATGTACCACCTCAACGTGACCCAAATTAACGGCAACTTCTACAGTCAGGTGTTTTTCCCCAACAAAGACACATCCGACTCTTCCATACCGACAACCTGACTTAGCGAAGGAAAGTTCAGGCCGTCTGAAAACATTTCAGACGGCCTGAAACAATCAATACCTTAGCTACTGCCATGTAAATAAAACACAAAAACCTGCATTTATCATTAACAATAAATTACAAAAACAGTATAATGACCGAGCTGTCATGAGCGCATACCGACTCAAGCTGAGGCCTTAATAACGCACAAAATATGGATGTATCCCCAGGCAAAACAATATAACAAGCCAAACATCCTAAAGATAAGCCAGCAAGGCAATACACTCTACAAAACTATGCCGAGCAAAATTTTTACAAAGCCCTCAACCGGTATCGCCGCCCATATGCCGCAGCATCCGTCTTCCACTTTATATCCGCCCGGAAACCATGACCGCCGCTCCTGATATCCTCTACCGGCAAGCCGCCGCCCTTTTGGAACAATCCAATACCGCCCAAGCCCTGCCCCTGCTGCAACAGGCCGCAGAGCAGGGATATACGAAAGCTGCTTTTGTATTGGGCAACCATCTGCTGCAAAATGGTCATCCGGAGCAGGCACTTCCATGGTTGGAAGCCGCCGCGGCCCAACGCCATCCCAAAGCACTCTTCTCCCTGCTGCAACAACGCGAACACAACGGCACCCCGACCGGACAGCTTCTTAACGAATACGCCTGGCTGGGTGAGCAAGGTCACCTCGAAGCCCAATTAATCCTCATGCGTTACCACGCGCAACGCAACGACCCACAATCGCTCTACTGGGCAGAGCTTGCCGCCGCCCGATATGCGGCGCCTGCGTATTACCATCTGGCGCGCCATCATCAACGCCAAGGCAACGTTGAAACAGCCATCGAACAATACGAAAAAGCGGCCGCGCTCGGCGTAACTGCAGCCTGCTGGCAACTCGGTCAAATCTACTTCTACGGCACAGGCATCAGCCCCGACCACGCACAAGCCGAACAATACCTCGAACAAGCCGCGCAAGCCGGCCATATCGCCGCACAAACCCTGCTGGCCGACCTTCTTGCCGCCCAACGTAAACCCGAAGCCTTAGAATGGTATCGTCGTGCCGCCGATAAGGAGCAAGCGGAAGCACAGGCCAAGCTGGCCCAATATGCCCTAACCGGCGAACTTTCCGAACGAGACCCGTTCCAAGCGGCACGCTACGCCAAAGCCGCCGCCGAGAAAAACCATCCCGAAGCGCTGAAAATCATGGGCGACCTCTACCGCTACGGCCTTGGCATCAAAGCCGACAACCATATCGCGCACGATTACTACCACCGTGCCGCCGCGCTGGGTTCTGCCGCCGCGGCACAAAAACTCATCAGCGACGCCGCGCTGTACCATCCGCAACAATACGAACAAATCAAAACAGCCGCCCTGCAACAGCAACAAACCGAAACCATCTACCGTTTGGCGGAAGCACAAGCCCACGCCATCGGCCGTCCCGCCGACTACAATGCCGCGCGTAAGAATTACATGGAAGCCGCCGAGTTCCACCATAAAGACGCGGCGGCAGCCTTAGGCTGCATCTACCATTACGGCCTCGGTACGGCGCAAGACCCTCGGGCGGCTGCACACTGGTACGCCATCGCTGCCGAACAAAACCACCCTTCCGCCCAATACCACCTCGCCTGTTTTTACTATCACGGGCAAGGTGTAAGCTGCCATGTTCCGACCGCCTGCTACTGGCTGCAGGCCGCCATCAGCAATGGCCACACTTCGGCCGAATCATTAACATCCCTATTAGAACAATGGCGCCGCGAAGTGCACCATGCCATCGGGCAAAAGGCCGTCTGAAAATATTTACACTCGCATTTTTTGACAATCTTTAACTATTCCCCTAATATTTGCCAGTTATTTTTCACGGACACGTCATTGTTTTCATTTCTTTCTGAAAACGCCTTGTTCGCGCATCAATACCATGACACTCGGCGGATAACGCCAAGCGTTGAAACACACTACATCCGGAACAAAAACGGATGCTCGGAAAAACATTTCTAGGAGGTGAAACAACATGGAATGGGAATTCAACAGTTATTACACACTGATTGCCGCCACACTCGTGTTGCTGGTTGGTAAATTTCTGGTTCAAAAAATCAAATTCTTAAGAGACTTCAATATTCCCGAGCCGGTCGCCGGCGGTTTGATTGCCGCTATCGTCCTGTTCGCCCTGCACGAAGCCTACGGCGTCAGCTTCAAATTTGAAAAACCGCTGCAAGATGCATTCATGCTTATCTTCTTTACATCCATCGGTTTGAGCGCCGACTTCTCCCGTCTGAAAGCGGGCGGTTTGCCTTTGGTTATCTTTACCGCCGTGGTGGGTGCATTCATCATCGTCCAAAACTTCGTCGGTGTCGGCTTGGCGAGCGCATTGGGCTTGGATCCGCTGATTGGCCTGATTACCGGTTCGATTACCCTGACCGGCGGTCACGGTACTGCCGGTGCATGGGGTCCTGACTTTGAAAGCAAATTCGGCCTGACCGGCGCAACCGGCTTAGGTATGGCTTCTGCAACATTCGGCCTGGTATTCGGCGGTTTGATCGGTGGTCCTGTTGCACGCCGTCTGATCAACAAATTGGGCCGTAAACCTGTCGTCAAAACTGCCAAATCCGACGACAACGATGCTGCCGACGACATCTTCGAACAAGCACAGCGCACCCGCCTGATTACTGCCGAGTCTGCTGTCGAAACCTTGGCTATGTTTGCCGGCTGTTTGGCATTTGCCGAAATCGTGGATGGCTACGACAAAGCCTTCTTCGACTTGCCTAAATTCGTATGGTGTCTGTTTGCTGGTGTGGTCATCCGCAACGTCCTGACCGCAGCCTTCAAAGTCAATATGTTTGACCGCGCCATCGACGTCTTCGGCAATGCTTCCCTGTCACTCTTCCTTGCCATGGCTCTTCTGAACCTGAAACTGTGGGAGTTGACCGGTCTGGCAGGCCCTGTGACCATCATCTTGGCTGTACAAACCGTCGTGATGATTCTGTATGCCACTTTCGTTACCTACGTCTTCATGGGTCGCGATTACGACTCTGCCGTATTGGCGGCCGGTCACTGCGGCTTCGGTTTGGGTGCCACCCCGACCGCCGTTGCCAACATGCAGTCCCTGACCCAAACCTTCGGCCCGTCGCACAAAGCCTTCCTGATTGTGCCTATGGTGGGTGCATTCTTCGTTGACTTGATCAACGCCGCCATCCTCTCCGGCTTTGTCAGCGTCATCAAAGGCTGATACGTCTAACATAGAAAAGCACTTGCCGCATTTACTTGCTGCAAGTGCTTTTGTTATGATAGGCACGTCAGGCCGTCTGAAAGGCCGTCATCTTCAGGAGTACCCATGTACAAAAAAACCGCTTCCGTATTGATTTTAAGCACGATTCTTCTTGCCGCATGCAGCAAAGAAGAGCCGAAAGTCGCGCTTGATTGCGCCCAACCGGCCACACTGCAAAACATCCGTACCACCATCGAAGACACCCTCAAACAACAAGCGCGCTCCTTTGCCCGCAATGACAGCCGCCAATTCGTTGATGCCGACAAAATCATCGCCGCCGGCCTCGAATTAGAAACCCTGCTTGAAGACGCCAAAGAGACCGAAGACAACGGCAAAGCCATCTGCCGCGCCAACCTCAAAATCCGCATTCCCGACACCATCCTCAAAACGGCTATAGACAACAGCCCGCTGATTTACGGCAACACCCCGTTGTCCGACATGCTCGAACAAAAACTAATGGGCAGCACCCTGACTTTTGAAAACAACACGTTCAGCACCACCCTGCTCTATACCCCCGACAAAGACGGCAAACTGGTTCTCGAAGACAACACCCTGAGCACCACAGCCCAAACCCTTTCCGCCACCCTGCTGCCTTACGGCGTGAAAAGCATCGTCATGATAGACGGCAAACCCGTATCCAAAGAGCAGGCCATCAAGCTGCTGCAAAACCCAAACACGGAAGAGCCACCGACTGTTGATCCGCAAGACATCCTTGAAAACAACGCCGCCAGCCAAGCTGTCGGCTTGACCGATGATGACGACAATTCAGACTACGAAGTCCTGCGTCCTGACCATGAAACTCCGCGCAACGAGCCGCCCGGCCTCAGCCAAAGCGAACTCGACAACGCGCGCGCGCAAAACCGTCAGGCAGACGGCGAGATCAACGACCTCTGGGGCGGCATGGACAGCGATGTCAAACAACAAATCCTCGGCGAACAACGCGCCTGGATTCAAAGCAAAAAACTTAACTGCCAACAAGCCGCCGCGTCCGCAGACAACGCCGCACAAGCAGAATACCTGCGCTTACAGTGTGAAACCCGCATGACCCGCGAACGTACGCAATACCTGCGCGGCTATTCCATCAACTAAAACCGATAAGGCCGTCTGAACATTCAGACGGCCTACAAGAAAGCACATCACATCATGCAATACCGAATCCACCGTGAAGGCGATGCCCAAAACACACCATCTTCAGCCTCCACACCCGTAGACAACTGGGAGCGCAACACCCTGCGCGAAGTCCTCCTCGCCGCCTACCAAGAACAGCGCCGCGCCCGCATTTGGCGCAATATCTGGCGCGGCGTCGCCGTCCTCATCTTCCTCAGCCTGATCTTCGGCCTCGCGGAAGAAGAAGGAAAAACCACGAGTATCCATGCCCGCAGCGAACACACCGCCGTTATCAACCTGACCGGCGAAATCGGCAACGACATCGACGACCAAGTCCAAATCCTGCGCGACAGCATGGAAGCCGCCTACAACAACGGCAACGCCAAAGCCATCATCATTCGCGCCAACAGCCCCGGCGGTTCGCCTGTCGTGTCCAACACCGCCTTTAACGAAGTCCGCCGCCTCAAAGCCGAACACAAAGACATCCCTGTCTACCTCGTTGCCGAAGACATGTGCGCTTCCGGCTGCTACTACATTGCCGCCGCAGCCGACAAAATCTACGCCGACCCTTCCAGCATTGTCGGCAGCATCGGCGTGATCGGCGGCGGTTTCGACTTTACCGGCCTGATGGACAAAGCCGGTGTCAAACGCCGTCTGAAAACCGCCGGCAGCAACAAAGGCATGGGCGACCCTTTCACACCTGAAACGCCGGCGCAAACCCAAATCTGGGAAAGCATGTTGGGCGATATCCACCAAGAATTCATCAAAGCCGTCAAACTCGGTCGCGGCGCAAGGTTGAAAGACAAACAGTATCCCGACGTTTTCAGCGGCCGCATCTATACCGGCAAAGAAGCCAAACAGGTTGGCCTGATTGACGACTTCGGCAGCATTTACAGCGTTGCCCGCGATGTCGTCAAAGCCCCCGAACTGGTCAACTACACGCCGCAAGACGATTTCAGCAAAATGCTCAGCCGCCGCTTCGGTGCGGAAGTGAAGGCCAAAGTCAAAGAAACTTTATCTGAAATTTGGTAAACCAAAAAACTGAAAGGCCGTCTGAAACCCTAAACATCTGGGTTTCAGACGGCCTTTTGATATGGCTTTTCCAATAAAGTGCAGATTATTGTCCAAACACTCATCGGCTTTATCAAATCGGCAGGCAAATATTTCCTGATGATGCTCTTACAGGAACACTTTACGCCGACAAACGATTAAACCTCCACGCTTCAGACGGCCTATTTCTGCATATTGTGCGCCATATCGAGCGCGGCGCGGACGGCGGTCATCAGGCTGCCGGAATCGGCTTTGCCCGTACCGGCCAAGTTCAAGGCCGTGCCATGATCGACGGAGGTGCGGATAAAGGGCA
Source organism: Neisseria sp. HMSC075C10 (assembly GCF_001815615.1). Lineage (NCBI taxonomy): Bacteria > Pseudomonadati > Pseudomonadota > Betaproteobacteria > Neisseriales > Neisseriaceae > Neisseria > Neisseria sp. HMSC075C10. The sequence goes on from NZ_KV821259.1 coordinate 15,406, forward strand.
GGCCGAGGGTAATATTTACGCCTTCGCCAAAACCGGCGTATTTGAGCACCGGCAGCCCTTGGTCGTGATACATGGCAAGGACGACATCGGCATCTTTAAGCAGGAAGGGTTGGAACACGGTATCGGCCGGATAAGGGCCGCGTGCGTCTATGCCTTCGGCCTGCAGGGCATGAAGTGCCGGAATAATGGTGTCGATTTCTTCGTGTCCCAAATGGCCGCCTTCGCCGGCGTGGGGATTGAGGCCGGTAACAAGGATGACCGGTTTGGCTATGCCGAACTTATGGCGCAGGTCGTGTTCAAGAATGCGAACAACTGACTCGATTAAAGGCTTCGTGATGGCGGCGGAAATGTCTTTCAGCGGCAGATGGGTGGTCACCAACGCCACACGCAGGCCGCCGCCGGTCAACATCATGACGACTTGTTCGGTATGGTTTTTTTCGGCGAGGTATTCGGTATGGCCGCTGAAAAAGCCGTTGCCTGCGTGGGCATCGTTGATGATGCCTTTATGCAGCGGCGCGGTCACCATACCGGCAAACAGGCCGTCTGAAATGCCTTGATACGCTGTATCCAGCAGCCGGAGGACATACGCGGCATTGGCAGGATTGAGTTCGCCCGCCCGACACTCGGCATCTAAGGGAATATGCAGGACTTCGAGTTCGCCCTTGGGCAACGGATCGGCCGCTTGGGCTTGGAAGTCGCGCAGGATGACGGATTTGCCGAGCTGTTCGGCCCTTTGCGCCAACAGGTTTTTATCGCACAAAACAACGGGGCGGCAAGGAAGGTCGGCGAAAGCCAAATCAAGGCAGATGTCGGGGCCGATGCCGGCCGGTTCGCCGGAGGTGATGGCGAGAATGGGAGCAGTCATGGTGTTTCTCGGTACGGTTTACAGTATTTGAACAACATCAGGCAAAATGCCTGACCTACTTTTGCAGATTAACACAAATACAAAAAGGCCGTCTGAAAACAGTTTTGCTTGGTCAAACTGTTTTCAGACGGCCTTGGCTGTTTACCGTTTTACACTTAAGAACGGCGGCCGATCATACGGTACAAAACGTCGTGGCCTTGAATGCGGTGGACGACAACCATGACAATGTGGCCGGCGACAAGCGCGAAGAGCAGCCAGCCGAGTTTGCCGTGCGCCATATTGCCGAGGTTGGACATCCATTCGATTTTTTCAGCGAACCCTGCATCACTTCGACACCGAATACTTTCAACGGGCCGCGGCCGCCGCCGTATTGGCGGATCATGCCGATAACGGGAACGGCGAGCATGAGGACGTAAAGGGCAAGGTGGCCTGCTTTGGCGGCAAAGCTGTCGGCGGCAGGACGTTTGGACGCATTGAGCAAAGCCCAAACAATGCGCACGGCAATTACCAGCAGCGTGATGAAACCGATGGATTTATGCACGCCGAAGAGCGATTTGACCCATTCTTCGCCATCGTAGATGGTCCAAACGGTAATGGTGGAGAGGATGCCGATGAAACCGAGTACGGTCAGCCAGTGCAACGCGCGCGCGACGGCATCGTAGGTTTGTGGGCGTGTAGCGGTCATAATGTTTCCTTGTTTTTGATTTGTTTGGTTTTTTGAATCGGCGGCATTGTAACAAAAATGCCCAAACAATTATGTTGCCTTTTTGAAGAGATTTCGTAAATGTTTGGAAAATTTGAAGAAACGGCGGTTTTATCCGTCAGGCTGCCCGGGCCGTCTGAAAACAAGGGCAGGAATACCACCTTCTATACCGAACTCGGGCTAAAATAGGCGTTTTTATTCTCGGGTACGCATCGATGCAGGTTTGGATTCGGCGGTTTGCGCTGTTGCTTCTGCCTTTAGGTTTCTTAGCGATTATGGTGGCCGCGCCTTTGCTGTCGTTGGCGTTTTACGACGGCGAAGGCGCTTGGGCGGAAGTGGTGGCTGATGACTATATGCGCCTGCGCTTGGGCTGGACGGTGGCGCAGGCAATTTTGACCTGCGTCTTGGTCACGGCTTTGGGCGTGCCTGCGGCGTGGGTGTTGGCTCGGATGGACTTTGCCGGACGGCGCACGGTTTTACGCCTGCTGATGCTGCCTTTTGTGATGCCGACTTTGGTGGCAGGCATGGGCGTGCTAGCCTTGTTTGGCGCACACGGTATGCTGGCGGCAGGTTGGCAGGACACGCCGTGGCTGCTGATTTACGGCAACGTGTTTTTCAACCTGCCGGTTTTGGTGCGCTCGGCGTATCAGGGATTTGTGCGTGTGCCGCAGGCGCGGTTGCTGTCGGCGCAATCTTTGGGCGCGGACGCGTGGAGGCGGTTTGTCTGGGTCGAGTGGCCGGTGGTGCGTGCGTGGGTTGCCGGCGGCGCGTGTCTGGTATTTTTATATTGTTTTTCAGGCTTCGGGCTGGCCTTGCTGCTTGGCGGCGAACGTTTTGCGACAGTGGAAGTGGAAATCTACCGGCTGGTGGCGTATGAGTTGGATATGGCGCGTGCGTCGGTGTTGGTGTGGCTGGTGCTGGCGGTTACGGCGGCGGCAGGCGGTTTGTATGCGTATTGGAGCAGGCGCGTGGCTGTGGATAAGTCGGTCTCGCCTTTGCCTCCGCGTGCGCCGATATGGGCTTGGGAAAAATGGCTGACGGCAACGGTATTGGTCATGTTGGCAGTGTGCTGCCTGCTGCCTTTGGCGGCAGTATGGCTCAAGGCGGTATCGGCAGGCTCTTCGTGGGCAGTCTTGCTGGAAGCGCAGACTTGGGCGGCAGTGTGGAACACCATCCGTTTCTCTGCATCAGCCGTGGCGGCGGCAACGGTTTTGGGCGTGCTGTATGCGGCGGCGGCACGGCAAATGGCGTGGTTGCGCGCGCTGATGTTTTTGCCGTTTATGGTGTCGCCCGTGTGCATCGCGTTTGGCGTTTTGTTGCTCTATCCGCAGTGGACGGCTTCGCTGTGGCTGCTGACGGCGACTTACGCGCTGTTGGCGTATCCGTTTGTGGCCAAAGATGTACTGGCCGCATGGGACGGTTTGCCCAAAGATTATGCGGCGGCGGCGCGTACTATGGGCGCAAACGCTTTTCAGACGGCCTGTTATGTCACCGCGCCTTTATTGAAACCGGCTTTACGGCGCGGCCTGACTTTGGCTTCGGCGACCTGTATCGGCGAATTTGCGGCCACATTGTTCCTGTCGCGTCCCGAATGGCAGACGCTGACCACTTTGATTTACGATTATCTTGGACGTGCCGGTGCGGACAATTACGGACGGGCGATGGTGTTGACGGCGGTATTGACCGCTTTGGCTTTGACGGCATTTTTGCTGGTGGACGAAGCGGAGGGGCAAAAGGCCGTCTGAACGTGGTCGGCTCAAATTCCCTTCGCTTTCACTACACTATTGCCGCGCCTTGTATCGAAAATTGATTGAATCCGCTATATAATTTGTTTTTAACCGTACCCAAAACGACCTATCATGACCGACTTAGAAACCAAACGCCTTGAAACCCAAGCCATGCTGGACAATGCCGACTTGCTGTTTGACCAAGAACAATGCCGCGCGGCCCTGCAAAAAGTTGCCGACGACATCACCCGCGACTTGGCCGACAAATATCCCCTGCTGCTGCCTGTCATGGGTGGCGCGGTGGTGTTTACAGGGCAGCTGCTGCCGCTGTTGCGCTTCCCTCTTGACTTTGACTACGTCCACGTTTCCCGCTACGGCGACAAACTCGCGGGCGGCGCGTTCAACTGGAAACGCATGCCCGACCCCGAGCAAATCAAAGGCCGTCATGTCGTCGTTCTGGACGACATCTTGGATGAAGGCCACACCATGGCCGCCATTCAGGAAAAACTGTTGGAAATGGGCGCGGCAAGCTGCCGTGCGGCCGTGTTTGCCAACAAGCTGATCAACAAAGAAAAACCGACCAAAGCCGACTATATCGGTTTGGACGTACCCAACCGCTACGTCTTTGGCTACGGCATGGATGCCGCCGGCTGCTGGCGCAACCTCGGCGAAATCTACGCCTTAAACAATAAATAAAACAAAGGCCGTCTGAAAGATGTTCAGACGGCCTCAACCCCAATAATAGGAACACATCATGATAGGTTTGTTAATCATTACACATGAAACCATAGGTGAAGCCTATCGCGGTTTGGCCGACCATTTCTTTCCCAACGGCTTCCCCGAAAATCTCCACATCCTCGGCGTACAGCCCGATGAGGATCAAAACGACATCATCAACAACGCCATCGCCGCATTGCAGGAATTTCCCAACAACCGCGGCGTGCTGATCATGACCGACATCTTCGGCGCCACACCGTGCAACGCCGCACGCCGACTGGTGCGCGAAAACAAATCCGCCATTCTGACCGGCCTCAACGCCCCGATGATGATTAAAGCCATCCAATACTCATCACAAGCCGAAAACCTCTCCGACTTCACCGAAACCGTCAAAGAAGCCGCCATCCGGGGCATTTTCGCCATTACATCCGCACCTGAAGACCTGGTGTGCAAAGAACACGGCTAAGGCCGTCTGAAAACATTCACTTTACGAACATTACATTTAGGGGACATCCATGCTCAAACAAGAAATCGAAATCATCAACAAACTCGGCCTGCACGCGCGTGCCTCCAGCAAATTCACCCAAACCGCCTCCCAATTCCAAAGCGAAGTCTGGGTCACCAAAAACGGTAACCGCGTCAACGGCAAAAGCATCATGGGCCTGATGATGCTGGCCGCCGCCAAAGGCACCGTGATTGAGCTGGAAACAGAAGGCGCAGACGAAGCCGCCGCCATGCAGGCGTTGACCGACCTCATCAACGACTACTTCGGCGAGGGCGAATAATGAGCATCGTCCTACACGGTGTAGCCGCGGGCAAAGGCATTGCCATCGGCCACGCCCACCTCATCACGCGCGGCACAACGGAAGTCCCCCAATACGACATCGATCCCGACAAACTCGAGGCCGAAGTCGCCCGTTTCGACAACGCCATCAAAGCCACGCGCAAAGAACTGGAACAGCTGCGCGGCGCGATTCCCGAAAACGCCCCGACCGAATTGGGCGCGTTCATCTCCCTGCACCTGATGCTGCTGACCGACGTCACCCTCTCGCGCGAACCCATCGACATTTTGCGCGAGCAGAAAATCAACGCTGAATGGGCATTGAAACAACAAAGCGACAAACTCGCCGCCCAGTTCGACAGCATCGACGACGACTACCTGCGCGAACGCAAACAGGACATGCTCCAAGTCGTCCGCCGCATCCACAACAACCTTGTCGGCCAAAGCAACGAAATCAACCTCGCCGGTAACCTGTTTGACGACACCATCCTCATCGCGCACGACCTCTCGCCTGCCGATACCGTACTATTCAAAGAGCAGCACATTACCTCCTTCGTAACCGATGCCGGCGGCCCGACCAGCCATACCGCCATCTTGGGCCGCAGCCTCGACATCCCGTCCGTCATCGGCCTGCATAACGCCCGCAAACTCATTACCGAAAACGAAATCGTCATCGTCGACGGCATCAACGGCGTCCTCATCATCGATCCCGACGAAGTCGTCCTCAACGAATACCGCCGCCTCGCCCGCGAATACCGCAGCCACAAGCGCGAACTCAACAAAATCAAAAAAACCGCCGCCACCACGGCCGACGGCATCAACATTGAGTTGCTCGCCAACATCGAATCCGCCGAAGACATCAAAGCCCTGCACAACTTCGGCGCAGACGGCGTCGGCCTGTTCCGCAGCGAATTCCTCTACCTCAACCGCGACAACATGCCGACCGAAGACGAACAATACGAAGTCTATGCCGGCATCGTCAAAAAACTCAAAGGCAAAAACATCACCATCCGCACCGTCGATTTGGGCGTCGATAAAAATCCGCGCTGGTTCGGCCAAAACAGCACGCCCAACGGCAGCCTCAACCCCGCGCTCGGCCTGACCGGCATCCGTTTGTGCCTCGCCGAGCCGGTCATGTTCCGCACCCAAATGCGTGCCATTCTCCGCGCCGCCGCCCACGGCCCCGTGCGCATGATGTGGCCGATGATTACGTCCATTTCCGAAGTGCGCCAATGCCTTATCCATCTGGACACGGCCCAACGCCAACTGACCGAACGCGGCGAAACCTTCGGCCCGGTCAGCATCGGCTGCATGATCGAAATCCCGTCCGCCGCCATGACCGTCGGCAGCATCCTCAAGCTCGTCGACTTCGTTTCCATCGGCACCAACGACCTGATTCAATACCTCCTATCGGTCGACCGCGGCGACGACAGCGTCAGCCACCTCTACCAACCCGGCCACCCTGCCGTCCTCAAAACGCTGCAACACATCATCCGCACGGCAAACCGCATGGAAAAAGGCGTGTCCATCTGCGGCGAAATGGCCGGCGATACCGTCTTCACCCGACTGTTGCTCGGCATGGGCTTGCGTCGCTTCTCCATGAACCCCAACAACCTGCTTTCGGTTAAAAACATCATCCTGCACAGCCACACCGGCCATCTCGAAAACGATGCCGCCAAAATCCTGCGCTGCGAAGACCCGGAAAAAGCCGAAAAACTGATTAAAATCCTCAACCAAAGCGAACAGGCGGAATCACAGGCCGTCTGAATCTCTAAAAAGGGCGTGTTTCGATACACGCCCTTTTTATTCGTCCCCATTTTTAGTTTATGCCCGATTCTCCCTCAAGCCCTCTTCTTCCCTATTTCGCCATTTCAAAAACCAACCTTTTTCACTTTTCCCAAATACTGCTTACAGGCCGTCTGAAAAATATAGGGCGCAAGTGAAATAAAACTTTTATGCCTACACCAAAGGCCGTCTGAACCCTGATTGCAAGGTTCAGACGGCCTTGTTTTCAACCGAATACCTTTTATTTTTTTGCAATAAAAAACCCTTTACCTATCCATTCCAGCTACTGCCCACTATGGCTTTAGGTACCCCATATCATTCCTTTTTACTAGGTCTTCAGTACACCCAAGCCCTATATAAACACTATCCCTTCGTTTTAATGATGAAACTTTTTATTTCGAAATATGTCTACTCACTCGTTTACTTGAAAAAAGATTCAATACCTTGTAAATTTATAAAATGATAGTAATTATCATCATATTTTAAAGGAATGATTCATGAGATTTACGCAACTTTCTGCTTTGATTGCCGCCGCCGCTTTATCAGTCGGCTCCGTATCCGCTTTTGCCAAACCCGTTCAGCTGACCGATATCCTCGGCCGTAAGGTAACTGTCGACCTGCCTGCCAAGCGCGTGGTGTTGGGCTTCTACTACCAAGACTACATGGCCATCGGCGGCAAAACCGCGCTGGACAACGTCGTTGGTTTTTCCAAAGCAGTTTGGGCCGACTGGGCGCCGCCAAGCTGGGCGGCATTCAGCAAAGCCGTGCCTAAACTGAATCAGCTGACCGACGTGGGCGAAGTGGAAGTCGGCACTTTTTCGATTGAGAAAGTATTGGCGCTGAAACCCAATTTGCTGGTTTTGGCCGAATGGCAATACAAGGCTTTGGGTTCCGATCTCGACCGCATCAACAAAGCCGGCATCCCCATCGTCGTGTTGGACTACAACGCGCAAACAGTGGCCAAACACGTTCAATCGACCAAACTCATCGGTACATTGACCGGCCAGCAGCAAAAAGCCGACAAACTGGCGGCAGACTACAAACGCGTTGCCGACACCATCCAAGCGCGCGTGCAAAAAGCCAACCTGCCCAAGCCTAAAGTCTATATCGAGTTCGGCAACAAAGGCCCTGCCGAACACAGCGTTACCTTCGGCAAGAGCATGTGGGGTTCGATGGCGACACTGGTCGGCGGCAACAATATCGCCGCTTCTTCGGTCGAATTCTACGGCCCGATCAATCCTGAAAAAGTCCTCGCCGCCAAACCCGACGTGATCGTGATTACCGGCCGCGAAACCGAATTGAAGAAAAACCCTGCCGCCATGGTGATGGGCTGGGGCATTCCAAAAGCCGAAGCGGAAAAACGCTTGGCAGGCTTTGCCAAACGCGCCGGCTGGGCCAACCTGCCTGCGATTAAAAACAACCGCCTCTACGCCGCCTACCACGCCAACTCGCGCACGCTGTCCGACAGCGCATCGATTCAGTTTATGGCCAAAGCGATTTATCCGCAGTTGTTTAAGGATTTCAACCCTGAGAAGACCTATATGGACTTCTACCGCCAAAACCTGCCCGTCGTACCAAATGGTACGTTCTACCTCTATCCGAAAGGACAATAAGGTAATTTAGATTTTCAGACGGCCTTTTAAATCGGAAGGCCGTCTGAAATTTTTGCGGAAGAAAAAGGCAAACCTGTTTCTCCCCTTTCACAACACTCTTTTTTAAAGGTTTGAAACATGAATGATTCGGTTGTCGCCGAGATTGTGAAAAACCAGCGCAAGTTGGAAGGCAAGCGTTGGTTGATTGTGTTGATGTTTTTAGTCATCGCGGCGGTCAGTTTCCTATTCGACATCGCCACCGGCCCTGCGATGACGGACACGCTGCCCGTCGGCGAAGTTGTCAATGTTTTGCTGGGCAAACCCGAAGTCGATGAAATGAACCGCCTGATTGTGATGGATTTGCGCCTGCCGATTGCAGTGATGGCCTTAGTGGTCGGTGCGGCTTTGGGTGTCGGCGGTGCGGAAATTCAAACGCTCCTGAACAACCCGATGGCCAGCCCTTATACGCTGGGCTTGGCGGCGGCGGCGGGTTTGGGCGCGTCGGCGGTGATTGCGTTCGGCGGTTTCGGGCTGCCTGAAACGGTCGCCGTTCCCATCGGTGCGTTTGTGATGACCATGCTGGCTTCGGGCATCTTGTTTCTGTTTGCCTCAGCGCGCCGCTTCAATTCGGCGATGTTGGTGTTGGTGGGGATTGCGCTGTTGTTCCTGTTTCAGTCGATTTTGTCGCTGATTCAATTTATCGCCGCGCCTGAGATTTCGCAGCAGATTCTGTTTTGGCTGTTCGGCAGTTTGAACAAGGCAACTTGGGAAACAGTCATCGTTACGGCGGCGGTTACGGCGGTATGCGTGTTTCTGCTTTCGCGCGATGTGTGGAAGCTGACTGCGCTGCGCTTGGGCGAAGAACGCGCCGTCGGGCTGGGCATCAATCTGCAATTTTTGCGCCTGAAAACGCTGGTGTTGGTGGCGGTAATGACGGCGACGGCCATCAGTTTTGTCGGCGTGATCGGCTTTATCGGCTTGGTTGCGCCGCATGTGGCGCGGATTCTTTTGGGCGAAGACCAACGTTTCTTCCTGCCCGGCGCGATGCTGGCAGGGGCGGCGTTTTTATCGGTAGCGAGCGTGTTGTCCAAGGTGATTATCCCGGGCGCGCTGTTTCCGGTGGGGATCGTTACGTCGTTTGTCGGCGTGCCGTTCTTCTTCTGGATTGTATTAACGAAACGATAGGCCGTCTGAAATGTTGAAACTTGAAAACGTACACATCCGGCGCGGCGATTATGTGGTCGCCGACAATATCGATTTGACGCTGGAACAAGGCAAAGTCTATTCCGTGCTCGGCCCCAACGGCACGGGCAAATCCTCGCTGATGAAAACGATTTTCGGCGAAGTGGCGCACAAAGGCACCATCCGCTACGGCGACGAAGCATTGAGCAAAATCCACCTGCAAAGCTGGCGCAAACGCATAGGCTATATGCCGCAGGACACTGCCGCCGAAGCCTCGCTGACCGCGCTGGAAGTCGTGTTGCTCGGCCGCATGGACGCGCTACACATGCACGTCGGCGACGAGCTACTGCACGAAGCCGCAAGTATCATGGCGGAGCTGGGCATCGGCCATCTGGCCCACCGCGACGTCATGCGGCTTTCCGGCGGACAGCGGCAGCTTGTGATGTTTGCCCAAGTCATGCTGCGCCGTCCCGAAATCCTGATGCTGGACGAACCGGTCAGCGCGCTGGATATGCACCACCAGTTGAACCTCTTGGAGCGCGTGGTGCAATACACGCACGAACACAATCTGGTTACGCTGATGGTCTTGCACGATTTGAGCCTCGCCGCGCAGTTTTCAGACGGCGTGATTCTGCTCGGCGAAGGCAAAGTACAGGCGCAGGGCGCGCCGCAGGACGTGTTACAGGCGGACATGATCGGCAGATTGTACAAAGTGGACATCGAGCTTTTGTACGACAGCAAAGGCCTGCCCGTTATCCGCCCGATGCGGAAGAGTGCGTAACTTAACCGCTCCTGCAAATGTCGGATTTGAGCATCCGGCCTGCAAACTCCCTGCAACTTATCCCCTCTCCTGCGGGAGAGGGTTAGGGAGAGGGCGGTAAGCCCAAGGCTTGCCTCTCCGACTCATCAGCCCGCCCCATATTTTTTATCCTTAGAAAGGACTTTCTCCATGAAAAAATCCCTCTTCCTCCTCATGCTGACCGCTTCCCTTAGCGCATACGCCGCCAACCACGAAGTCAAAATGCTCGACAACGGCAAAGACGGCAGCATGGTGTTCGAACCCGGCTACGTCAACGCCAAAGTCGGCGATACTGTTACCTTCAAAGCCGCCAACAGCGGCCACTGGGTACAAAGCAAAGCCCTGCCCGACGGCGTTGCCGACTTCCTCTCCGAAGACGGTAAAGACTTCACCCTCAAACTCGACAAAGAAGGCGTGTATGTCTATACCTGCCCGCCGCACCGCATGATGAACATGAGCGGCGTGATTCAGGTCGGCAAACCGGTGAACAAAGCCAAAGCGCAAGCCGTTGTCGATGAACTGGAAAACCGCGCCATGCAAAGCAAAGGCCGTCTGAAAAAATACATGGCGCAAGTGAAATAAACGCGTTTATGCCCGCACCAAAGGCCGTCTGAAACCTTTCAGACGGCCTGTTTCCTTTGCGTAAAACACGCATCAAAGCTATATCTTCCGTTTCAGTTTCCGATAAAATAGGCCTATTCCGACACAAGACCCGTAAGCATGATACGCTGCCTTTACGCCACGCTGTGGCACCTCGCCCCTTTCCTGATCCGCCGCCACCTGCGCCGCCGCGCCCTCAAATCCCCAGCCTATCTCGAGCATTGGGACGAGCGTTTCGGGCAGGCGTATCCCAATCCCGTACAACGCCCGATTTGGATACACGCCGTATCCGTCGGCGAAACGCGTGCGGCCGAACCTTTGGTGCAGGCATTGCGCCGCCATTTTCCTGACTCGCCGTTTCTGATTACCCAAATGACGCCGACCGGCCGCGCCACCGCACAATCCCTGTTCCCCGATGCGCAATGCCGTTACCTGCCCTACGACAAATCCGAATGGGTCGCCCGATTTTTAGCCGAACACCGCCCCATCTGCGGCATTTTGATGGAAACCGAAATCTGGCCTAACCTGATGCACGGCTGCCAAGAAGCAGGCATTCCCCTCTTTTTGGCCAACGCGCGCCTCTCCGAAAAATCCCAACGCGGCTACCTTAAAATCCGCAAGCTGGTCGAGCCTGCCATGCAGAGCCTCTCCGGCTGCTTTGCCCAAACCGCCGCCGATGCTGAACGCCTGCACCTTATCGGCGCGTCCAACGTCCACGTCTGCGGCAACACCAAATACGACATCGCGCCCCCAAACGACTCGCGCCCGCTTGCCGTCGCCTTTAAAGAACGCATCGGCGCACGCCCCGTCGTCGTCTGCGCCAGCACACGCGTATACAAAGGCACAGACGAAGCCGAACTGCTCCTCAAAGCATGGCAGGGCTACCGCGGCAATGCCTTGCTGGTCATCGTCCCGCGCCACCCTGAAAACTTTCAGACGGCCTACGATACCGCCAAATCGCTTGATTATACCGTCCAAAAACGCAGCGACGGACAACCCGTTTCCCCCGATACACAGGTTTGGATAGGCGACAGCATGGGCGAGCTTGCCGCCTACTACCTCAGCGCAGACATTGCCTTCGTCGGCGGCAGCCTGGTCGATGCCGGCTGCCAAAACATCATCGAACCCATCTCCTGCCACGTCCCCACCCTCTTCGGCTACTCCAACTACAACTTCGCTCAAGCCTGCAAAGGCGCAGTCGAAGCCAAAGCCGCCGTCCGCGTCGAAACCGCTGAAGCCTGGTACAGAACCACGCGCCAATACCTCGACGATGAAACACTGCGTCAACAGCTGATCAGCCACACCGAGCAATTCATTTCGCAACACCAAGGTGCCAGTACCAAAATTGCCAAAGCGATTGCAGATTGTTTGAATCAGCGTTAAACAATAAAAAACCGCCTGTTCATGATAAACAGGCGGAAACTGAAAAACAGTTTTTTGTTTTCAGCCGTTTAATTGACTAAGAGCAGGAACAGGGTTAAGATAATCTTAACGACTGTTCGCAGTCTCAGCCATGAACGACCCGTGCGAGTGGTATGTTTCATGATTGAAACCATCCTTTCTAGGGCGGTTTCAGCACAAAGCCCCACTGCAATGGGGCTTTTTTGCTACCAGCCCCGCGATAATTATACCCAAACTTCCTAAAATCATTCCCAACAAATTTCCACTAAAAAGGCCGTCTGAAACCCCAATTTTTTGGGTTTTAGACGGCCTTTTCTCAACCTACAAACTTAGCGTCCTGCTTTCAACACGCGGCGTGCAAACACAAACATACCGAAAACAAAAAACGCCAAGCCCAGCCATTTGGCGGCCGTATCCCAGTTTTCCAGGTTCAGGGCCAAAGGCGCATCCGAACCGCCGTTGGTTACGGAGAAGGCAATGATAAACGCCATAATCACACCAATCAGGCTCTCGCCGACAATCAAACCGGCGGAGAACAGCGTACCGATACGTTCCGCATTTTTCAGACGGCCTTCACGGTTTTCTTGACGGCGGGCGATGACGGATTTCAACACCGCCGCCAATACCGCACCAATCACAATCGGCATATTCACAGACGGCGGCAGGTAAATGCCCATGCCCACGGCCAATACCGGCAAAGCACGCTTGCCGCCGGAAGATTTGCGCAATGTGAAATCAACCGCAATCAACGCCACACCAATGGCCACACCGGTGAAAATATAATCCCATTGCAGATTGTGCGAGAAAATACCTTGGGCGATGGTAGTCATCAAAGTTGCCTGAGGCGCGGCAAGGGCTTGGGCCGCATCCATGCCTTCACGCGGCATCGCACCGGTAAAGCCGTAGGCTTCATACAAAAGCTCCAACACAGGCGAAATCACCACGGCACCGACAACGCAGCCGACAATCAGCGCAACCTGCTGTTTCCAAGGCGTCGCTTTTACCAGATAACCCGTTTTCAAATCCTGCAGGTTGTCATTGGAAATCGAAGCCACACAAATCACAGACGCGCCGCAAAACAGCGTCAACGCCAGCAGGAATTTGCGGTTTGCCTCGTCCGCCATCAAGCCGCCGGATTCGCCGACTAACAGCAACACCAGCGAAATAATGACGATAGAGACGATGCCCACGCCCGAAATTGGGCTGGAAGACGAGCCGACCAAACCGGCCATATAACCGCAAGCCGCGGCCACCAAAAAGCCGATAATCGAAGCCAGCAGCGTACATACAACCACCAACAGCCAAGCCAAACCGCCGGAAATATGAGAGTCGCCGATAAAGTGGAAGAAGGACACGCCCAATACCAGCATCATCGCCAACACCCAGGCAATCATCGCCTTAGGCGACAAATCCTGTTCCGTGCGCTCGGTCATCTGCGCACCGCCGAAATTGCGGAAAGACAGGCGCATACCCTCGACCATCGGTTTCATCAAAGTCAACAGCGTCCAAATAGCCGCGATACCGATCGTACCCGCACCGATAAAACGGACTTTTTCCTTCCACAAAGACATCGCAAAAGGAATCATCTCCATATCGGCAGGTTGCGGAATATGCGCCGACAGATACGGTACGGCCACACCCCAAGCAATCGAAATACCCAGCAAAATCGCGATACCGCCGGTCAGGCCGACCAGATAGCCCGCACCCAGCAAGGCCAAAGAAAAGCCCATCGGCACTTGGAACACCGACGCGCCACCTTTAAACCAAAAGCTCGCGCTGTCCGCCACCACGCGCAAACCGCTTGCGCAGAAGCTCATCAAACCGGCCAATGCGCCGCCCGACACCAATTCCTTGATACCGCTGCCGCCTTCCTGCTGGTCCGCATCATGGTCGCCGACCTTCAAAATCTCAGCCGCCGCCACGCCTTCCGGATAAGGTAAATCGCTCTTCACCACCATCGCATAACGCAAAGGCACGGTGAAAATCACGCCCAAAATACCGCCGGACATACACAGCAGCGTAGTCTGCCAAAACGGAAAGCCCGCCCAATAACCGGCCATCAGCAAACCCGGCAAGATAAAAATAATACTGGAGAGCGTCCCCGCAGCCGAAGCCTGAGTCTGCACCATATTATTTTCCAGAATATTGCTGCCTTTAAAAAACTTCAAAACCGCCATCGAAATTACCGCAGCCGGAATCGAAGACGCAAAAGTTAAGCCCACCTTCAAGCCCAAATACACATTGGATGCCGTAAAAATCACCGTAATCAACGCTCCGAGTATCATCCCCCGCAGCGTCAGTTCACGGAAACTCGCATAAGGATCAACCGCCTGTTTCATAAAAAATCTTCCTGTATCAGGTAAACAATCAAATCAAAACTTTTCAGACGGCCTTTTGATACATCCATCAGGCCGTCTGAAAAGCCTCTCTCTTACCATTTTAATGAACTATCCGATTACACGCAAAAGCCCTATTTATTTTCATTTGACGCCAAACAATAAAATCATATCGATACAGACGTTTGGGGCAGTTTGACGGTTTCAGGTAGAATAACGCCAAATTCATCAACCGTTCAGAAAGCCGCCGCCATGTATTCACTCGTCCGCCCTATCCTGTTCCGTTTCGATGCAGAAAAGGCCCATCATTTCACGCTCAACAGTTTGCGTTCTATCGAAAAACTCGGCCTGCTGCCCAAAGTAGACAGCCACACCCGGCCAACCGAGCTGATGGGTTTGCAGCTGCCCAATCCGGTCGGCTTGGCGGCGGGTTTGGACAAAAACGGCGAGTGCATCGATGCGTTTGCCGCTTTGGGTTTCGGCTTTGTCGAAATCGGCACGGTAACGCCCAAGCCGCAGCCGGGCAATCCGCAGCCGCGCCTTTTCCGCGTTCCCGAACACCAAGGCATCATTAACCGCATGGGTTTCAACAACCACGGCATCGACGCAATGATCCGCAACATTGAAAACAGCCGTTTTAAAGGCATTTTGGGCATCAACATCGGCAAAAATGCCGTTACGCCGATTGAAAATGCGGCCGACGATTATCTGATTTGCTTGGAAAAAGCCTACGCCCACGCAAGCTACATCACGGTCAATATTTCCTCCCCCAATACGAAAAACCTGCGCGCCTTGCAGGGCGGCGACGAATTGAGCGCATTGTTGGAGGCCTTGAAAAACAAACAGGCGCAACTGGCAGCCGCGCATGGCAAATATGTGCCTCTGGCGGTCAAAATCGCGCCGGATTTGGACGAAGCGCAAATCGACGACATCGCCCATGTGGTCAAATCTGTGGAAATGGACGGCATCATCGCCACCAACACAACCATCGACAAATCAAGCTTGGACAGCCATCCGCTCGCAGGCGAACAAGGCGGCTTGAGCGGCTTGCCCGTTCGCGAGAAAAGCAATCAGGTGTTGAAACTTTTGGCGGAACGCATTGACGGCAAGCTGCCGATTATCGGCGTCGGCGGCGTCATGAACGGCGCGGACGCGGCAGAAAAAATCCGCTTGGGTGCCAGTGCGGTTCAGGTGTACAGCGGTTTGATTTATCGCGGCCCTGAGTTGATTAAAGAGTGTTTGGCTGCGTTGAAATGATACTTTCCTAAAAAACAAGGCCGTCTGAAATCTTTCAGACGGCC
>NZ_KV821259.1:31294-100011 GCF_001815615.1 Neisseria sp. HMSC075C10
GGCCGTCTGAAATCTTTCAGACGGCCTTTTGCTATGCTTTCATTCTTCAAACAGATTGCCTTGTGCCAATAAGGTTTTGACCGGTGCGAAATCGCGGCGGTGTTCCGGCAATACGCCGTATTGTTTCAATGCGGCCAAATGTTGCGCCGTGCCGTAGCCTTTGTGGCGGTCAAACCCGTATTGCGGATAGCGTTTCGCCAATTCATACATTTCTGCATCACGCGCGGTTTTGGCCAAAACCGAAGCGGCGGAGATTTCAATAATTTTGCTGTCGCCTTTGACCACGGCCTCTGCAGGGACATTCAAATCTTTCGGCACACGGTTGCCGTCTATCCATACTTTGTCAGGCACGACCGACAACCCCTCGACTGCGCGCTTCATCGCGGCCATGGTTGCGTGCAGGATGTTCAGTTGCAGGATTTCGTCGGGATCGGCAAAGGCAATGCTCCATGCAACCGCCTGTTCCTTAATCATCTGCGCCAACATATCGCGCTTTTTTTCGCTCAGTTTTTTTGAGTCGGTCAAACCCGGCAGGTCAAAATGTTCCGGCAAAATCACTGCCGCCGCAAATACGCTGCCGACCAAAGGGCCGCGCCCCGCTTCGTCCACGCCTGCGCTTAAAACCGTCGCCATTTCTTCACCGCCTGTCTGATTCAAAGCCGCCATTATATCCGCTTGCGGCAGATAAAATCCGCAATAGGACAAGCCGTTTGGGAGCAGTTCAAATTTCATCTGCTTTACCAATCAGTTATAATTTACATCCCCACATACCCATACGTCTTACAACATGCCTGCCCAATCCGAACGCCTCCATTTTTCCGAACGCTGGCTCAACGCCTACGAACGCTACCGCTATCGCCGCCATATCCACGCCTTCCGCCTCGGCTTGGCAATCGTGTTTTCCACCCTGTTGGCCAAAGTCTTCCACCTGCAACACGGCGAGTGGATCGGCATGACCGTCTTTGTCGTCCTCGGCATGCTGCAATTCCAAGGCGCGATTTACTCCAAAGCAGTCGAACGCATGCTCGGCACGGCCATCGGTTTGGGCGTCGGTTTGGCCGTTTTATGGTTGAACCAGCATTATTTGCAAGACGGCGTTTTCTTCTATCTGATTATCGGTGCCGCCAGCGCGGTGGCCGGTTGGTCTGCGGTCGGCAAAAACGGCTACGTCGCCATGCTTGCCGGTTTGACCATGTGTATGCTCATCGGCGACAGCAGCCACCATTGGCTCGACAGCGGTCTGATGCGCGCCATGAACGTTTTGATTGGTGCCGCCATCGCCATTGCCGCCGCCAAACTTCTGCCCCTGCGCTCCACCCTGATGTGGCGCTTCATGCTTGCCGACAACCTCACCGACTGCGCCAAAATGATTGCAGAAATCAGCAACGGTAAGCGCATGACGCGCGAGCGTTTGGAGCAAAACATGATTAAAATGCGCAAAATCAACGCCCGCATGGTCAAAAGCCGCAGCCATCTGGCCGCAACATCCGGTGAAAGCCACATCAGCAACAATATGATGGAAGCCATGCAGCATGCCCACCGCAAAATCGTCAACACCACCGAGCTGCTCCTGACCACAGCCGCCAAACTGCGCGCGCCCACGCTCAACGAAAGCGAAATCCGCCTGCTCGACCGCCATTTCAACCAACTCCAACGCGAGCTTCGGCTGACCGTCCGCCTCATCAAAGGCCACTACGCCCGCCGCATTCGCATCGATACTTCGCTCAATACCGAACTAAGCAAACCGGCCGCCCGCCTGCATTACGACTGGCAAGGCTTCCTCTGGCTCAGCACCAATATGCGTAACGAAATCGCCGCATTGGTGATCCTGTTGCAACGTTCGCGCAATAAATGGTTGGACAAAAAAGAATTGCAACGCTTGAAAGAATACCTACGCAACGATACCGATCCGGAGTAACAATAGGCCGTCTGAAAAACGCAAACTCACAAAATAAAAGCGAATTAGCCGCTGATGACATCAGCACATAAAAAAGGCCGCCTGAAACCCAATGGTTCAGACGGCCTCTTTCAATCAATCCAAGCAACAATAAATACCGCATAAAGCAAAATCCCCTGCGATTGCAGGGGATTTTTATATTTGGTTGCGGGAGCAGGATTCGAACCTACGACCTTCGGGTTATGAGCCCGACGAGCTACCATGCTGCTCCATCCCGCGTCAGAAGTTGTAACTATACGGAAAGACGGAATCGCTGTCAAGCGTTTTTGACAGAAAATGCGAAAAACGCCGCTTTACAAAAAACCATCCGCATGGTTTAATTTTTCGTTAATAAAGAAACAGGGGTGCTGCTTTCAAACCGAGCGGCTGAGAAATACCCTTTACACCCGAACAGGATAATACCTGCGTGGGGAGTTTCGGCAAATGTGTTTTTAGACGGTTGATTGAAGATATCCACAAGGCCATCTGAAAAAAAAGCAATGCTCCTGTTTCCATTTCATAACCGAAAAACAGGAGCAATTTTTTATGACTACCGCTAAAAAAACCGGCGATGAGGCGCGCCGTCTTTCCGACTTGAGCGAAGACATCGGCATCCGCTTCCAATATCCCAATTCCAACCGCGTCTATATCCCGGGCAGCCGCGCCGACATCCGCGTGCCTTTGCGCGAAATCCGTCAGGACGATACCTACACGGCACAAGGTACGGAAGCCAATCCGCCAATTCCAGTGTACGACACCAGCGGCTCATACGGCGACCCGGCGGCACACATCGACTTAAAACAGGGTTTGCCACACGTCCGCACCGCATGGCTGGATGAACGCGACGATACCGAAATCCTGCCCAAGCTTTCCAGCGAATATGGCACCGAACGCGCACACGATCCGAAAACCGCCCATCTGCGCTTCAACCAAATCACCCGTCCGCGCCGCGCCAAAGCAGGCCGCAATGTAACCCAGCTCCACTACGCCCGCCAAGGCATCATTACGCCGGAAATGGAGTTTGTCGCCATACGCGAACGCATGAAGCTGGACGAACTTTTCAGACGGCCTGAATACGCCAAGCTCTTGAAACAACACGCAGGGCAAAGTTTCGGCGCGAATATCCCAACCCATCCCGACCAAATCACGCCCGAATTCGTGCGCCAAGAAATCGCCGCCGGACGTGCGATTATCCCTGCCAACATCAACCACCCCGAACTCGAACCGATGATTATCGGCCGCAACTTCCGCGTCAAAATCAACGGCAACTTGGGCAACTCCGCCGTAACCTCCAGCCTGACCGAAGAAGTCGAAAAAATGGTATGGTCGCTGCGTTGGGGCGCGGACACGATTATGGACTTATCCACAGGCGCGCACATCCACGAAACGCGCGAATGGATTATCCGCAACGCGCCCGTCCCCATCGGCACGGTGCCGATTTACCAAGCTTTGGAAAAAACCGGCGGCATTGCCGAAGACCTGACTTGGGATTTGGTGCGCGATACCTTAATCGAGCAGGCAGAACAAGGCGTGGACTATTTCACCCTGCACGCAGGTGTATTGCTGCGTTATGTACCGATGACGGCCGACCGCCTGACCGGCATCGTATCACGCGGCGGCTCCATCATGGCGAAATGGTGTCTCGCCCATCATCAGGAAAACTTCCTCTACACACATTTCGACGAAATCTGCGAAATCATGAAAGCCTACGACGTATCGTTCAGCCTCGGCGACGGCCTTCGTCCCGGCTGCATTGCCGATGCCAACGACGAATCCCAATTTGCCGAGCTGCACACCTTGGGCGAATTGACCGCCAAAGCATGGGAACACGACGTACAGGTTATGATCGAAGGCCCCGGCCATGTACCGCTGCAACGCGTGAAAGAAAACATGACCGAAGAGCTGCAACATTGCTTTGAAGCACCTTTCTACACCCTCGGCCCGCTCGTTACCGACATCGCCCCCGGCTACGACCACATCACCTCGGGCATAGGCGCGACCAACATCGGCTGGTACGGTACGGCCATGCTCTGCTATGTTACCCCGAAAGAGCATCTCGGCCTGCCCGACAAAGAAGACGTGCGCACCGGCATCATCACCTACAAACTCGCCGCCCATGCCGCCGACCTCGCCAAAGGCTGGCCGGGCGCACAGTTGCGCGACAACGCCCTGAGCAAAGCGCGTTTCGAGTTCCGCTGGCGCGACCAATTCCGCCTCAGCCTCGACCCCGAACGCGCCGAGAGCTTCCACGACGAAACCCTGCCTGCCGAAGGAGCAAAAATCGCCCACTTCTGCTCAATGTGCGGCCCCAAATTCTGCTCGATGAAAATCACGCAGGAAGTGCGCGACTACGCCGACAAGCAAAAAGCCCAGCGGCAGGGTATGGAAGAAAAAGCGATTGAGTTCGTCAAAAAAGGGGCGAAGCTTTACAGTTAAAACGTAACGCAAGAAAAGGCCGTCTGAAAATATTTCAGACGGCCTTTTTAGCGAATAGCCTTTAAGCCAAAGCAATACGCACTACGGCTGCTTATTTTTCCACCCTGCGGAAATGGTGCGGACGAAAACCGAGCGCGGCGAGGGAAACGAAGTAGAGGCCTCCGCCCAAGGCAATCAGGACGCAGAGTTGGCCTGCTTTTTTAAAGCCGCCGACGTGCACCCATTCAAACGGCAGATAATATTGCGCCAGCCACAAACCGCCGCCCATGACGACCAAAGAGATGGCCATTTTAACTAAAAACGCTGCCCAACCTTTGCCGGGGCGGTAGATGCCGTGTTTGCGCAAAAGGAAAAACAGCAAGCCTGCATTCAGACACGCGCCCAAACCAATAGCGAGGGACAGACCGACGTGTTTGAGCGGCGAAATGAAGGCAAGGTTCATCAGCTGCGTGCAAATCAGCGTGAAAATAGCGACCTTAACGGGGGTTTTGATGTTTTGGCGCGCGTAGAAGCCGGGGGCCAACACTTTAATCATAATCAGCCCGATCAAGCCAAAGGAATAGGCAATCAGCGCGTGTTGGGTCATTTGCGCGTCGTGCAGCGTAAATTCACGGTACATGAACAAGGTCGTAACCAACGGGAAAGACAACACGGCAAGGCCGACGGCGGCAGGCAGGGTCAGCAGCATGCACAGGCGCAAACCCCAGTCGAGCAGGCCGGAAAACTGCTCGGTATCCTGACTGGCGGCGTGTTTGGACAAGGTAGGTAGCAAGATTGTACCGAGTGCCACGCCCAAAACGCCGGTCGGCAATTCCATCAGTCGGTCGGCGTAATACATCCATGACACGCTGCCGGACTGCAAAAATGAGGCAAAAATGGTGTTGATAACCAAGGAAATCTGCGCCACGCTCACGCCCAAAATAGCCGGCGCCATCTGTTTCATCACGCGGTTGACCGCTGCGTCTTTAAAGCTGAGTTTGGGCATTTTCAAGAAGCCCAGTTTCGCCAACCAAGGCAGTTGGAACACCAGCTGCAACACGCCGCCGACAAATACCGCCCACGCCAAAGCCATAACAGGCGGATCAAAATACGGTACAAAAAACAGGGAAAAGACGATAAAGGAGATGTTCAAAAAAGTCGGCGTAAAGGCGGGAATACCGAATTTATGATAGGAGTTGAGTATCGAACCGACAAAAGACGACAAGGAAATCAAAAAGATATAAGGAAACGTTACCCGCAGCAGGTCGATGGAGAGCTGAAACTTATCGGCATCTTTGGCAAAACCGGGTGCAGAAACATAAATCACCCACGGCGCGGCGAGTATGCCCAGCGCGGTAACGATGACCAACACAAACGACAACATACCGGCTACATGACGCACAAACGCCTGCGTGGCTTCGGGAGAGCGGGTTTCTTTGTATTCCGCCAAAATCGGTACGAAGGCTTGGGCAAATGCGCCCTCTGCAAACACGCGTCGCAACAAGTTGGGCAGTTTAAACGCGACAAAAAACGCATCCGTCGCCATGCCGGCACCAAACGCACGGGCAATAATCGTATCGCGCACAAAGCCTAAAATGCGCGACACCATCGTCAGGCTGCCAACCTTGGCCAAGGCTCCCAATAAATTCATGTATTTTCCTTACTTGTCTTTCAGGCCGTCTGAAAATCCGGCTTCTTCCAATACTGCCGCCGCCGCCAATGCCGCCGTATCTTTTTTCAGCAGCAGATGCAAGGCGTGGAAATCTTGTTCCAACGCGGCCACGGCTTCAGGGTGGTCATACCAGTCTGCCACGGCCTGCGCCAGTTTTTCAGGGACGGCATCGTGTTGCAGCAGCTCGGGAACGGCGGCTTTACCCAACAGAATATTGGGCAAACCGACATGCGGCACTTTGATTTTATTTTTCACATACGCATAAGTCAGCGGCGAAATTTTGTAGCTGATGACCATAGGCCGTTTACACAAAGCCACTTCCAAAGTCGCCGTACCACTGGTAACCAATACCACGTCGGCAGCGGTGCAAACCGTATCCGACTGCTTGTCGGTCAACGTGATGGGAAGAGAGGCAAACTCGGGCTGCGCCAAAATTTCGCTAATGCGTTTGCGCGTTGCAGCCGTTGCCACAGGCAACAAAAACTGTGCCTGCGGATAACGTTTCAGCAGCAATAAGGCCATCTGAAAAAACACCGCCGCCATGTAATCAATTTCGCTCACACGGCTGCCGGGCAATATGGCAAACACGGGCACGTCCGCAGGAACGCCCAGCTTCTGCCGCGCCGCCGCCCTATCCGCTTCCACCGGCATGGTTTGCGCCATCGGATGGCCGACAAACTCAGCCTTGCCGCCGGCATCGATATAAAGCTGTGGCTCCATCGGAAA
This sequence comes from Neisseria sp. HMSC075C10, assembly GCF_001815615.1. NCBI lineage: Bacteria > Pseudomonadati > Pseudomonadota > Betaproteobacteria > Neisseriales > Neisseriaceae > Neisseria > Neisseria sp. HMSC075C10. The sequence goes on from NZ_KV821259.1 coordinate 38,044, forward strand.
CAGGCACAACACGCGGTTGACCTGATGCACGATTTTATTGACCCGTTCGCGCCGCCACGCCCAAACCGACGGGCTGACGTAATGAATGGTATGAATGCCTGCCTGCTTGAGTTTTTCCGCCACGCCGAGATTGAAGTCCGGCGCATCGATGCCGATAAACACATCCGGCTTGAGGCGGATTAAATCGTTCACCAGCCCTTTGCGGATTTTCAAAATCTGCGGCAGGCGTTTGATGACCTCAACAAAACCGCGCACCGCCAGCTTTTCCTGATCGTACAAACTCTCAAAACCCTCCGCCTTCATGCGCTCTCCGCCGATACCGGTAAACTGCGCATTCGGGCAACGCGCCTTAATGGCACGGATTAAATGTGCGCCAAGCAAGTCGCCGGAAGCTTCACCGACGCTGATGGCGATAAGGGGGGAAGAATTGGGGTTCATGTTGTTGAAGTTCGGAAGCTAAAAGATTTTGGGGCGGACATTTGCCCACCCGTTTTCAGACGGCATCGGCAGCAAACGGACAGGAAACCTGCCCTACGCGCGGATTTTTGCAATCCAAAGGCCGTCTGAAAAAGTTTCAGACGGCCTTCAATCCATCAATCAACGGATAATGCCGCGTGTGGATTGTGCAAAAAAGTCTTTAAATACCGCCAATTCGCTTTGGGTTTCGGCACGTTTCAGAATGTCTGCCTTGGCCTCTTCAAACGGAATGCCGCGATGGTAAATGGTTTTATACACATCTTTGACGGAGGCAATCTGTTCGGCCGTGAAACCGTTGCGGCGCATACCTTCGCTGTTGAGGCCGGCCGGTTCGGCGCGGTAGCCTGCAGCCATGAAGTACGGCGGTACGTCTTTGTGTACGCCGGCAGCAAACGCGGTCATGGCGTAGTCGCCGATTTGGCAGAATTGGAACACCAGCGTGTAGCCGCCCAAGACAACGTAGTCGCCGATGGTCACATGGCCTGCGAGTGAGGCGTTGTTGGCGAAGATGGTGTGGTTGCCGATGACACAGTCGTGCGCGAGGTGGCAGTACGCCATAATCCAGTTGTCGTCGCCGATACGGGTTTCGCCGATACCGGTAACCGTACCGAGGTTGAACGTCGTAAATTCGCGGATGGTGTTGCCATTGCCGATAATCAGCTTGGTCGGCTCGTCGCGGTATTTCTTGTCCTGCGGAATTTCGCCGAGGCTGGCAAATTGGAAAATGCGGTTGTTTTCACCGATGGTCGTATGGCCGTTGATGACGACGTGCGGGCCGATTTCGGTATTCGCACCGATTTGCACATTGGGGCCGATAATGCTGTATGGGCCGACTTTGACGCTGGAGTCGAGTTCGGCTTTAGGGTCGATGACGGCGGTCGGATGGATAAGGGTCATGCTGTCTCCTTGCTGTCTGATACAGGTATTGCCTGCAAGATGCCGTCTGAACTTTCAGACGGCCTGTCCCATTTTTACACCACGCGTTTGGCGCACATAATCACGGCTTCAACGGCAACTTGGCCGTCAACTTTGGCAACGGCGTTGAATTTGCCGATACCGCGTTTGTTGGTCAACAGCTCGACTTCAAAAACCAGTTGGTCGCCGGGAATAACTTGGCGTTTGAAACGGGCGTCGTCGATACCGGCAAAAAAGAAGAATTCGTTTTCTTTGCGGCCGCCTTCGCTGAGGATGGCGAGTGTGCCGCACGCTTGCGCCATGGCTTCGATAATCAGCACGCCAGGCATCACGGGCAGGTCGGGAAAGTGGCCTTGGAACTGCGGCTCGTTCATGGTGACGTTTTTAATCGCAGTCAGGGTTTTCATCGGTTCGAACGCAGTAATGCGGTCGAGTTGCAAAAACGGATAACGGTGTGGGATAAGTTTTTGAATGTCTTTGGCTTCGATCGGGAGTTGTACGTCCATGATGTTCGTCTTTCCTTATTTGTATTGGGTTTAAACGTATTCGGATGCGGGGCGCGGACTGTTTGCGCCGCCTTTAGGCTTCGTCGCTGTCGGCAAGCTGTTTTTCCAGCGTTTTGAGGCGTTTGTTCATTTCGCTCAAACGGTGGATATAAACGGCATTGCGCGCCCAGTCTTTGTAGCCCGACATCGGGAAAATACCGGCCAGATGCTGGCCGCTTTCGGTAATGCTGTGGGTAACTGATGTACCGCCGCCGATGGTGGTTTTATCGGCGATTTCGATGTGTCCGACCGTGCCGACGCCGCCGCCGATAATGCAATAATTGCCGATGGTGACGCTGCCGGAAATACCGGTTTTGGCGGCGATAACGGTGTGCGAACCGATTTTGCAGTTGTGGCCGATTTGGACTTGGTTGTCGATTTTGGTGCCGTTGCCGACGGTCGTGTCGCTCATTGCGCCACGGTCGATATTGGTGTTCGAACCGATTTCCACATCATCGCCCAGCGTGACTGCGCCGGTTTGCGGAATTTTAAACCATGAATCGCCGGCGAAGGCTAAGCCGAAACCGTCCGCGCCGATGACGGCGCCGCTGTGGATTTCGACACGGTTGCCCAAAGTGCAGCCGTAATAGATGACGGAGTTGGGATGCAATACGACTTCATCGCCCAACGTGCAATCGTGTTGAACAACGGCATTGGCCAAAATACGGCAGCCTTCGCCCAATACGGTATTCGCGCCGATATAGGCATTCGCGCCGATTTCGCAGCTTGCCGGTACTTTGGCGCTGGCCTCGATAACGGCAGTCGGATGTATGCCGCCCTGTGCTTTGACAATCGGCGAGAACAATCGTGCCACTTTGGCAAAATAAAGATAAGGGTCGGCAGCCACAATCAGGTTGCGGCCCGCAAATTCATCTGCGGCTTTCGGCGACACAATCACTGCGCCTGCTTGGCTGTCGTGTACTTCGGCTTTGTATTTCGGGTTAGCCAAAAAGCTGATGTGTTCTGCCTGCGCCTGATCCAACGGACGGACGGCGGTAATGGCGATGTCTTCGCCTTTCCATTCGCCGCCGAGTTGGGAAACGATTTGGGACAGGGTGTATGCTTGTGAAGTCATGATAATCTGCCGTCAAGATGTCAGGCCGTCTGAAAGATGCCGGTTTGGGTTTCAGACGGCCTTAGGTTTGTCTGTATGGTTACATTCGCTGCCGAGCAGGGTCAGTGAGCATTTAGGGCTTTAATAACGCTGTCGGTAATGTCGTAGCGGCCGTTGACGTAAATCACGTCCTGCAAGATGAAGTCATAACCTTCGCGTTTGGCTAAATCGACGATGACGCGGTTGGCATTTTGCTGGAGCGCGGCGAATTCTTCATTGCGGCGCAAGTTGTAGTCTTCAGCCAACTCGGTCTGCTGTTTGCGGAATTTTTGTACCAGATTGCGCCATTTTTGGGTTTCCGCTTCCCTTTGGCTGTCGCTGAGCTTGTCGCTGCTCAGTTTTCGCTCCAAAGCCTCGCCTTCCTGCTGCAGCTTTTGCAAGGCGGTTTGACGGCTTTTGAACTCTTTTTCCAAAGTCGTCTGAATGCTTTGTGCCTGCTTGGATTCCTGATAAACGCGCTCGGTATTGATAAAACCGATTTTCTGTACGCCATCTGCCGCCGCTTGCGGCAACAGCACGAAACCCGGCAGGGCTACGGCGAGGACACGGAGGGTGCCGGCTATTTTACTCATGATAAAAATCCTTGCTTGAAAACAGACGGGCGGTTGGCAATAAGCCTGCCGCCAATCTGCCATGAGGCCGTCTGAAACGGACAAACCCGGTTTCAGACGGCCTAAACATCATCAGAATGTCGTACCGAGTTGGAATTGGAAGCGTTGGATTTCGTCGCCTTCTTTTTTCTTAATCGGATAAGCATAACTGAACTTCATCGGACCCAGCGGAGAGAGCCAGGTCACGGCAGCACCGGCAGAGTAACGCAATTCGTTTTTGAATGTCGATTTGTGCGTTGTGCCTACACCGTACACGTTTTGGAGCGCGCCATTGGTGTAATAAGTATTGCTGCTGCTGTCGTTGTAGGTTTTATCGTCCCACACGCTGCCTGCATCGGCAAACAGGCTCAGACGGACGGTACGCGAGTCTTTAATGCCCGGCATCGGGAAGAGCAACTCTGCGGAAACGTTGGCTTTTTTGTTACCGCCGTAGCTGATTTTCTCGCCGTATTCGTCATAGACTTTCGGGCCCAGCGTACCGCTTTCGAAGCCGCGGACGGAGCCTAAGCCGCCGCCGTAGAAGTTTTCAAAGAACGGCATGGTTTTGGTTTTGCCGTAGCCGTTGCCATAACCGACTTCGCCACCCAGCATCAGCGTGAAATCTTTGCTCAACGGGAAGAACCAAGTTTGGTTGTGGGTCAGGGTGTAGTATTGCAGGTCGCTGCCCGGCAGTGCGATTTCGCCGTTTACGCCGGTCAGGTAACCGCGGGTCGGCCACAAGGCATTGTCGGTTTTGTTACGGCCCCAGCCGATGGTGCCTTTATACAACCAACCTTTGAAGTTACCCACGCCGTTGCCGTTGCCTTTACCGTATTGGTTGATAAAGTCGGCATAGCGTTTAGGCGCGCCTTTGTAGGTGTTCACGGTCAAGCGTTCTGCAGCCAAACCGAAGTTCACACGGTCATATTCGGTAACCGGAATACCGATACGCAAACCGCCGCCGAAAGTCGTGGTTTTATATTGTTTCGCGCTGGAAGAAGCTTTACGCGGGTCGTAAGTCTTGCCGTAAATATCGTAACCCAAGCTTACGCCGTCCGGTGTGAAGTATGGGTCGGTAAACGACAACGAGCCGTTTACTGTGGTTTTACTGCGGGACGCGCGCAGGGCAACGGATTTACCCGTACCGAACAGGTTGTCTTGAGCCACGCCGGCAGACATTACCAAACCGGTATCCTGAACCCAACCTGCGCTCAAGTCGAGCGAGCCGGTCGAACGTTCGGTCAGGCTCATGTTCAGGTCAACTTGGTCAGGGGTATTTGCCACAGGAACCGCATCAAATTGAACGTTGTCGAAGTAGCCCAACAACTCAACGCGCTCTTTAGAACGTTGCAGTTTGGCAGAGTCGTAAGGCGCCGATTCCATTTGGCGCAACTCGCGGCGGATAACTTCGTCGCGGGTTTTGTTGTTGCCGGTAATGTTGATTTCGTTTACATAGATTTTGCGGCCCGGTTGAACGGTCAGCACAAAATCAACGGTATGCGTTTCTGCATTTGGAATCGGTTGGACATTGATTTCGCTGAATGCGTAACCTGCCTGACCCATGCGGTTTTGAATGGCTTCGAGCGAATTGGACATTTGCGCGCGCTCGTACCATTTACCCGGCTTCATGGTCAGCAGTTTTTCCAAATCTTCTTTCGGCACTTCCAGCGTATCGCCTTCGATGCGTACATTGCCCCAGCGGAAGCGGTCGCCTTCGCTGACGGTTACTTTAATGGTCTGCTTGGTTTTGTCTTCGTTGGTTTGGATGTCGGTATCCAAAATACGGAAGTTGAAGTAGCCGTTGTTTTGGTAGTAATTGGTGATTTTTTCCATGTCCTGAGCAAATTTTTGCTCATTGAACTGGTTGCTCTTGGTCACCCAAGTCCACATGCCGCCTTCGCTCAGGGACATTTGTTTCAGCAGGCGGCGGTCGGAATAAACTTCGTTGCCTTCAAAGGAAATATCGGTAATCTTGGTAGATTTGCCCTCTTCGATGGCAATGTCGATAGACACGCGGTTGCGGGCGAGTTTGGTGACGGTCGGCGTGATTTTGACCGACTGTTTGCCACGGCTCAAATACTCTTCTTTCAAACCGGCGACGGCTTGGTTCAGTGTTGCTTGGTTGAAGTATTGGGATTGCGCCAAACCGAAGGCTTCAAGGTTTTTCTTGATGGCATCGTTTTGCAGCATTTTCGCGCCGGTAATATTGAGCGAGCTGATGGTCGGACGCTCAATTACGGTCAGCAGGACTTGATTGTCCATGGTCTCGACGCGTACGTCGTCAAAGAAACCGGTTGCATAGAGTTTTTTGATGATTTCTTCACTGCGCGCATCATTGAAATTATCACCGACTTTAACGGGCAGATAGTTGAAGACGGTACTCGGCTCGGTGCGTTGCAGGCCTTCGACGCGGATGTCCTGAATGGTAAAGTCAGCCAATGCCAGCGGAGACAGGCTCAATACCATTAAAGCGGAAGCAATCTGGTTCAGTTTCATAAATTATCCAAACAAACGGTTGATGTCATTAAAGAAAGCCACAGCCATCATCAAAAGCATGGCTGCCAGTCCGAAGCGCAGGCCGACTGCCTGTATGCGCTCGCTCAAAGGCTTTCCGCGTATCCATTCGGCAGTATAGAAAACCAGATGTCCGCCGTCTAAAACGGGTACGGGCAAAAGGTTCAACACGCCTAAGCTGATGCTGACCAAGGCCAGAAATTCGAGGTAGCTCTGCAATCCGAGTTTGGCGGATTGTCCGGCGACATCGGCAATGGTCAAGGGGCCGGAAATATGGTTCAAAGAGGCATTGCCTGTAACCAGTTTTCCGAAAAATTTGAGGGTCGTCCACGAATAGTTGACGGTTTTGTTCCAACCCAATTCAAAGGCTTGGGCAACGGAAGGCGTATAACGGTAGCGGATGGTTTTATCCCACTCTTTATCCGCCTGGGCGGCGAGCCCTGCTCTACCCACCAGCACACCTGCCGACTGCTCGACGCTGTCCGGCCGGATAGCGGTCGCCAGTATTTTACCGTCGCGCTCGTAAGTCAGTTCGATTCGTTTGCCGGGGCTGGCGCGGAAGAGTTCCGTCCATGCCTGCCAGCTTTCGATGGGCTTCCCATCGGCGGTCAGCAGTTTGTCGTTTTCCTTCAAACCTGCTTTTTCGGCCGGACTTTTGGCCAAGACTTTGCCGATGCGGTTAGTAATTCTAAAAGGCAAAAGGCCGATGTTGCCTTGGTTTTTCGCAACTTTACCTGCTTCAGGCGTGCCGGCGGCATCAATTATGCGGATGGCTTGGGTATTTGAGGCCGTCTGAACAGCAACTTTTACAGGACCGGCTTCAAGGTTCAACACCATCTCGGTTTGCGCATCGCTCCAGTCTTTTACGGAGATTCCGTTGACCGATACAATCTTATCGCCTGCCTGAAAACCTGCTTTGGCGGCAATACTGGCAGGCTCGACCATGCCAACATAGGGGCGCAACTCGGTCACGCCGAAGGAAAAGCTCAAGCCGTAAAGCAAAACGGCCAAAATCAAATTGGTCAAAGGGCCGGCGGCGACAATGGCGATGCGCTTGGCCGGATGCTGCTTATCAAAGGCGTACGGCAAATCTGCCTCTGCCACCTCGCCTTCGCGCGTATCGACCATTTTAACGTAACCGCCCAGCGGAATCGGGGCAAGACACCACTCGGTATCGCCGCGTTTTCGGGTGAAAAAGGGCTTACCGAAGCCGACGGAAAAGCGCACGACTTTAACGCCGCACCAGCGGGCAACAATATAGTGTCCGAACTCATGCAGGCTGACCAAAATCAGAATGGCGACGATAAAGGCTAAAAAGGTTTGCAAAAAAATCCCCTGAGTGGAATGTGATCATCAACGGATAAGGCCGTCTCAAAACCGATTATAAAGGCAGTTGTTCCATTTTGTCTGCCTAAATGCCAAGCGGTTGACGTTTCAGACGGCCTGTCATTGAAGCTTTATTGTTTGCCGATAAAGGCTTCTGCCTGCCTGCGTGTTTGCGCGTCTTGCGCCAGCAGGCCTTCGATATCGTGACGGCCGTCTGAAAAATCTTGGGCAAGGCAGTGGGCAACGACTTTGGCAATATCGGTAAACTTGATGCGTTTATCTAAAAAAGCGGCCACGGCAACTTCGTTGGCAGCGTTCAACACGCAAGGTGCGGCGCCGCCTGCATTCATGGCCTGATAGGCAAGTTTCAGACATAGGAAACGGTCAAAGTCAGGTTTTTGGAAGGTCAATGCGGACAACGCGCCGAAATCCAGTTCGCCCACGCCGGAATCGATACGTTCGGGCAGGCCCAAGCAATAAGCAATCGGCGTACGCATATCGGGATTACCCAACTGCGCCAATACCGAACCATCGCGATAACGCACCATGCTGTGAATCACGGATTGCGGATGGATGACGACTTCCAGTTTTTCCGGCGGACAGTTAAACAGCCAATGCGCCTCAATCAACTCCAAACCCTTATTCATCATTGACGCGGAATCGACGGAAATTTTGCGCCCCATGCTCCAATTCGGATGCTTGACCGCCTGCTCGGGCGTAATACTGTCAAATGTACTTAAATCTGTATTAAGGAAGGGGCCACCCGATGCGGTCAGGATAATCGAATTGATACCGTGCTCATTCAGATGGCCTGTGTAATCCCTTGGCAATACTTGGAAGATGGCGTTGTGTTCGCTGTCAATCGGCAAGACGGTAGCGCCGTTTTGGCGGGCGGTTTCCATAAACAATGCGCCAGAAACCACCAGCGTTTCTTTGTTGGCCAGATAAATAGTTTTGCCTTTTTGAGCGGCAGCTAAAGCCGACGGCAAACCGGCCGCGCCGACAATGGCACACATCACGCCGCTGACTTCATCAGCCGAAGCCACATCAATCAGGGCTTGAGCGCCATATAAAACCTGTGTATCGATGCCTTCTTGTTTGAGTTTCTTTTCCAGCTCGGCGGCATGGCCGGCATCGCCGACAACGGCATATTCCGGACGGAACTGTTTGCATTGCGCCGCCAGCTTGTCCACCTGCCTATGCCCTGCCAGCGCGAACACGCGGAATTTTTCGGGATGGCGGGAGACAACGTCTAAAGTGCTTTCGCCTATGCTGCCGGTACTGCCTAATATGGTCAGAACTTGTTGTGTCATGGTGTGTTCTTTATGTGCTGTGCAAACGGTATTCATTGTGTTTGAAATAGATTTCTTTGCCGTTTCCAATTTTCAGACGGCCTTTTGCCTCCCAGCTGAAAAGGCCGTCTGAAAGAATTACTCAATGCCGTATTCGATGGTAACAACCAATCGGACTTGTTTGCCGACGGTACTTTTATCGTAAGAACCGCCGTACTCGTCGTCCTCGCTGCTACCGGTGTCGGCATAGATATTGAACGAGCCTTGCGAAGCAGAACGCATGGCGCCCACTTTGCCGCCGCCGGTTTTGGCAAATTCGGCCGCGCGTTTCTGCGCATCCTCAGTCGCCTGCGTGATCAAATCGCGTTTGATGGTTTCCAAATTGCCCAGCAAATATTGCGGATTGTCGAAGCGGATAAATTCGTTTTGCGCACGGAAATTCAAAATGGCGCGCTGTGCTGCTTGGATTTTGTCCAATTTTTTGGTGTTGACCACAATATTGAGGTCGCCATCGTAGCCGTTGGGCGTGCGGGTTACGTTGCCCAATTCGTCTCGGGTTTCATTGAAAACGCGCGACACTTCAGGCAGGCCCACTTTCATTTCAGCCGCCGTAAAGCCTTGCTCGCCCAAAAACTTAGACAGCTTCTTGCGTCTTGCCGTCAGCAAATCCAAAACTTCCTGATAGCTCTCGCCGTGCGCGTTCACGCCCGTATTCCACGTTGCGCTGTCGGATTGGAAGTTTTTCTCCGCCAAACCTTTTACGGTAATCGTCCCCGGTTGGCGCAGATTCTTAAACTGCACGCCCAAAATAAACGCAGCAGCCATCAATCCCAGTGCCAACAATACGCCCAAGATCGATAAAGATGAAATCTGTTTTTGTTCGGACACAATCAGCTCCTCCAACCACGTAAGACAGGTGGTTTAAAACAAATATACAAAGGCGGCATAAATGCTGATAACGGCAATCAGACTGTCCACACGGTCGAACACGCCGCCGTGTCCCGGCAACAGATTGCTGCTGTCTTTAATACCGGCCGCACGTTTGAGCCAGCTTTCCAGCAAATCACCGCACACGCTGACAACGGTCAAAATCAAGCCGATCAAAATAGTTTTTAACCAACCGGCTTCAAAAGCCAGCCAACCGGCTTTCCATACGATAGTCATGTACACGGCAACGCACAATGCGCCGCCGATCGCACCTTCCCAGCTTTTACCCGGGCTGATGGTCGGCGCAATTTTGCGCTTGCCAAACGACTTGCCGCAAAAATACGCGCCAATATCGGCCACCCACACCAAACCCATAATCGCCAATAAAGACAGCGCGTCTTCAGGCTGAGGACGCAGGTAAACCAGTGCGAACCAAAACGGCATCACCAACAACCAACCGACCGTATAAGCCTGCCAGCCGCCGTTTAACTTCCATTTCGCCTTCAGCCACCAAGGCATGACAATCAGCCAAAACGCCAATACGACATACCAAACCAAATCAGGCAACTGCCAACCGCCTGCATAGGCAATCACGCCAAACACCAGCGTTGAAGCCAAATAATGATTGATTTTCAGCTTGTCCAAGCCGCTCATACGGGCATATTCCCACAAAGTCAGCATGGCAATCAGGCCGCAAAACGCCGCCCACAGCCACATAGGTGCATAAAACAGCATGCCCAGCATCAGTGGCAAAAGCCACAGCGCCGTCAAAATCCGTTGTTTCAACATAATTCTCAACCCCGTTGCTGCTCAACCGGCAGCTGTTCGGAAGTCCGCCCGAAGCGGCGCTCCCGTTGTTGGAACGAAGCAATCGCCTCGTTCAGCGATTTCTCATTAAAATCAGGCCACAGCGTATCCGTAAAATACAATTCCGCATACGCCATCTGCCACAGCAGGAAATTACTGATGCGCGTCTCCCCGCCGGTGCGGATAAACAAATCCGGCTCGGGTGCATCGCCCAACATCAAATAGCGCGACAACGCCTCTTCCGTAATCTCAGTTACTCCCTCGGCAATCAACTGATTTGCCGCCTGTAAAATATCCCAGCGGCCGCCATAATCGGCGGCAATGCTCAAAGTCAAACCGGTATTGTTTGCCGTTAACGCCTCTGCCGCCTCGATCCCCTTCAGGATTTCAGCGTTAAACCGCTCACGGCTGCCGATGACTCTCAAGCGCATATTGTTATCGTGCAAACGGCGCACCTGCTTTTGTAAAGCCTGCAAAAACAGCCCCATCAGAAAAGAAACCTCTTCCTCGGGGCGTCGCCAGTTTTCAGTCGAAAAAGCAAACACGGTCAAATACTGCACACCCAGCTCAGCACAATGCTTCACCATGTTCTCCAGCGCATCCAAGCCGCGCTTATGCCCCATCACACGGGGAAGAAAACGCTTCTTTGCCCAACGTCCGTTGCCGTCCATAATCACAGCAATATGTCGGGGGATGGCAGAGTGTTCCAAAATTGTCTGCGTACTGCTTTTCATGTCTGCCTTTCAGGGAGCAAACCGTCCAAAGGCCGTCTGAACGGTTTGCACACAGGATTAAATCGCCATCAAATCTTCTTCTTTGGCAGCCAAGAGCTTGTCTGCCTCAGCAATATATTTGTCGGTCAACTTCTGAACCGCTTCCTCGCCACGGCGGGCTTCATCTTCAGAAATTTCTTTGTCTTTCAACAATTTTTTGATGTGGTCGTTTGCATCACGGCGCACATTACGGATAGACACACGACCCTCTTCTGCCTCGCTGCGTACCACTTTGATCAGATCCTTACGGCGTTCCTCAGTCAGCATAGGCATAGGGACACGGATCAAATCGCCGACAGAAGCAGGGTTTAGGCCCAAGTTGGAATCACGGATCGCTTTCTCAACTTTTGAAGCCATATTGCTCTCGAAAGGTTTCACCCCAATCGTACGCGCATCCAAAAGCGTCACGTTCGCCACTTGGCTCACAGGCACCATGCTGCCCCAGTATTCCACTTCCACTTGGTCAAGCAGGCCGGTATGCGCACGGCCGGTACGCACTTTAGCCAAGTTTTCTTTCAACACTTCCAGAGAACGCTGCATTTTGCCTTCAGCTGTCTTTTGAATATCATTAATCATCTTATACTTTCAATTTCATAGGAATAAAACAGGATTAACCGAGAATAGTACCGTTAAACCGCCCCCACGACAAGGCTTTACGCCCCAACAGCCTTGTTTTCTAACCGATATTTAACATCAAACAAAATAAAGGCCGTCTGAAAATCTTTCAGACGGCCTTTTCCTTATTCAAATCCAAATCCTACTCTCTATTTCGCTCATTCCAAAAGTAACGCCATACGAAGCATGGGAAGGCAAAAATCAGGTAGAGGCAGACAACAGTCGCGTAAAACTCCCAATCTTGGGCATGTACGGCTCCAGCGCGTGATTCAAGGATATAGGCGAGAATCGCGGTAAGAAGGAAGCCTGCCAGCAATTCGATCAAGTGATGGCCGATGTGTTTGCGTTTCAGGGCGATGATGCCGAAGAATTTGGTGGTAATAAAGGGTGCGTTGGCAAAGATAAGTGCCAACAGCAAAAGAATGTACATGGATGCGGTCATGATGGTCTTTCTGTTTTCAGACGGCCTATGTGTGATTTTAACATGTTAAATGGGCATTCTTGCCCATCATTATCCGTGGAATATTCAATATCTTGATGATACCTGCTTGATGATTGTTCAAAGGCTTGAGGCCGTCTGAACTTTGGGTATATTTCATCCGAATGCGAATCCTAACAAAAACGGCGACTTTGGAACAGCCGCCGTTGGTTTTGTTTGACGCTTACAGGGTATTTTCCAATGCTTTGGCACACCAGTCGATAACGGTTTGCGGCATGATACCCCAGAGGAGCAGCAGGAAGGCATTGACCGTCAGGACAAATTTGGCGGCATAGCTGCTGCCGACCGGCTGGTCATGGTCAGGCGCATCGAAGTAGATGACTTTGACCACGCGAAGGTAGTAGAACGCGCCAATCAGCGACATGATGACGGCAAACACTGACAACCAAACATAGCCTTGTTTCAAGAGCGCCATAATCACGCCAAACTTAGCGTAGAAGCCCATCAGCGGCGGAATACCTGCCATAGAGAACATGGACAGCAACATCAGGAAGGCAAACCATGCATGGCGGTGGTTAAGACCAGCGAGGTCTTTGATTTCTTCACACTCAATGTCTTTGGTAGACAATACCATCAAAACACCGAAGCTGACTGCCGCCATCAAAGCATAGGTAATGGCGTAATACAAACCTGCGGTAAAGCCGACCGCACCTGCCATAAACGCCAACAAGATAAAGCCCATGTGCGATACGGTGGAGTAAGCAAGCATACGTTTGATATTGGTTTGCATAATGGCAGCAAGGTTACCGACCACCAAAGAAGCAACGGCAAGAATGGCCAACATCGGCGCCCAGTCTGAATGTATGGTACCCATGCCGGTAACAAGGATACGGAATGCAAAGACAACGGCGGCGATTTTCGGAGCCGTACCCACAAAGGCGGTAACAGAAGTCGGCGCGCCATCGTACACGTCGGGTACCCACATATGGAATGGAACCGCACCCAATTTAAATGCAATGGCTACTACAATAAACACCATACCCAATTTCAACAACCACTCATTGGCCTGCTCATTGAAAGCAGAAGCCAAGACGGAAGCAAAATCAAGAGAACCGGTGGCGCCGTAAACCATGGAAATACCATAAAGCAGCAAACCGGAGGCCAACGCGCCCAATACGAAGTATTTCAGCGCAGCCTCGGCAGAACGACCGGAATCGCGACGCAGGGCAATCATGGCGTACAGTGACAAAGACAACAATTCCAAACCGATATACGCAGTAAGGAAATGTGCCGAGCTGACCATGACGCTCATACCCAACAGGGCAAACAGCGACAGGGTATAAAACTCGCCTTTGAAGATTTGGCGGTCTTGGTTGTACGGTTTACTGTAAATAAACAGACCAAACGTCAGCGCATACAGCACCAGTTTTGCCAAACGGGACATGCCGTCTGCAATATACATACCATGAAAGGCATCGACACTGCCCTGCTCCCATACCGCCAATTGGGTAATAGCCACAATAATGACCGTTCCCAAACTCATCAGATGGGTCAGATAGCGGTTTTTATCGCAAATCCACAAGTCTGCCAGCAATACGACACCCAATAGCGCAAGCAGCACGATTTCGGGCATGGCGGGCATTAAATTCAAATCAGACCAGTTCATTTACACACCTCAAATCTTGCTTTGTGCCACATGGGCAATCAAATCGTTTGCCGCTTGATGCACCACTTCGATAAACGCTTGCGGATACAGACCCATGCCCAAAACAGCAACCGCCAAAATCGCCAAAATCGCAAATTCGCGGCAATTGATGTCTTTCATTTCGGCAACGTGCGGATTGTGGATCGCACCAAAAATAACGCGTTTATACATCCACAGGGTATAAGACGCACCGTAAATCAGGGTCATGGCAGCCAACGCGCCCACCCAGAAATTCACTTTAACCGCGCCCATAATCACCATAAACTCGCCCACGAAGCCGGAAGTCGCAGGCAGACCGGCATTGGCCATACCGAACAACATCATAAACGCCGCAAACTTAGGCATCACATTGACCACGCCGCCATAGTCAGCAATATTGCGGGTATGCAGGCGGTCGTACATCACGCCGATACACATAAACATCGCGGCAGACACAAAACCATGGGAAATCATTTGAATGATTGCGCCTTTCAATGCCCAGTCATTCAGTTGGCCGTTCACAAACAGGAACATACCCAAAGTGACAAAACCCATATGGCTGATGGAAGAGTACGCCACCAGTTTTTTCATATCGGTTTGCACCAAAGCCACCATACCGATGTAAATCACGGCAATTAGGCTCAATACGATGATCACAGGGGCAAAATAGCGTGCCGCATCCGGCATAATCGGCAGGATAAAGCGCAAGAAGCCATACGCACCCAGTTTCAGCGTAATTGCCGCCAACACCATCGAACCGCCGGTCGGCGCTTCAACGTGAGCATCCGGCAACCAAGTGTGCACAGGGAACATCGGCACTTTTACAGCAAATGACAGGAAGAACGCTACAAACAAAAGCTGTTGTACGCCCAACGGAATCTGCTTGATGTTTTGGAAATCGACAATAGAGAAGCTGCCTGTTTGATAGTACAGGTAAACCATGGCAACCAGCATCAAGAGCGAACCCATCAGCGTATAGAGGAACAGCTTGACCGACGCATAGACGCGGCGCGGGCCGCCCCATACACCGATAATCAGGTACAGCGGAATCAGCATACCCTCGAAGAACACATAAAACAGAATCGCATCCTGCGCGGCAAACGCACCATTAATCAAACCCGACATAATCAGGAAAGCGGCCATATACTGCGCCGGACGTTTCTGAATGACTTCCCAACCGGCCAATACCACCAACAGCGTAATAAACGCATTCAAGATGATAAAGAGCACTGAAATACCGTCTACGCCCAATGCGTAGTTGATTTTCAGAAGCGGAATCCACTCGTGGAACTCGGTAAACTGATAGCCGCCGCTCAAACGGTCGAAACCGGTAAACAGGGGCAGCGTTACCAAGAAACCGGCAAGCGCACCCATGAAGGCAAGCACACGCGCCAGCGGCGCACGGCTGTCTTTACCGGTCGCCAAAACCAGCACACCTGCGGCGATAGGTATCCATATTGCCAAGCTGAGTAGGTAGTTGGAAAACATAGTGGTTAACCTGTGGTTAAAATAAAAATGTGTTTATGTGGATATTTCTTCGTTTCAGACGGCCTGAAGGTTTAAGGCCGTCTGAAACCTTATTCTTATCGGAACAATCCCCAGAAGGTCATGCCGAGCAGTACCAATACGCCGAATACCATAGCGGCGGCGTAGGTATAGATAAAGCCGGTTTGGGCTTTACGCACTTGCGCGGCAATCGCGCCGACCAGTTTGGCAGAGCCGTTGACGATACCGTTGTCGATAATGGCGGTATCGCCGACTTTCCAGAAGAAAGTACCCAATGCGCGTGTGCCTTTGGCGAAAACGTTGAAATACAGGACGTCGAGGTAGTATTTGTTTTCAAACAAAACGTAAATCGGACGGAACGCCTGTGCAATTTTCGCTGGCAGGTGCGGCAGTTTGACGTACAGGAGCCATGCGCTCAAGACACCTGCGATAGCGAGGTAGAGTACAGGCGAATGCAGGCTGTGTGACACCATTGCCAATGCGCCGTGGAACTCTTCCTTCATGATGTGCATAGTCGGATGCGCGTCAGCATTAACAAAAATCACGTCTTTGAAGAAATCGCCGTAAAGCATAGGCTCGATGGCAACATAGCCGATGATGACGGACGGAATGGCCAGCAGAATCAAAGGCAGGGTAACAACCAGCGGGCTTTCGTGCGGATTGTCGTTTTTGCCCAAGCCGTGATGTTCTTCGCCATGGTCGTCTGAATGGTGTTCGGGCAGGCTGCGCCATTTTTCTTCGCCGTGGAACACCATAAAGTATTGGCGGAACGCGTAAAACGCGGTAACGAACACACTGGCGAGGACGGCAAAATAGGCAAAGCCGCTGCCCGGCAGGGTGCTGTATTTCGCTGCTTCGATAATCGAATCTTTGGAATAGAAGCCGGAGAAGAACGGCGTACCGATCAGCGACAAGTTACCGATCAACATGGTCAGCCAAGTAATCGGCATGTATTTTTTCAGGTTACCCATGTGGCGCATATCTTGGTCGTGGTGCATACCGATAATCGCGCTACCTGCGGCCAAGAACAACAAGGCTTTAAAGAAAGCGTGGGTCATCACATGGAACATCGCCACGGAATAGGCAGACGCGCCCAGAGCCACGGTCATATAGCCCAGTTGCGACAGGGTAGAATACGCAACCACACGTTTGATGTCGTTTTGAATCACGCCCAAGAAGCCCATAAACAGGGCGGTAATCGCACCAATCACCATGATTACTGACAGCGCAGTGCTGCTCATCTCATAAATCGGCGACATACGCGATACCATGAACAGACCGGCGGTAACCATGGTTGCGGCGTGAATCAATGCAGAAATCGGAGTCGGGCCTTCCATCGAATCAGGCAGCCAGACATGCAGCGGGAACTGTGCAGATTTACCCATCGCACCGACAAACAGGAGTAAACAGGTTACAGTAATCAAAGACCATTCCACACCGGGGAACAGTTGGATAGTTGCCGTCTGAACATTAGGCAGATAAGCGAATACATCTTGATAGCGCAGGCTGCCGCCGAAATAGGCAAGCACCAAGCCGATACCGAGCAAAAAGCCGAAGTCGCCGACACGGTTGATCAAAAAGGCTTTCAGGTTGGCAAATGTTGCGCTCGGACGTTTGAAATAGAAACCGATCAAGAGATACGACACCAAGCCCACAGCTTCCCAGCCGAAGAAGAGCTGGATGAAGTTGTTGCTCATAATCAGCATCAACATGCTGAAAGTAAACAAAGAAATATAGCTGAAGAAGCGTTGGTAACCGACTTTTTCATCATGCATATAGCCGATGGTATAGATATGCACCATCAGCGATACGCCGGTGACCACGACCATCATCATCGCCGTCATCGTATCGACCAAGAAGCCGACGGAGAAATCTAAACCGCCCATTGTCAGCCAGGTATAGACGTTCTCGTCAAACTTGGCACGGCTGCCATTGAGGAATCCCCACAGCACATAAGCCGACAGCACGGCAGACACCGCCACACCGAGTATTGTTACGGTATGCGCACCGGCACGTCCGATTTTGTTGCCGAACAAACCTGCAATCAGCGAGCCTGCCAAAGGCACAAGGGCAATTACCAAATATAAAGTCATGTCGTTCATGATTACCCTTTCAACTCATCCAAATCGGCAACGTTGATTGTTTTTCTGTTACGGTACACCAGCACCATAATCGCCAAACCGATGGCGGATTCGGCAGCGGCAACGGTCAGTACGAAGAATACGAAAATCTGTCCGGCAGTATCGCCCAAATATTGGGAGAAAGCGATAAAGTTGAAGTTCACCGCCAAGAGCATCAGCTCGATCGACATCAACAATACCAGCACGTTTTTGCGGTTCATAAAGATACCCATTGCGCTGATACCGAACAGGAGCGCACCCAATACCAGATAATGCGTCAAGGTAATCATGCTTTGCCCTCCCCTTCCGGCTTGAGGCCGTCTGAAACTTCGCTTTCTTCGGCAGATTCGACTTGCGGTTTGACCGCTTCCATTTTCACCAGACGCATACGGCCTTGGTCGGCGCGTACTTTAACTTGGTCGGCAGGATCCATGCGTTTCGGATTGGTGGTTTTACGGTGAACCAGCGCAATCGCGGCCACCATGCCCAACAGCAGCAATACCGCCGCCAATTCAAACGGCAACAGGTAGTCGGTATAAATACGGCTGCCCAAATCGCGGATATTGTTGTAATCGGCCGGAATGTCTTTCATCAGACCAAATGCGGCCAGGTCGGTTTTCGGGTTGACCAGAATCAGAATCAGGGCAACCGCCAACAATGTGCCGACCACACCGGCAACAGGTGCATGACGCCAGAAACCGGCGCGCATTTCTTCAATGTCGATGTTCAACATCATCACGACGAACAGGAACAACACCATCACGGCGCCGACGTAAACCACTACCAGCGTCACGCCCAAAAACTCGGCCTGCATCAGCATCCAAAGCATCGCGCTCACGCAGAAGGTCAGCACCAAATGCAAAGCGGCGTGAACAGGGTTTTTAGCAGTAACGGTACGAACCGCACCGTACAAAACGATGGCGGCAAGAATATAGAACAGAATCGCGGAAAAAGTCATTCGTCTGCTCCTTAACGATACGGCGCGTCAGCGGCTTTGCGTTTGGCGATTTCAGTTTCGTATTTATCGCCAATGGCCAAAAGAATCGGCTTGGTCATGTGCAAGTCGCCTTTTTTCTCGCCGTGGTATTCAAAAATATGGGTTTCCACAATCGCATCGGTCGGGCAGGCTTCTTCGCAGAAACCGCAGAAGATGCACTTGGTCAGGTCGATGTCGTAACGCTTGGTGCGGCGTGTGCCGTCTTCGCGTTCTTCCGATTCGATGTTAATCGCCATTGCCGGACAAACTGCCTCACACAATTTACACGCGATACAGCGCTCTTCGCCGTTAGGATAACGGCGTTGCGCGTGCAGGCCGCGGAAACGCACGGATTGCGGCGTTTTCTCTTCGGGGAAATAAATTGTGTCTTTGCGGGCAAAAAAGTTTTTGAGCGTTACGCCCAAGCCTTTTACCAATTCGCCAAGCAGAAAGGTTTTTACTAAGTTAGCCATATTATGTTCCCTCAAAACAGGGATTTCGTTAGGTATTCAAAATCGCTTTGTTTAGACGGCCTCAAGATGCCGTCTGAAACTTATTTCCACAAATTCAGCGGTGAAATCATCCACACGCCCAAAATCACGATGTAGGCGAAGCCGATCGGAATCAGCACTTTCCAGCCTAGGCGCATGATTTGGTCGTAGCGGTAGCGCGGGAAGGTTGCACGGATCCACAGATACCAGTACAGCACTGCCGCCATTTTCACGAACATCCAGAATGCGGAAGGCGTACCGATAAAGCCCCAGCTTTGAGGGAACGGAGACAGCCAGCCGCCGAGAAACATCAGCGATGTCAGCGCGGCAATCAGAATCATGAAAATGTATTCAGCAAGGAAGAACAGCGCGAATGCGAAGCCGGAGTATTCAACGTGGTGACCGGCAACGATTTCAGATTCACCCTCTGCCACGTCAAACGGCGCGCGGTTGGTTTCGGCAACGGCGGAAATCAGATAGACGATGAAGATGGGGAAGAGCGGCAACCAGTTCCAAGAGAATACCGAACCGCCGGCAATACCTTTGGCTTGTGCGGCAACGATGTCGGAGAAGTTCATGCTGCCCGATACCATCACAACGCACACCAGCGCGGCACTCATGGCAATCTCGTAGGAAATGCTTTGCGCGGAAGCACGCATTGCACCCAAGAACGAATATTTGGAGTTGGAAGCCCAGCCCGCGATGATCACGCCGTAAACCGACAGCGAGGTAATCATCAGGATGTACAAAAGACCGATATTGATGTTGGTCAGCACCCATTCTTCGTTGAACGGAATCACTGCCCACGCCGCGAAAGATGGGGCGAGTGACATAATCGGGCCGATGTAGAACAGGGCTTTGTTTGACAGCTTCGGACGGGTTACCTCTTTAAACAAGAGTTTGAACACGTCGGCAAACGGCTGGATCAGACCCCACGGGCCGGTTACGTTCGGGCCGACACGAAGCTGCATAAATCCAATGACTTTACGTTCGAAATACGTCAGGTAGGCAACGGTCAGAATCAGCGGAATCAGGATAATCACGATTTTGACGATGACGGATACCACCAAGCCTACGGTGATACCCAAATCGCCCAGACCGAGCGTTGCGGCAAAGAGGTTTTGGAACCATTCTTGCATGATCAAGCTCCCGCCAGTTCAATAGTGTCCATCAACGCACCCAGCGCGGCATTTTCGGTATGCAGCGGCAGATGCACCACGTTTTCAGGCAAACCGGCATCGGCTTTGACGGCAACCGATACGCTTGCGCCGTTTTGTTTGGCGACAGCGGTTTGTCCGTCTTGCAGGCCCAAGCGTGCCAATGTGTTCGGATTTACACGCGCGGCAGGCACGGCGGCATGGCTGGTTTCTTGCAACGGTGCGGAACGGCGCACAATAGAATCAGTGTGATAAATACCGACGCCGCCGACACGGACGAGGCGGTCTGAGGCCGTCTGAATGCCCTCCCCTGTCCATGTGCTACGGTTGTTCAGTTTGGACTGCAGGCTTTCCGCGTCTAACGCGTCTTTCAGAATCGCGGCAGTATCGTGGTATTCAAAGCCTTGCAGGTCAAACAGGTTGCCCAATACGCGCAATACTTTCCACATCGGACGCGAATCGCCGAAGCCTTGTACCACGCCGTGGAAAGATTGCAGACGGCCTTCCATATTGATGAAGCTGCCTGATGTTTCGGTAAACGGCGCAATCGGCAACAATACGTCGCACACGTCCAGCAGCGTTTCGCTGACAAACGGTGTAAACGCCATCACACTTTTCGCCTGTTTCAACGCGGCAACCGCTTTCGCACCGTCAACCGTATCGATTTCAGGCTCGACGTTGAGCAGCAAGACTGCCTGTTTCGGCGCGTTTGCCATTTCGGCAACGCTCTCGCCGGAGTTTACATTCAAGACATCCGCACCAACGCTGTTGGCGGCTTGCGGCAAAATGCCCAGCACTGCGCCGGTCGCGTCAGCCAGCTCTTGCGCGGCGGCATAAATGGCGGCGTAATCAGGATGGTTTTGCACTTCCGCGCCCAAAATCACTGCTGCTTTTTCAGCATTTTTCAGGCTGGCGGTAACTGCGTGTTCCGCATTGGCAGACAGGTTTTTCAGACGGCCTGCCCATTCGTCGGGATGTGCGGCTTCTTGAGACAGAAGCGGCATAAACAATTCTTCTTTACTGCTAGCCAATACGCTCAACGCCATACGGTCTTTGGCAGCGCGGCGCAGACGGGCGGTTAGGAGCGGCTGTTCTTTGCGCAAGTTCGCGCCGACTACCAATACGGCATCGTTGTCAGCCAAAGATTCAATGCTTTGTCCCAACCATTGCGCACCTTTAAGGCCGTCTGAAAGACGTTTGTCTTGTTGGCGCAAACGGGTTGCAAAGTTTTTAACACCCAAGCCGTCGGCAAATTTTTTGGCCAGATACAGCTCTTCAACCGTATTCATAGGATTGGCCCAAACGCCGACTTGGTTTTGGTTGCCGTCTTTGGCGATACATTCAATCGCGCTGCGGACATATTCCAACGCGGTTTTCCAATCCACGTCCATCCACTCGCCGCCCTGTTTGATTTTCGGGTTTTTCAGACGGCTTTCGTGATACAGGCCTTCGTAGGCAAAACGGTCGCGGTCGGATAGCCAGCATTCGTTGATGGCTTCGTTTTCCAGCGGCAACACGCGGCGGACGGTATGGTCTTTGGTTTGCACAATCAGATTACTGCCCAAAGCGTCATGGGCGGAAACGGACTTACGGCGGTTCAATTCCCAAGTACGCGCGTTGAAGCGGAACGGTTTGCTGGTCAATGCGCCGACAGGACACAAATCGATGACGTTGCCTGACAATTCGGTTTCCACTGCTTTGCCGATAAAAGGCATGATCTCGGAATGTTCGCCGCGGTTGGCCATGGCGATTTCTTGCACGCCGGCGATTTCTTCAGTGAAACGAACGCAACGGGTACAGTGGATACAACGGCTCATTTCCTCGGCGGAAACCAAAGGACCCATGTCCTTGCCGACGACGGAACGTTTTTCTTCGGTATAACGGCTGGTGGTTTTGCCGTAGCCCATCGCCAAATCCTGCAACTGGCATTCGCCGCCTTGGTCGCAGGTCGGACAATCAAGCGGATGGTTGATGAGCAGGAACTCCATCACGCCTTCTTGCGCCTCTCGGGCTTTTGCCGAATGCGTACGCACAATCATGCCGTCTGTAACCGGCGTGGCACAGGCGGGCAGAGGTTTGGGGGCTTTTTCCACGTCTACCAAACACATACGGCAGTTGGCGGCGATGGAAAGTTTTTTGTGGTAACAGAAATGCGGGATATAAGTACCGAGCTTGTGCGCGGCTTCAATTACCGTCGCGCCCTGCTCCACAGATACCTGTTTGCCGTCGATTTCGATTTGTAACATGGTTCGTTCCTAGTTACGGGTATTTAATAAATAATTCTTTTAGAGGCCGTCTGAAAACTTAGCACCATTTATTCGGTTTCATCGGTCCGCCGTGTTCGATGTAATGCACAAACTCATCACGGAAATGCTTGGTAAAGCTGCGAACTGGGAAGACAGCGGCATCGGCAAGGGCGCAGATGGTGCGGCCTGCCATTTGGTTACCGATAGAATCCAGCAAATCCAAGTCTTCCATGCGGCCTTTGCCTTCTACGATGCGGTGGACGATGCGGTAGAGCCAGCCGGTACCTTCACGACAAGGCGTACATTGACCGCAAGACTCGTCATAGTAGAAGTAGCTCAGGCGCTCAAGGGCTTTGACCATGCACACGTCTTCGTCCATGACGATAATCGCGCCGGAACCCAGCATCGAGCCGGCTTTGGAAATCGAGTCATAGTCCATATTGGTCTGCATCATGATATCGGCAGGCAACACGGGCGCGGACGAACCGCCGGGAATGACGGCTTTAAGTTTTTTACCGCCACGCATACCGCCCGCCATTTTCAAGACTTCGGCAAACGGCGTACCCAATGGCACTTCATAGTTGCCCGGACGCTCGACATGACCGGAAATACAGAACAATTTGGTACCACCTGCATTCGGAATACCTTTATCGGCAAATGCCTGTCCGCCGTCACGGATAATGAAGGGGACGGAGGAGAACGTTTCGGTATTGTTGATGGTAGTCGGTTTGCCGTACAGGCCGAACGAAGCAGGGAATGGCGGTTTAAAGCGAGGCTGGCCTTTTTTTCCTTCCAACGATTCGAGCAATGCGGTTTCTTCGCCGCAAATATATGCGCCGTAGCCGTGGTGGGCGAAGAGTTCAAATTCAAAATCCGAACCCAAAATATTTTTACCCAAAAAGCCTGCGGCACGCGCCTGCTCCAAAGCAGCTTCAAAACGTTGGTAACCTTCGAAAATTTCGCCGTGGATGTAGTTGTAGCCGGCTTTCGCACCCATCGCGTAACCGGCAATAATCATGCCTTCAATCAGGGCATGAGGATTGAACATGATGATGTCGCGGTCTTTAAATGTACCCGGCTCGCCTTCGTCGGTATTGCAGACGACGTATTTTTCGCCTGGGAAGGAACGGGGCATAAAGCTCCATTTCAAACCGGTCGGGAAGCCCGCACCGCCACGACCGCGCAAGCCGGAGGTTTTGACTTCGTCAATCACATCGGTTTGCGAGATGTTTTCGGACAGGATTTTACGCAGGGCGGAATAGCCGCCACGTTTGACGTATTCGTCCAATGTCCAGCAATCGGGATTGGCGGTATCCACTTGGTCAAAAATCACGCCTGATTGGTAAATAGCCATTTTTGGTGTGCCTGTTCGTTTTCGTATCGGTTGCAGCCGTTGTTTTCAGACGGCCTTTTATTTCAGTTCGGCAAGTTTCTTGTCAATCGCTTCTTCGGTCATAAAGCTGCACATGCTGTGGTTGTTGACCAGCATGACCGGAGCATCGCCACATGCGCCCATGCATTCGCCTTCGACGAGGGTGAATTTGCCGTCGGGCGTGGTTTCGCCGTAGCCGATACCGAGTTTTTTCTTCAGGTATTCGCCGGTATCCATGCCGCCACGCAGAGCGCAGGGCAAGTTGGTGCAGACGGTCAGTTTGTATTTGCCGACGGGCTCAAGGTCGTACATATTGTAGAAAGTAGCGACTTCGTAGGCTTGTGCAGGCGAGATGCCGATATAGTTTGCGACAAAGGCGATGGTCTCAGGAGCAAGCCAGCCTTTTTCGGTCTGGGCAATACGCAGCGCACCCATAATGGCGGAGCGGTGGCGATCAGCTGGGTATTTGGCCAGTTCTGTGTCGATTTGTTGCAACGATTGTGCGGATAACATGGTTTTATTCTCGATAAAATGATGGGCAGGTTTCAGACTGCCTGAAGACTAATTTAAACGGTTAAATCCACTCTTCGTTTTGCAAATGATTTCACTACGGCTTCATACCATTGTTTAATGGTTTGAGTGGTTTCCACATCATCATTGGCGCAGCGGTTTAGTGTACCGCGCGGCTGTTTTAATATTTTTGGGTCAATCGCCCAATCCAATACGCGGATAGGACGGCGGTTCACAATCCATGCAGTTTCCGGATTTGCATCATCGGTAACCTTATATGCTCCGCCGGTAACTTGGACAAGCGCAATCAATTCTTGACCGCGTTTTAGCGCAACAATGTCATTAACCTGAATTTCATTGATAAATGCGGCAATTTGACCTTCTCCGCCTTTCCACTGTCCCAAACCGATGATTTTTTTGTGTTCTAAAATCCAATCAATGTTTTCAGAAAATTCCATTTCGCCAGTTGGATGCATCTGCATATGCCAAAAATTCATTTCTAATATTCCTCGTATTTGTTTGCCCAGCTTTCAGGCAGCCTGAAAAGTGCAGGCTGTTTTTTTTGCGGCTTACCTGTCCACTTCCCCGAATACGATGTCTTGCGTGCCGATGATGGCAACGACGTCGGCCAGCATGTGGCCTTTTGCCATTTCGTCCATACCTTGCAGGTGGGCAAAGCCGGGTGCGCGGATTTTCAGGCGGTAGGGTTTGTTTGCGCCGTCTGAAATGATGTAAACGCCGAACTCGCCTTTCGGATGTTCGACAGCGGTGTAGGTCTCGCCCTCAGGAACGTGCATACCTTCGGTAAAGAGTTTGAAATGGTGAATCAGGTCTTCCATACCTGTTTTCATTTCGGTACGTTTGGGCGGAGCGAATTTGTGGTTTGTGGTAATGACCGGACCCGGATTGACACGCAACCACTCGGAACATTGTTTGATGATGCGTACGGATTGACGCATTTCTTCCATACGGCAGAGGTAACGGTCGTAGCAGTCGCCGTTGACGCCAACGGGGATGTCGAAATCCATTTTGTCGTACACTTCGTAAGGTTGTGTCTTACGCACGTCCCATTCCACGCCTGAACCGCGCAACATAACGCCAGTAAAGCCTTTTTGCATGGCGCGCTCAGGAGTGACAACGCCGATGCCGACGGTACGCTGTTTCCAAATACGGTTGTCGGTCAGGAGGGTTTCGAGTGTATCGATGTTTTTCGGGAAACGTTCGCAGAAGGCGTCGATAAAGTCGAGCATGGTGCCTTCACGGGATTCGTTGAGCTGCTTCAATACTTTGGCGTTGCGGAATTTGCTGCTCTCGTATTTGGGCATGAAGTCGGGCAGGTCGCGGTAAACGCCGCCAGGACGGAAGTAGGCTGCGTGCATACGTGCGCCGGACACGGCTTCGTACAAGTCCATCAGCTCTTCGCGATCGCGGAAGGCGTAAAGGATGGCGGTCATCGCACCGATGTCGAATGCGTGCGAACCGATGCCCATCAAGTGATTGAGGATGCGCGTTACTTCGGCGAACATCACACGAATATACTGGGCGCGGATAGGTACATCAATGCCGGCGAGTTTTTCTACCGCCAAGCAGTATGCCTGCTCGTTGACCATCATGGAGACGTAGTCCAAGCGGTCCATATAGGGCAGGGCTTGCAGATAGGTTTTGGTTTCAGCCAGTTTTTCAGTACCGCGATGCAGGAGGCCGATATGCGGGTCGGCGCGGACGATGGTTTCGCCCTCCAACTCCAAAATCATACGCAATACGCCGTGCGCCGCAGGGTGTTGCGGGCCGAAGTTGATGGTGTAGTTTCTTAATTTATTGGCCACCGTAGTTCTCCTCACGGACGATACGCGGCGTGATCTCGCGCGGCTCAATGGTAACAGGTTGGTAAATCACGCGTTTTTGCTCTTCGTCGTAACGCATTTCCACATAGCCGGAAATCGGGAAGTCTTTGCGGAACGGATGTCCGACAAAGCCGTAATCGGTCAGGATGCGGCGCAAGTCCGGGTGGTTGTTGAACATGATGCCGTACATATCGAAGGCTTCGCGTTCGTACCAATCCGCGCTATTGTAAATATCGACTACGGATTCGACTACGGGGAAGTCGTCGTCTGAAACCCAGACGCGTACGCGGATGCGTTGATTGTTTTTAACGGAAAGCAACTGACTGACGACGGCAAAGCGTTTGCCCTGCCATACTTCGTTTTTGTAAGTGCTGTAATCGACACCGCACAAGTCAACCAGAAGCTCGAAATGCAGCTCTTCATGGTCACGCAATGCGGTCATGACTGAAATATAGTGTTCGGGCAGACACTCGACGGTAATCTCGCCCAAAGCTGAAATGACTTTGCTTGCCTGATCGCCAAGCACGCCGATGACGGTCTCGTATAAGTTTTGAATGCTTGCCATATCGTCCTCTCCTTACTCGTCACGCGCGATGGTGGAAGTGCGCTTGATTTTTTGTTGGAGCTGAATCAGGCCGTAAATCAGGGCTTCCGCAGTCGGCGGACAACCCGGCACATAAACGTCTACCGGCACGACGCGGTCGGCACCGCGCACAACGGAATAAGAGTAATGATAATAGCCGCCGCCGTTGGCACATGAGCCCATAGACAATACCCAACGCGGCTCGGCGAGCTGGTCGTATACGCGGCGCAGGGCAGGCGCCATTTTGTTGGTCAGCGTACCTGCCACAATCATCAGGTCGGCCTGACGTGGGGACGGACGGAAAATGATACCGAAACGGTCAAGGTCATAACGCGCCATACCCGCATGCATCATTTCCACGGCGCAGCAGGCCAAGCCGAAAGTAACCGGCCACAATGAACCGGTACGCATATAGTTCAACACCGTATCCGCGCTGGTGGTGATGAAACCTTTTTTCAAAACGCCTTCTATTCCCATTCCAGCGCACCTTTTTTCCATTCGTAAATAAAGCCTACCGTCAGAACGACGATAAACACCAGCATAGACCAGAAGCCGTATGCGCCCAAATCTTTGAACACGACAGCCCACGGCAACATGAACGCGACCTCCAAATCGAACAGGATGAAGAGGATGGCGACGAGGTAATAGCGCACGTCGAACTTCATCCTTGCGTTTTCAAAGGCTTCAAAACCGCATTCGTAAGGCGCGTCTTTTTCGGCGTAGTGGCGTTTCGGGCCTAAAATCGTGCCGAGCAGAATAAACAGCACGCCGGCCGCAAGGCCGACGAGGATGAATACGAGGACGGGGAAATAACTGGCCAACATGGTCGTACCTAACTGGTTGACAGACAAATCTTAAAAATAGATTACCATTTTATCGAATTTCAAAAGCCATTTAAAGGTAAATATCAGCAAATCAGCAAAAAAACCTCAATAAATTCAATAAAGTTGTGAGAACAATTATTATTCTTATTTAATATTTCACAATTTTAATTTCAGTTTAATCATGTATCATTTCATTCGGATTCTCCGCCTATCCGATTTATGCCCCGAATCCGCCCTCTTTCCAATTCCCAATAAAACATGAGGCCGTCTGAAATAGATTATTTTCAGACGGCCTGTATACATCACATCCATTTAAATGGACAAATCAATCGACACCTTTGAGCATGCGGTTCAATACCGGGGCGAGTACCAACAGGATACCGCAGGTTACTGCGCCGATGGTGGCCAGCATCCAGTAGAAATCCAATGGCGACTGAGCATTGTAGTAGTCTTTAAACAACACTCCGCCCAAAGTAAAGCCGATGGACAATGCCAAAAAATTCAAAGCAACCATTTGTGTTTTAAACATGCTCGGTGCGATTTTGGTAGAAAACGACAGCGAAATCGGTGACAGCATCAGCTCGCCTATCGTAATCGCCAGCAACACCAGCATAAACACGATAATCGGCATCGGGGTTCCGGATGAAATATACGGAATAAAACTCAAATAAGAGACGCCGGTTACCAACATGGCCAGTGCAAACTTCAACGGCGTTTTAGGTTGGCGTTTGCCCATTTTCGTCCACACCGCCGCCATCACGCCGGAAAAGAGGACCACCCACATGGCCTGTATCGAATCTTTCCATGAAACAGGCACGGTAAAGCCGAAGAAAGTACGGTCAACCGTTTCGTCAAAATAAACCGTTGCAACGGTGTACACCTGAAACCAAACCGCCCAGAACATACAAATAGTCAAAAACAGCGGAATATAGGCCATGATGTAACGTTTATTGGCTGCCTCAACTTGGCTGCTGCCCAGCAAGCGTGCAAAATAAGCGATAACGGTGATAATGACCACGCCCAAAAGCCAGCGTGAAAAGTTCTCAAGATTGAGCGCGCCGGAAGCAATCACGCTGCTCAACACCAAAACCAGCAACACGCCGACAGCTATTGCAGTCTGTATCTTTTCAGGACGCAACGGATTCGGAGCCGGAGTATGCGGCAGGTTTTTACGGCCGCGCGAATACCACAGCAGGCCAAATGCCATACCGACGGCCGCTGCGCCGAAACCGTAATGGAAACCCATTCTGTCTTGCAAAATACCGGTCAACAAAGGGCCTAAGAAACCGCCGATATTGATGGAAATATAGAAAATGGAGAAACCGGCATCGCGTAATTCGCGCAGGTCTTCCCGTTCATACAAAGAACCGACCATCGAACCGGCAGACGATTTCACGCCGCCGCTACCCAGCGCGATAAACACCAAGCCCAGCAGCAATCCCATCAAACCCGGTACGATCGCCAATAAAATATGGCCGGTCATCACGACGATGCCGGCGATAAACAGGGTACGCTCCGCACCCCAAATGCGGTCGGCCAACCACGCACCGAGAATGGTGGACAGGTAAACGCTGCCACCGTACGCGCCGACAATGCCGCCGGCCAAGGCTTTATCCATACCCAAACCGCCTTGATTCGCGGCGTAATACAGATAAATCAGCAGGATGCCCTGCATACCGTAGAAGGAAAAACGCTCCCACAGCTCAATATGGAATAGGGTGGATAATTGCAAAGGATGGCCGAAGAAAGTTTTCTCGGCAGAAGACAGCTTTTGACCGGACATTTAATAAGTTCTCCTAATTATATTGGACAGGATCAGGCTTCAGACGGCCTATTGCACCTACCAATCATTTTTATAGAAACTATATATTACCGCCAATCTTTGCATTTGCAAAACATTAAAAAGCATATTTTTACAGAAAGATTAAGATTCGTATCTAAAAAGAACTCAATAGCTACATAACAAGGATATCGCGGCCATCTCCGTCATGCCCTACATATTCAAAAACCCATTAATTTTTAGATTTTCTATATTGTATTTTTCATGTGGCCGAAAACAGATATATTTACTGCGTTCGGTATTCCATTTAGGCTGATAAGACTTTAGAGTAGTTTCAGGCTGCCTGAAAACTATGTGATACAAATAACAGATAAAATAAAGCCCTACTTAAAAAAGTAGGGCTTAAAGAAATTGTTTATTTTTTGCCCCCACCAGATTTTCCGCTACCTGACGGGGGATTGTTACCACGTCCGCCGCCTGACGGATTACCTGTTTTGCTTGGCCAGTTTGGGTTACTGTTGCCTGTCTGATTATTTGCCATTATTGCTCCATTCTATACTTAAGTTTTCAGATACACGGACTTTTATTTCCGTTTCTATATTTTATAGATTTAGATTTTTTTTCAATTTAATTTTTTCAGTAGTCGTAGGTATAGTTACTAACAAACAGGCCGTCTGAAATCTTTCAGACGGCCTGTTTATCTCTTACGGTTTACACACCTTGTTTCAGGCTGGCTTCGATGAAGCCGTCCAAGTCGCCGTCCAATACGGCTTTGGTGTTGCCGACTTCGTAGCCTGTGCGCAAGTCTTTAATGCGCGAGGAGTCCAAGACGTACGAACGGATTTGGCTGCCCCAACCCACATCGGACTTGCCTTCTTCCAACGCCTGTTTCTCTTCGTTGCGTTTGCGCATTTCCAATTCGTACAGTTTGGATTTCAACATTTCCATCGCGGCGGCTTTGTTGGCGTGTTGCGAGCGGTCATTTTGACATTGCACCACAATCCCTGTCGGCTCGTGGGTAATACGCACGGCGGAGTCGGTTTTGTTGATGTGCTGACCGCCGGCACCGGATGCGCGGTAAGTGTCGATACGCAAATCGGCCGGGTTGATTTCGATTTCGATGGAATCGTCGATTTCGGGGTACACAAACACGGATGAAAAAGACGTATGGCGTTTGTTGTTCGAGTCAAACGGCGAATAGCGCACCAAGCGGTGAACACCGGTTTCGGTACGCAGCAGGCCGTAGGCGTATTCGCCTTCCACGCGGATGGTGGCGCGGTTGATGCCCGCGATTTCGCCGTCGTCTTCTTCAAGGATTTCGATTTTAAAGCCTTTGCGCTCGGCGTAGCGGCTGTACATGCGGAACAGCATGCCCGCCCAGTCTTCGGCTTCGGTACCGCCCGCGCCTGCGGTGATGTCGATAAAGCAGTTGTTCGGGTCGGCAGGCTGGTTGAACATTCGTTTGAATTCGAGGTCGGCCATTTGTTTTTCCAAACCGGCCACATCTTCCTGCACGGCGGCGAAACCTTCTTCGTCGTTTTCTTCGACGGCCATTTCAATCAGCATGCGGTTGTCTTCAATGCCTGATGCGATGTTGTCGAGCGTCAACACGATACCTTCGAGGATTTTGCGCTCTTTGCCAATTTCTTGGGCGCGTTTGGGGTCGTTCCAGAGTTCCGGGTCTTCGGAGAGGCCGATGACTTCTTCCAATCGGTCTTTCTTTCCCTGATAGTCCATATAGACGCGGATGTCTTCGCTGCGCTTCTCCAAGTCATTTAGGGTGTTGTTAAGCTGGTTGATTACTTCGGCTTCCATGATTCTTGTGTTCTTTCAAAATTTTAGGGGCGTATTGTAAGGGATTTGCCTGTTTTTTTCCATGACCGGGCCGTCTGAAAATGTGCGGTTTGGGTTTTCAGACGGCCTCGGTTTTGAATTTTTCCAACCAAATCCGCCAGTCGTTGTCTATCGGTGCTTGCACGGTCATCCGGCTGCCGTCTTCTATGCTTTGAAAACTGAGGCTTCGCGCGTGCAACATCAGGCGTTGCGTGCCGATATGTTCGGCAACGGCATGGTTTTGGCGCAAATCGCCGTAGTTGGTGTCGCCGACGATGGGGTGGAAAATGTGTTTCATATGGCGGCGGAGTTGGTGTTTGCGGCCGGTGTGCGGCGTAAGTTCGGCCCACGAATAACGCGAGGTCGGATAACGCAGCGCGGATTGGAACGGCAACTCGGTTTGCGCCAGACAACGGTAGGCGGTTTGCGCTTCCTGCAAAGTGGCTTCGGTCTGCGCTTCGGCGATTTTGTCGGGCATATATTTGAGGGCGTAATCAATCAGGCCGTCTGAAGGCAGATGGCCGCGAACAATCGCCCAATAAATTTTTTCGATGGTTTTGTTTTCAAACTGCTGCGTCAATAATCGTGCGGCTTCCGTATCGAGGGCAAACAGCAAGACGCCGGAAGTCGGACGGTCGAGGCGGTGGACGGGATAGACGTGTTGCCCGATTTGGTCGCGCAGGGTTTGCACGGCAAAACGGGTTTCGTGTTTGTCTAACCAGCTTCGGTGCACCAGCATTCCGGCAGGTTTGTTGACGGCGATGGTGCGGCTGTCGCGGTGGATAATGTCGAGCATGGCGGAGCAGTCGGAATAAAAGCAGATATTGTAACGGGCTTTTGAAGATGTGGCAGGCACACTTGCCGCCGAAACCCAACTTTCAGACGGCCCGCCCCTTTCGGGTTACAATACGGCACACAAAACACGAAGGAAAAGCCGTGAGCCTGCTCAAAAAACTGCCCAAACCCATGCTGCCCGACGAAACCCGCCGCGATATTCAGGCGCGCGAGTCGTATCATGTATTGAAGATTATTTCCGAATTTGTCGAAGCCGGCGAAGAATTACGCGCCATTCAGCCGGCCGTCAGCATTTACGGCAGCGCGCGCACGCCCGAAAACCATCCCGACTACGCGTTCACATTGCGCTTGGCACGCAAACTGTCGGATGCCGGATTTTCCGTGATTTCCGGCGGCGGACCGGGCATTATGGAAGCAGCCAACAAAGGCGCGTTTGCAGGCGCAAGTCCGGCGGTGGGACTGAATATCGTGTTGCCGCACGAGCAAAAAGCCAATCCGTATCAAGATTTGTCGATTAAATTCCAACACTTCTTCCCGCGCAAAGTCATGTTCGTCAAACACGCCGTGGCGTATGTCGTCATGCCCGGCGGTTTCGGCACGTTGGACGAATTGTTTGAAAGCCTGACTTTGGTGCAAACCGGCAAAACGCCCGACCGACCGATTATCTTAGTGGGCAAAGCATTTTGGGCGGGTCTGTTGGACTGGATACGCGAGCAATTGTTGGGCAGAAACCTGATTTTGGAAGAGGATTTGAACCTGATCCGCGTCATCGACGACGAAGACGAAATCATCGAAGAAATCTTCGCCCATTACGAAAACCGCTTGGAAGATTTGTCCGAACACCAAAATGCTTGGTCGCTGGGGCTGTAAAAAACTAAGGCTTCAACTGACAAAGGGCGGTTATCCCGCCTGTCCTTTGATTCATTAATAAAGGCCGTCTGAAAATGTTTTCAGACGGCCTTGAGATTTATCTTTTTCGACCTTTCTTCTTATCCATTTTATCCAACGCTTTTCCCATATCTTCTAAAGCATTCGGATTACCGCCAAAATCATGGCCGCCGACACTACACACAGTAGCAGATAGAATACTCATCGTCGAAATCTCTTTCATTTCAAACCGTTCAGATTCCATTGGGATCTCATGCAATAATTTCCCTTTCCCGAAATGACGACTGTATAGTTTTGCCGGCTCCGGATTCATAATATCAATCCTGTTCAGACAATCCAGATAGTGCTTCTCTATCATGGAAGTACCTGCCAAATTTTTATTCGTATCATCAAAATTAGTTATCACATCATATACTAACAAATTTGGGTTGTGAGGATGATTCTTGATACTTTCCATATCTGCATAAACACGACTCTGAGCACCATCCAGCATTGGCAAAAATCTTGGCCTATCAGCAAATACTGAGATTGGCAAACAAATTGTCATCAAAAAAACAGCTAACTTTTTCATTTTACTTTCCCCCGATTAGATCAAGTCGTTCACGACGAATCAATTTGTCGTTCGGATAACCCTGAATAGTGCAGTAGAGAGAAGTTTTACCATTACTCTCTTCCAAGATCAGCAATTTTTCTACTGTATTTTTCGCCGGTATCGAACCAGTCGTTGCTTGCATATTAGGTTGCCAGCGTACAGACTGGTGACTGTTAATAATAATTTGTGAAGGCGTTGCGAAGTTTTTACCCATCGGTTTCAACCCCCATTGCGGGAACTTGACCACCAAATCAGCAGCCCGTGCTTCTTCGACCTCAAACCCCCAGAAATAAAAAACAGGATTTTTACCGGTCTCATTAAATGGAAATTCCGAATATATTGTATCGAAACTAACAAAACGTATGCCGTTTAATATTATCGGTTTATTGAAGATGACCTGTCTTTTCCCATCTTCATCGGCACTACCTAACTGAAAACGTGCAGTCTTGCCTACTTTTTCAATCGGAGCATATTTGCTCAATGGCTCCTGTTTGTTTTTCAAGATATCAAACATAGATGCATCACATTTTACAAATGCGTTCAGCAACTCTTCTTCTGCACTTCCTGCCCATGCATTGGTTGTAAGTGCAAGTACAGCCATACTCAAATATTTGATAGATCGTTTCATATTGCCTTTCTAAAGTTAGCGTAGATTATCGTTGAATTACCCAACCATTTTAATTCATGACATCAAATTAAGCACGATCTAAATTATTGTTTTTTTCAGACGGCCTGTTATCTTCTTTCAAAGCGTTTAATTGTTTTCCCACTCGACATGCTCACTCAAGAAACCGCCGCTTTGGTGCGCCCAAAGTTTGGCGTACAGGCCTTGTTTCGCGAGCAACTCGGTGTGGCTGCCTTCTTCGATGATGCGGCCTTTGTCCAAGACGATGAGGCGGTCCATCGCGGCGATGGTGGAGAGGCGGTGGGCGATGGCAATCACGGTTTTGCCTTCCATCATTTTGTCGAGGCTTTCTTGGATGGCGGCTTCGACTTCAGAGTCGAGCGCGCTGGTGGCTTCGTCAAGCAACAGAATCGGCGCGTCTTTGAGCATAACGCGGGCGATGGCGATGCGTTGACGCTGACCGCCGGAAAGTTTCACGCCGCGTTCGCCGACGTGTGCGTCATAGCCGCGCCGGCCTTTGGCGTCGGAAAGGTTAGGGATGAAATCGGCGGCTTCGGCGCGTTCGGCGGCGGAAATCATTTCGGCGTCTGTGGCGTCGGGGCGGCCGTAGATAATGTTGTCGCGCACGGAGCGGTGCAGCAGAGAAGTGTCTTGCGTTACCAAACCGATTTGGGCGCGCAGACTTTCTTGGGTTACGCTGTCCACGTTTTGGCCGTCGATCGAAATCGTGCCGCTTTGCGGTTCGTAAAAGCGCAGGAGTAGGTTGACGATGGTGGATTTGCCCGCGCCGCTGCGGCCGATCAAGCCGACTTTTTCGCCGGGTTTGATGTTCAGGTTAAAGCCGTTGAGGAGCGGTTTGCCGGCTTCGTAGGAGAAATCGACGTGTTCAAACTTGATTTCGCCCCGGGTAACTTTCAGCGGCAGGGCTTGCGGCTTATCGAGGATGGTGTGGGGTTTGGACAGGGTGGCCATGCCGTCGTTGACGGTACCGATGTTTTCAAACAATCGGGCGGATTCCCACATGATGTATTGCGACAAACCGTTCACACGCAATGCCATGGCCGTGGCGGTGGCTACCGCGCCCACGCCGACTTGGCCGTGATACCAAAGCCAAATACCCAAGGCGGTTGTGCCGACGGTCAGTGAGCTGTTGACGATAAAGCTGCAGGTGTGCAGCAGCGTTGCCAAACGCATTTGGGCATGGACGGTTACCATAAATTCTTCCATCGACTGCTTGGCATAAGCGGCCTCGCGTGCGCCGTGTGAGAAGAGTTTGACGGTGGCGATATTGGAATAGGCGTCGGTAATGCGGCCGGTCATCAGCGAGCGCGCATCGGCCTGACGCGCAGCGGTTCTGCCGAGCTTGGGAATCAGGAAACGCATAATCATCGCGAATCCAATCATCCAGCAGATAAACGGCACGATAAGCCAGGCATCGAATGAGGACAGAATCACGCCGGAAGTGATGAAGTACACCAGCACATACACAACCATATCGGCAACGGTCATCACAACATCACGCAGCGCCAGCGCGGTTTGCATGACTTTGGCGGACACGCGGCCGGCAAACTCGTCCTGATAAAAGCCCAGGCTTTGACCCAGCATCAGGCGGTGGAAATTCCAGCGCAGGCGCATGGGGAACACGCCTTGCAGGGTTTGCAGGCGTACATTGGAAGCGAAAAAGGTCCAAACGGCAAAAAATGCCACCATGGCCATCATGCCGATTAATGCATGGCCTTTTTCAACAAAAAGCGTTTGCGGCGTATAAGCGCCGAGCCAGTCGACCACCTTGCCCATAAACTGGAACATCAAGGCTTCCATGATGCCGACGCCGACCGTAAACACGGCCAACACGGCAATCCATTTGCGCACGCCTTCAATGTTGCTCCAAATAAACCGCCACAACCCTTTTTCTGGCGTTTTCGGAGCGGCTTCTGGATAAGGGTCGATGCGGGACTCGAACCATGAGAATATTTTTTTAATCATTGTTTTTGCAAATTTGATAAGACGGCCAGGCCGTCTGAAAAGGATAACTCAAATACATTCAAGACTGTATTTTACGGGAAAAATCCGACTGATGACAGCGGATACCGTCAATCCGACCAAACCAATCTATCGATTTGACCATCTAAAAATCCCTTTGCTTTGCATAAAACAAAGGCCGTCTGAAACTTTTCAGACGGCCTTTGCTGGATTTAGGCTAATCCTAAAAATTACTCTTTACGTTGACGACCCAAATCGGCAGCGGCAGTAAACAAAACGTCGGTGGAAGAGTTCAACGCAGTTTCTGCAGAGTCTTGAATCACGCCGATGATGAAGCCGACGGCAACCACCTGCATAGCCACATCGTTATCGATACCGAACAGGCTGCACGCCAAAGGAATCAGCAGCAATGAACCGCCGGCCACACCGGATGCGCCGCACGCGCTGACGGTAGCCACCAGGCTCAGCAGCAATGCAGTGGCGAAGTCAACCGTAATGCCTTGTGTATACGCCGCAGCCATTGCCAAAACGGTAATGGTGATGGCCGCACCGGCCATATTGATGGTTGCACCCAATGGAATGGAGATAGAGTAAGTGTCTTCGTGCAGACCCAGTTTTTTCGCCAATGCCATGTTCACAGGGATATTGGCGGCGGAAGAACGGGTGAAGAAGGCATACACGCCGCTTTCGCGCAGGCAGGTAAACACCAGCGGGAAAGGATTGCTGCGGATTTGCGACCACACAATAATCGGGTTGACCACCAACGCAATAAACAGCATACAGCCGAGCAATACGGCCAACAGCTGCATATAGCCGGCAAGCGCTTCAAAACCGGTTTCCGCAATGGTAGAGGACACCAAGCCGAAAATACCCAACGGCGCAAAACGGATAATCCATTTCACAACTGTCGAAACGGTATCGGCCAAGTCGGCCACCACTTGGCGGGTCGTATCCGAACCGTGATGGCGCAAAGCCGCACCCAATATCAGGGCCCAAGCCAAAATACCGATATAGTTGGCATTGGCCAGAGCGTTAATCGGGTTGGCCACCAAATTCATCAGCAGCGTTTTCAACACTTCGATAATGCCGGAAGGCGGCGCAACGGATACATCACCGGCCGTACGCAGAATCAGCGTGGTCGGGAATGCCATACTGGCAATGACTGCCACCACTGCCGCTGCAAACGTACCCAAAATATACAAAATCAAAATCGGTTTGATGTGGGCCTGATTGCCTTTTTGGTGTTGCGCAATGGCGGCAGTCACCAAAACAAATACCAAAATCGGCGCGATAGCCTTAAGCGCACCGACAAACAGGCTGCCCAGCAGTCCTGCGCTGATACCGACTTGCGGCGCAACTGCGCCCACAAGAATACCTAAAACCAAGCCGATGGCGATTTGTGCCACCAGGCTGACGCGATTGAGCGCGTTCAAAATCGGATTGCCACTTGCCATATCCGTTCCTTCACAATTTAAAGATATGTTAAAAAAGTCTTACATTCTAAAATAAAAAATCATTTGTCGGCGAGGTTTTCATGCACACCTCACAAAAACGGCATTAAAGTTTAACATTTATGACACAATTGGCACTTTATGCCAAGAATACAGTGAAACCTGCTCAAACCCTACTTTAAGAATATACCCATACCGTTGCTTTACTTCTCTATATCTTGCTTTCAGACGGCCTGAAATCTGCGCC
This sequence comes from Neisseria sp. HMSC075C10, assembly GCF_001815615.1. Lineage (NCBI taxonomy): Bacteria > Pseudomonadati > Pseudomonadota > Betaproteobacteria > Neisseriales > Neisseriaceae > Neisseria > Neisseria sp. HMSC075C10. The sequence continues at coordinate 75,885 of NZ_KV821259.1, forward strand.
ATAAGGCCGAATACAAAGGCAACTTCACCAGTAAAAATACAAAAACATAAATATTACAATCAGATAGAAATAAACCAAAATCCGCCCTTTAAGTCGCATTTTGCAACGTTATCGCGCTAAATTTCCGTTTATAACCATAGCCTGAAACCTTGCAGAAATAATGTTAAAATCCCCAAACTGAAGAATTGTCGCTGTCGAACACACATCATGACCAAACTGACCTACCCTGTTTTATTTGCATCATTGGCGCTCGCCTACGGACACGCGTTGGCAGTAGATACTTCCGTTCCCAAAGCGGAAGACTACGAGGCCGTTCCCGAATCCGAAATGCCCAAACAGCCCAAAGACGACCAAACAGGCAAACTCAAGCCCAAATTCCCCGTCAAAATCGACACCCAAGACAGCGAAGTCAAAGAAATGCTTGAAGAATACCTGCCGCTGATTACCCAGCAGCAGGAAGAAGAGCTGGATAAAGAGCAGGTCGGCTTCCTCGCCGAAGAGGCACCCGACAACGTCAAAACCATGCTCCGGACCAAAGGCTACTTCAACAGCAACGTCAATATTCAAGACCACGGCGAGAGCTATACCGTCAACGTCACCCCCGGCCCGCGCACCAAAGTCGACAACGTCAGCGTGGCCATCCTCGGCGACGTATTGAATGACGACAACTTGGCCGAGTACTACCAAAATGCGATGGAAAACTGGCAGCAGCCCGTTGGCGAAAACTTCGACCAAGACGGCTGGAGTGCAAGTAAAACCTCCGTCCTCAGCGCGGTAACACGCAAAAAATATCCTTTGGCAAAACTCACCACCACTCAAGCCACCATCAATCCCAATACCCAAAAAGCCGACTTGAACGTCATCGTGGAGAGCAACCGCCCCATTTACTTCGGCGATTTCCAAATCACCGGCGCACGTCGCTACCCTGAGAGCGTGGTTTCCGGTATGGCGCGTTTCCACCCTGGTTCGCCTTACGACTTGGACAAAATCCTCGACCTACAACAGGCGCTCGAGCAAAACGGCCACTACTCCGGCGCGTCCGTACAAGCCGACTTCGACCAACTGCAGGGCGACCGCGTTCCCGTCAAAATCAACGTGACCGAAGTCAAACGCCACAAACTGGAAACCGGTATCCGCTACGACTCCGAATACGGAATCGGCGGCCGTATCGCCTACGACTATTACAACCTCTTTAACAAAGGTTACATCGGTTCCATCGTTTGGGACATGGACAAATACGAGACCACGCTGGCCGCCGGTATCAGCCAACCGCGCAACAACCGCGGCAACTACTGGACCAGCAACGTTTCCTACAACCGCTCGACCACGCAAAACCTTGAAAAACGCGCCCTGACCAGCGGTATTTGGTATGTCCGCGACCGCAACAATATCGATGCCCGCTTCGGCCTCGAATTCATTACCGAAGACCGCAAAGTCCCCGACACCAGCTACGATTTGGGCCGAAGCCATGCCACCATGCTGACCGCCTCATGGAAACGACAAAGCATCGAAACCGAGCTGCACCCTCAAAACGGCTACTACCTCGACGGCAAAATCGGGGCAACTTTGGGCAAATTCCTCTCCTCCACCCAAATGGCACGCGCCACGGCACGCGCAGGCTATTTCTTCACACCTGAAAACAAAAAAATCGGTACATTCATCGTACGCGGACAAGCAGGCTACGTTTATGCCCGCGAAGGCGAAGAAGTACCGTCCAGCCTGATGTTCCGCACCGGCGGCGCAACTTCCGTACGCGGTTACGAACTCGACAGCATCGGCTTGGCCGGCCCCAACGGCTCCGTCCTGCCGCAACGCGCCTTGGTGGTCGGCAGCCTCGAATATCAATTCCCGGTTACCAAAAGCTTCTCCGGCGCCATCTTCCACGATGTTGGCGATGCGGCAAGCAACTTCAAACACATGACCTTAAAACACGGTACCGGCTTGGGTGTACGCTGGTTCAGCCCGGTTGCACCGTTCTCCTTCGACATTGCCTACGGCCATCACGACAAAAAAATCCGCTGGCACATCAGCTTGGGCACAAGGTTTTAACAAACATACACCATCCATTCTTTCAGACGGCCTCAGCCATTTCAGGCCGTCTGAACAACAGACAAACAGAAAAATATCATGACCGATACTGCAAACACTTCCACGCCGTCTGAACAACAGCCCGCCCCGCCAAAGCGCAAAAAACGCCTGTTGCGCGGCTTTGTCCTGTCCGCCTTGGGCGTATTGACCGTTTCCGCCGGCGCAATCGGCTGGCTGGTCGGTACGGAATCGGGTTTGCGTTTCGGTTTGTACAAGATCCCGTCATGGTTCGGCGTCAAAATCTCTTCGGATACGCTGAAGGGTACGCTGATTGAAGGTTTTGAAGGCGACAAATGGTTGATTGAAACAGAAGGTGCGGATGTCAAAATCAGCAGCTTCCGCTTTGATTGGAAACCGTCCGAGCTGACCCGTCCGTCCTTGCACATTACCGAAGTCGTGGCCGGCGACATCGCCATCGTGACCAAACGCACGCCGCCCAAAGAAGAAGAGCCTTCAAAAGGCCTACCCGACAGCATAGACCTGCCCGTTACCGCCTATCTCGACCGTTTGGAAACCGGCAAAATCAGCGTGGGCAAGCGTTTTGACAAGCAGACCGTCTATCTCGACCATCTGCACGCGGCCTATCATTACGACAAAAAAGAACACCGCCTCCACATCAAAACCGCCGACACGCCTTGGAGCAGCTCGACAGGCGCGGTGGTGGTCGGTTTGAACAAACCCTACGTCCTCAATACCGCCATCTATACCAAAGGCCAGCTTGAGGGCGAAACCCTACATGGTACGGTGCGCCTATGGGGCAGCCTGCAAGACGTATCCACTGACCTGCTGCTCGACGGCGACAACGTTCATTTGTCTGCCAAATCCACCATCCACCCATTCGCCGACAGCCTCAATGAAACCGTCGGCGAAATCCTGGTTAAAGGTTCCAACATCAATCCGCAGGCCTTCCTGCCCAGCCTGCCCAAAGCGCGCCTGAATTTCGATGCCACCACCATTCCGTCCTTTACCGACGGCGTTGCGCTGGAAGGCTCGATTGACTTGGAAAACGACCAAGCCGGTTTTGCCGATGAAAACCATATCCCCGTCAAACGCATCCTCGGCGAATTCATCGTTGACGATAAAGGCACGGTCATGATTGAAGACATCGGTGTCGACCTGCTCAAAGATGGCAGCATCGACGTATCCGGCTCAATCGACACCGCCCAAGACCAGCTCAAACTCGCACTGGGCATCAACAATACCGGCGCAGACGACTTCGTCCGTCAAAACATCGCAGGCCGTCTGAACGGCAGTATCGACGTCAAAGGCGAAACCTCCTCCCCCGTTGTCAACTGGAATCTCGACAGCGGATTTGCGCGTACAGACGGCATGCTGTTTTTCCAAACCGACAAACAGCTCGGCCAGCGCACGCTCAAGCTCGACAAAGTCCGCCTGGTTCCGCAAAACGGTGGCGAGCTCAACGCCAAAGGCTCGCTCGAACTCTTCAAAGACCGCAAACTGCAGCTGGACATCGTCAGCAAAGCCTTCAACCCTGCGCGCATCGATCCGCAGCTTCCGCAAGGCAGCGTCAACGGCAACATCAACTTGACCGGCATACTGGCGCAAGAAAAATTCGCCGGCAAAATGCAGTTTGCACCGAGTACGCTCAACGGCGTTCCGCTCAGTGGCAAAGCCGACGTCGCCTATGAAAACAAACACCTCTCGCGCGCCCTGACCGACCTGACCCTCGGCAGCAACGTCATCAAAACCAACGGCAGCTTCGGCAAAAAAGGCGACCGCCTCAACCTCAACATTACCGCCCCCGATTTGTCGCGTTTCGGCTTCGGCTTGGGCGGCCTGCTCAACGCGCGCGGCTACATCTCCGGCAGTTTTTCAGACGGCCTCAAAACCCTTGAAGCCGATTTGAACGGAGAAGCGCGCAACTTCAAAGTCGCCGATACCGTCAACATCCGCACCCTCGACTTCAAGCTTAAAGGTTCGCCAGATATCAACCGTCCGTTGAGTGCCGATATTAAAGGCGAACACATCGCCGTCTCCGGCGGCGCGGCCATGATTGACAACGTCAACCTGCTCATCAGCGGCACAGGCTCGCACCACCACATCCGCGGCAACAGCAGCATGGCGGTGGACAACAAACGCTACAAGCTCGACCTCGACGCCACCGGCGGCCTCAACAAAGACCAAACCCAATGGAAAGGCACGGTTGACACGCTCGACATCAACGGCGCGTTCAACCTCAAACTGCAAAACCGCCTCAACCTCGAAGCCGGCAGCGAACGCGTTTCCCTCAGCAGCGCGCGCTGGGCGGCCATGGGCGGCAGCCTCAACCTGCAAAATTTCGTTTGGGACAAGAAAGCCGGCATTACCAGTAAAGGCAGCGCACAAAATCTGCACATTACCGAATTGCACAACTTCTACACTCCGCCTATCGAACACAACCTCGTCTTGGGCGGCGACTGGGATTTGGCGTACAGTCAAAACGCGCGCGGCTTCCTCAATATCAGCCGACAAAGCGGCGACATCATCCTGCCGAGCAAAGACCCGAAAAACAAACAACCTTTGGGACTTTCCGCACTCGCCCTGCGCACCCGTTTCCAAAACGGCCGCATCGACAGCACGCTGGAAGGCAACACCCGCTTCGGCAAAGTTAACGGCACGCTCGGCATCGCCCAACAGTTCGGCAACAACATCAACAACGCTCCCGTCAGCGGCAAAGTCAATATCAACGTTCCCGATTTGGGCTCGCTCAAATCCTTTATGCCGGCTACAGCCCAAGGTATTGCAGGCCGTCTGAACGCGACCGCCACCATCGGCGGCCGACTCGGTTCGCCTACCGTCAACAGCAACCTCGACCTCCAAACCAATTACGGCCGTGCCGACGGTACCGTCAACATCGGTCAGGGTACCAGCTTCGATACCGCCCCTCTGAGCGGCAAACTCAACCTGAACGTTGCCAACCTCGAAGTCTTCCGCAACTTCCTGCCCGTCGGCCAAACCCTCAAAGGCCGTCTGAACGCCGCCGTCAACTTGGCAGGCCGTCTGAACGATCCGCAACTGAGCGGCCTGATTAACGGCGACAACCTCTATTACCGCCATCAAACCCAAGGCCTGATCCTCGACAACGGCGTATTGCGTTCACGCCTGCAGGGGCAAAAATGGGTGATCGACAGCCTCAAATTCCACCGTGGCGGCACGATTGAGCTCAAAGGCGCGGTCAACCTTGCCAACGCCAACCCCGATGTCGACGTGGACATCATCTTCGACAAATACCGCACCCTCTCGCGTCCAAACCGCCGACTGCAGCTCTCCGGCACGGCCAAAGTCCTCTACAATCCGGAAAAAGGCGTATCGCTCAACGGCACGCTCAATACCGACTACGGTATGTTCGGTTCGCAAAAATCCTCCATGCCGACCCTCGACGATGACGTGGTCGTCCTAGGCGAAACCCCAAAAGAAGCAACGGCCACCACGCCGATTAATATGAATCTTGTCTTGAATATCAACGACAATGTCCGTTTTGTCGGCTACGGCGCAGACGTTACCATCGGCGGCAAACTGGCCATCACGTCCCGTCCGGGCGAAGCCGTACAAGGCGTCGGTACCGTTCGCGTTGTCAAAGGCCGCTACAAAGCCTACGGCCAAGACCTCGACATCACCAAAGGATCGGTTTCCTTTGTCGGCCCGCTGACCAATCCAAACCTCAACATCCGTGCCGAACGCCGTCTCTCCCCAGTCGGCGCTGGCGTCGAAGTCCTCGGCAGCCTCAACAATCCGCGCGTAACCCTGGTTGCCAAGGAAGCCATGAGTGAAAAAGACAAACTCTCCTGGCTCATCCTCAACCGTGCCAGCAGCGGCAGCGACGGCGACAATGCCACACTCTCCGCTGCCGCCAGCGCACTGCTTGCCGGCCAAGTCAACGACCGCATCGGCCTTGTCGATGATTTGGGCTTTACCAGCAAACGCAGCCGCAACGCCCAAACTGGCGAGCTCAACCCTGCCGAACAAGTCCTGACCGTCGGCAAACAGCTCACCAACAACCTCTACGCAGGTTACGAATACGGTATTTCCAGCGCCGAACAATCCGTCAAACTCGTGTACCAACTGACCCGCGCTATCCAAGCCGTTGCCCGCATCGGCACGCGCTCCTCCGGCGGCGAGTTGAAATACACCATCCGCTTTGACAACTGGTTCGGCAAAGACGAACCCGAGCCGGAAGAACAACACTAAAAGCCGTGAAAAAGGCCGTCTGAAATTCATCTTTCAGACGGCCTTTATCTTGTTCTACCGTATTAGAATCTTCAGCCATACCTCAAAAAACAAAGGTCAACGGCGCAAGTTTGAAAATAAATGCAGCTAAAAAAGTGAACGGCAAACCATGGCTTATTCAAGGTTAGCGATAAATCAAACAGATACAAAAAGGCCATCTGAAACTGACAGGGGTAGGTTTCAGACGGCCTTTTTTAATCATCGAAATATCTTGTGCATGGCGTTGCTGATTAATTCGAGCTGTTTCTTATATTCGCGGCAACGGGGGCAGAGCGACAGGTGCACGGCAAGGGCAATGCGGTTAAAAAGACTGAGATGCACTTGGTCTTGCTGTTTGGAAATCAGATCGGTTATTTTGCGGCATTTTTTCATGGCGTTTTCCTGTCAGACATGGGAGAACCATTTGATTTGCAGGCACTGGCGCAAAGTTTCACGCGCGCGGTGCATGATGGTGTGATAGTTGGCATGGCTGATGCCGCATTGCTCGCGGATTTCATCGCTTGAAAAACCGAGAATTTCTTTCATGGTAAACACGCGGGCGGTGTTTTCCGGCAGATGGTAGAGGCAGGTCTGCAAAACTTGGTAGAACTCTTTATTGTTCAAACTGGCTTCGGGCGAGTCCCAACCCTGGGGCTGTCCTTCGTCCGTCCAATGCCCGTCAGCGGCAAAATATCCTTCAAAGGCTTCATCCAAGGCTTCCTCGTCGCGCGTGACGAAAACTTGGCGTTGCCGTCCGATTTGGCGCAGGCAGTCGGTAATTTTGTTTTTTAAGATTGCAAACAGCCAGCTGCTCACTTGGGCGTCGCCTTTGAAACCCTCGGCCGCACGGTAGGCAGAAAGCATGGTTTCCTGTACGAGGTCTTCCGCCAAATCGGGGCGGTCGGGCAGCTGGATATGAGCAAAGCGCAGCAGCAGTTTGCGGGATTCGGCAAGCTCGGCATCGGTCAGTTCGGGTAGAGCCATAATGTATCAGTATGAAATGAATGATCAATATGCTTCTGATTTTACGCTGATACGGAAAGAGCATGCGATTGAATCTATAAACGATTTCAGTAGTATTTTTGTTTTACCGAAACCGACTGCGTCCGTTTCAGACGGTCTTGGTTTATGCCGCAACCAAAATGCCCTGTTCCCGCCAATCTGTCCATTTCTGCCTTAATGCGTCCTGCCAAGCATTTTCAGACGGCATGAACTCTGCCAGCATGGTTTGCAGGCCGTTTAGGGAAGTGGGCGTTTCTGCCAGCGTTTCCAGCAATAAGGCATCGAAATCGTCGAGCGTTTGGTACATCACGTCGTCTTCCTTATCTCGCCACACCAAAACGGCAGTTTCCGCCTCCTGTAATTCGTCGGTCACGTCATACTGATAACGGCGCACAAAGGCGGCAGGAGAAAGGGTGTACGCTAAATCGTCTGAATCTGTATGGACTGCTTGACTGTCGGTTTGAGCGGTTTCGGTGAGCAGCTGGGTGTGTTCAAAGTCCATCAATGCCAAGAGGTCGTCTGAAAGCGGCAGGCTTTGGCAATATCGGAGGAACTCGCCGGGGATTTCTTGAAAATAGGGCGTTTGGGCACGCGCGTCGCGGACGAAACCTTCTTTCAGACGGCCCCATTCTTCGCTGTCAAAGTATTGCAGCGTTTCGGTATAACAGCGGTCGATAAAGCTGTGAATATTGTTGCGTATCAGGCGGATATAGACATTCAACCGCTCTTGCGGCAATCCATCTGCGGCTTTGCCTTCGCGTATAGCTTGGGCAAAGCGGTGTTGGTATTGGGCGGAAGATTCAGGCTGCACGGCGGTATTCCTTTCCGGCACGCGTTTGATATTCGGCGATTTTGGCGACTTCGGCTTCGAGTTCGGCAAAGGGCGGAAAATTGAAATCGCGTTCCAACAGGGTGGGCGGAATCGTCGGCAGTTTGGCATAGGCGAGTTCGAGCAAATCCCAAACGGTCGGCAAAACCGCCGCGCCATGCGTATCAATCAACAATTCCGGCGTTTCCACGTCATGCCCGGCAATATGGATATAGCACACGCGCTCTGCGTCCACATTTTCTAAAAAGGCTTCGGGCGACAACAGGCCGTGATTGACGGCGTTGACGTAAATATTGTTCACGTCCAAATGAATGCCACAGTCGGCTTCACGGGCAACCGCGTTGAGGAACTCGACTTCGTTCATCTCGGCAAGCGGAGAATGCAGGTAGTAGGAGGTGTTTTCCACGGCAATACGGCAGCCCAACCGATCCTGCACTTCGCGGATACGGCGCGCGGTATGTTGTACCATTTCTTCAGTGAAAGGCAGTGGCAACAAATCGTAAAGATGACCGCCGTCGTGGCAGTAGCTCAAATGGTCGGAGAAAAACGTGCAGTCATAACGGCGCATCATTTCTTTGATTCCGTCTATCAAGGCGGTATCCAGCGGGGCTTGTCCGCCCAACGACATGGATAATCCGTGCAATGCCAGCGGCAGCCGCTCCGCCACGCGGTCAAACTGTTTGCGCGCCCTGCCGCCCATTTTCAGCCAGTTTTCGGGGGCGGCTTCGATAAAGCGTATCGGGCTGTCGTCTGAAAGCGAGAGGAAGTCTTCCGCCAAGTCGCGGCGGTAGCCCAAGCCTGCGTGTTGAATCATGGTGATGTCCTGTTATGATGCCGTATGAACGACAAAGTCGCATTTTTGTTTATAAAATGCGACTTTGTTAAAGGTATGTTGCAGGATTATTTAGAACCGCATTTACCTTCGCCGCATTTACCTTCTACTACTTTGGCAGCTTTAGCTTTAGATGCTTTGCCTTTTTTAGCGTGTGCTTTTTTCATGGCTGCGCCGCAAGACCCTTCACCGGCTTTGGCAGCCGCGCCGCAAGTACCTTCGGCAGCTTTAACAGTTTTCTCAACGGCCACGTCGCTGGCAGCTTTATCAGCGGCAACAACACCGGCAGCCAAAGACAGGGACAGTGCACCGGCCAGAGCAGCAGCTACATTTTTTTTCATTTCAACTTCCTTTTTAAAATATGGGTTTTAAAACAAATCAAGGGATAATATCGGGCATTTAAAGTCGGCCCGCGACCGTGAATCCTTAAAGAAAATGCTTGATACGGCAACAGCGTTTCTTCAGCAGGGCATCCAAAGACAAACGGCCTGCGCCCTGCAATAGGACAGGAAATAAAACCACCAAATAAATCAGTGCCATTTTATAACCGTTGTCGCACACATTGTACCCTAAGCCGGCATGTACCGCAGACCATGCGACAGCCGTCACGACCATCAATCCCAACGCGGACAGCCGCGTTGCCAAGCCGACAATGAGCAGCGCAGGTAAAACCAGTTCCGCCCACATGGCCAAATTCCAGTTGACCGTATCCGACAACAAATTGAACGGAAAGGGAAATTGACTGTTTATTTCTGCAAACCAGTTTTCCCCGTTCCATTTTTCCAAGCCGGATTCAAGAAATTCATACGCGGCAAAAAGCCTGAGCGTCAACAAACCGAAAGCGGCCTGCCAAGAGGGGTTGGATGAGGTGTTCATTTATTTTCCTAATCGATGTGTGTGTCGAATGGGATGGGACAAAAAATCCATCGGTACCATCCCATCTTTCATGCCTGTTTAGACGCGGCAGCTTTAAAAAACTGACAAAACAAATGAAGATATCTTCTTATTCATTGTTTTATAAAGATTAAAAATTCAAAAAGGCCGTCTGAAACACCACGCTTGATTGGGTTTCAGACGACCTTTGATGATAATCGCGGTCAATTAATCCGCTTGTTTACACAATTCGACAATTTCCGCGCCGTATTTGTCGGTTTTCTCCTCATTCATGCCGTGGATTTCCGCCAACTCCGCCAAATCTTGCGGCCGTCGGGCGGCAATCGCGCGCAGGGTAACTTTGCTGCATATCTGATAAGCTTCGAGGCCTTCATGGCGGGCAGTATCGATGTTCCACTGAAGCAGACGACGCATCAATCGGCGTTTGCGTTTGTCCTCTTCACTCAGGCCGTCTGAAAACGGGCGGCAGATGTTTAAAATGCCCTCGCCGTATTGTTCGATACGTTTTTCGCCGAGTTTATACACACCTAAAAGGTCGATGGGTTCGGCAGGCGTATTGGTCAGCAAATCGTCCATGCTCTCGTTGGAGAACACCGTACCCAGCGTTACTTGATCGGCACTTGCCTGCTGCTCGCGCCAAGTTTCCAAAGCCTGTTTTAAGGCCTGTTCGCGCTCGTCTAAGTTGTGGATAACTTGTGTACTGTCTGTGGAAACTGTACCGGCTTCAGCCGTTTCGCAAACGTCGAGTATCTCCAAACCGAATTTATTGATTTTTGCCTCACCCAAGCCGTAGATTTGATGTAAATCTTCCAAACTTCGGGGCATTTTTTCGACAATATCGCGCAGGGTTTTGTCGCCGCAAACCACATAGGCCGGCACTTCCTCTGCCCGGGCGCGTTGTTGCCGCCACTGGCGCAATGCCTGCCACAAACGCTCTTCGCGCTCGGTACGCAACCAATCGTCTTTCGGTTTTTGGGTGGCCGTTTTTTCTCGGCGCAGGGGGCGCAGCATGACTTCGGTTTCGCCCTTGAGGACTTTTTTTGCCGCTTCGGTCAGCTGCAGGGCTTGATGTTGCACGACATTGACGGTGAGATAGCCCAAGCTGATGCACTGGCGGATGACGCTGCGCCATTCCTTGTCGGTCTGTTCGCTGCCGATGCCGAATGTGGATAACTTGTCATGGCCGTTGCGCTGTATCCAATCGTCACTTTTGCCGCGTAAAAGGTTGGTGATGTAACCGGCGGCAAAACGTTGTCCGGCGCGGTACACGCAGCTGAGTAATTTTTGCACCAACACCGTGCCGTCAAACCGTACGGGCGGATGCAGGCAGTTGTCGCAATGGCCGCAGGGTTCGGATTCTTCGCCGAAATGTTTGAGCAGCAGTACGCGGCGGCAGGAGGCGGTTTCGCAGACGGAAAGCATGGCGTCGAGTTTTTGCATTTCGATTTGCTTTTGCACCTCGTCGCTGTTGCCTTCGGCAATCCGTTCACGCAGCAACACCCAATCGTTCAAGCCGTAACACAGCCAGCTCACGGCAGGTAGCCCGTCCCGGCCGGCGCGCCCCGATTCCTGATAGAAATGTTCGACACTCTGGGGCATATCGAGATGGGCGACAAAGCGCACGTCGGGTTTGTCTATGCCCATACCAAACGCCACGGTCGCCACCACAATAATATTGTCTTCATGCGTAAAGCGGCGTTGGTTTTCCTCGCGCACATCCATGATCAAACCGGCATGATACGGAATCGCCTCCAAGCCGTTTTCACACAAAAACTGAGCCACATCCTCGACTTTTTTGCGGCTTAGGCAATACACAATGCCGCTTTGCCCATGCATCTGCTTGCGGATGAAATCCAGCAATTGTTTTTTGCCATTATTTTTTTCGATAACCTGATAATAAATATTCGGGCGGTCAAAGCTGGAGATAAATTCGGGCGCATTGTCCAAGTGCAGATAATGCTTGATGTCGGCGCGCGTGGCCGCATCAGCGGTAGCGGTCAGGGCGATGCGCGGGATGTTCGGATAGCGTTCGGCAAGCATGCCGAGCTGTTGATATTCAGGGCGGAAATCGTGTCCCCATTGGCTGACGCAATGCGCCTCATCAATGGCAAACAGGCTGACAGTTTGTTGGTCGAGAAAACGCAGAAAGCGGTCGGTAACCAAGCGCTCCGGAGCGACATAAAGCAGTTTCAGACGGCCTTGGGCAAGCTTGTCGGCAATATCGCGCGCCTCATCTGCCGATGTGCTGCTGTTGACTGCCGCCGCTTCAATCCCGGCTACATGCAGGCTGGCCACTTGGTCGTTCATCAACGCAATCAGCGGCGATACGACAACCGCCACGCCTTCGCGCATCAGCGCCGGAATCTGGTAACACAAAGACTTGCCCCCGCCCGTCGGCATCAGCACCATCAAACTCTCGCCGCCGGCCAGAGCATTGACGATAGCCTCCTGCTTGCCACGAAATTCGGGATAACCGAATACTTCGTGCAAAATCTGTTTGGCGGTCGGCTGAGGCATAATGGTTCCGTAGAATAGGGGAAAGCGTTATTTTAACGTTTTTGCACCCGCGTATGTGCGGAACATTTTTCCGCCGCTTTTTCAGACGGCCTGAAATTCAACTCTATTGAATTTATTTAATTTTAAATAAAGATTTGTTTTATTTTGAATGAAATATATAAAGGCCGTCTGAAACCTGATATTAGGGTTTCAGACGGCCTTTCAAAAATAAAATCTTTAGGCTTTTTTGACGAACTCAGATTTCAAGTTCATCGCGCTGCCATCGATTTTACAACCGATATTGTGGTCGCCCTCTTGCAGGCGGATGCCTTTGACTTTGGTGCCTTGCTTGATGACCATAGAGCTGCCTTTGACTTTCAAATCTTTAATCAAGACAACCGTATCGCCATCTTGCAAGACTGCGCCGTTAGCATCTTTGACTTCCAAGGCATCATCGCCGGTAGCGGCAGCATCGGCCTCGTTCCACTCATGGGCGCACTCAGGGCAAACGTATTGAGCGCCGTCTTCGTAAGTGTATTCGGAGTGGCATTTCGGGCAGGGAGGTAGGGACATGAGGTTTCCTTATAAAGATGATAAAAGAAGCGTAAAACGCAAATAATACAATGTCTAAATTATTGCTTCGCCTTGCTGCCGCCTACGCCGTAAACGGCATTCCAAGCCGCGTCCAACATTTGGCCGGCTTGTTGCAGCTTGGCATTTTGCTGCTCTTTCTGAGCCAAAGCCGTCTGAATTTCGCCTTTCAAACGGTCAATATCGGATTGAGCCGCCTGCAAACGGCGCTGCGCGCTTTCCAAATCACTTTGCAGGGAAATGATTTTGCTGTCGTTGCTGTTTTGCTCATTCAAAGCGGCACGGTAAACCGATTGGACGGACAGCAAACGGTCTTCCGCCTCACTGGCATACGCGGCGGCGGCAGATAACATCATCAGGGCAAGTAAGGTTTTTTTCATGGGTTTTCCTTTAAAGTTGTTTGATTTGTAAAGTAAAGCGCAGAGCCGATTTTTCAGCCGCCAAGTTTACATAATATGCTTGTTGGTCTTTGTTCTTGATGGTTTATTTTATCCAATCCGGACATTCAGGCTGCCGATAAAAGTTAATTCAATCAACTGTTGTAACAGGCAGACGGCTATTATTTTCTCATATTCTCTGCCTTATTCCATTATTTTCTGGTTTTAGTTAGAAAAGGCCGTCTGAAAACTTGGCATCCCTAGTTTTCAGACGGCCTTTTATCATTCATGCCTTACGAACGGATCCGTTTCAACACTTCTTCTTTGCCGATTAATGCCAATACGGCATCAACGCTTGGGGTTTTTGCCGTACCGCAGACAGCGAGGCGCAGGGGCATACCGAGTTTGCCCATTTTAATGCCTTCTTCGTCGCAGAAAGGTTTGAAGAGATCGTGGATGGCTTCGGCGTTCCAGTCTTCCAGCCCTTCGAGGCGTTCGGCAAAGCGCAGCATACGGGCGGCGGCTTCGTCGTCCCAGTGTTTCTGCACGTCTGCTTCGGCAGGGGTTTGTTTGACGTAGAAGTAGAGGCACTCGTCGGCAAGTGTGTTCAGGTCTTGGGCGCGGTCTTTGACCAATGCCAACACGTCTTCCAAAGCAGGCTTGCTTGTTTCGTGGATATCGCGCAGGGCGAGGCGCGGTTTCACCATTTCGGCCAGTTTTTCGTTGGCGGTGATTTTGATGTGTTCGCCGTTAATCCAGTAGAGTTTCTTCAAGTCCATACGGCTTGGAGACGGGGAAACGTCTTTCAAATCAAACCATTCGATGAATTGTTCCATCGTGAAGAATTCATCGTCGCCGTGCGCCCAGCCTAAGCGTGCCAGATAGTTGAGCATGGCTTCGGGCAGGATACCCATCACGCCGAAATCGGTGATGGCGACGGTATCGCCGCTGCGTTTGGAGATTTTTTTGCCTTGTTCGTTGAGAATCATGGGCAGGTGGCCGTATTCGGGTAGGGTGGCACCAATGGCTTTTAAGATGTTGATTTGTTTCGGGGTGTTGTTCACATGGTCGTCGCCGCGGATAACGTGGGTAATGCCCATGTCGTAGTCGTCCACCACGACGCAGAAGTTGTAGGTCGGTGTGCCGTCGGCGCGGGCGATAATCAGGTCGTCGAGTGCTTCGTTGGGAATGGAGATTTCGCCTTTGACCAAGTCCGTCCATTTGGTCACGCCGTCCAGAGGCGTTTTGAAGCGGACGACGGGTTGCACGTCGGCAGGGATTTCGGGCAGGGTTTTGCCTGCTTCGGGACGCCAGCGGCGGTCGTAAGTTGCCGTGCCTTCTTTTTCGGCTTTCTCGCGCATGGCTTCCAGCTCTTCTTTGCTGCAATAGCAGTAGTAGGCGGCGCCTTTTTCCAAGAGTTCGGCGATGACTTCTTTATAGCGGTCGAAACGGCGGGTTTGGTACACGACGTTGTCGGCGTTGTCGTAATCGAGACCGACCCATTTCATGCCGTCGAGGATGATGTTGACGGATTCGGCAGTAGAGCGCGCCAAGTCGGTGTCTTCGATACGCAATAGGAACTCGCCTTTATGATGGCGGGCAAACGCCCATGAAAACAAGGCGGTGCGTACGCCGCCGATGTGCAGGTAGCCGGTGGGGCTGGGGGCGAAACGGGTTTTGACGGTCATGATGGCTCCAAAATCTTTGAAAACAGTTATTTTACTTTTTCGGCGTGGTTTAAACAATGTAAGGCTGTCTGAAAATAATGTCGGCGCAGAAGGACCGTCTGGGAACTTTTCTCCTGAAAACAAATCAAATATAATGATAATTATTTTTTTTTAAAGGATCCGCTCATGAACAAACGCGCTTTATTTGCCGCCCTCGCCCTCCTGCCCCTTTTTGCCCAAGCCGAAATCAAAACTATCAAAGACGTATTGGGACGCGAAGTCAAAGTCGATGTCCCTGTCAAACGCGCGGTTTTGGCGTTTTACTATCCCGACTATATCGCGGTAACGGGTGCGGACAAATTTAAAAACGTCATCGGTATTTCGCGTGAGTTTTGGGAGAAATTCAATCCCGGCAGCTGGGCGATGTTCAAACAGAAGCTGCCTACGCTGCAAAACATTGCGGACATCGGCAACATCAGCACCGGCACGTTTTCACTGGAGAAAACGCTCGCGCTCAAGCCGGACGTATTGATTCTGGCCGACTGGCAGTATAAGGCCATCGCCACCCATCTGCCGCGCATTAAAGCGGCAGGCATACCCGTCGTCGTGGTCGATTTCAACGCCGAAACCGTCGCGCGGCACACGCGCAGTGCGGAAATTTTCGGCGAACTCAACGGTACGCAGGCGCGCGCCCAAAAAATTGCCGCCGAATACGCCCGAGGCATTGCCGACATCCAAAAACGCGTCGCGCGCGCCAAGCAGTCCAAACCGAAAATCTATATCGAGTTCGGCGACAAAGGCCCGTCCGAATACAGCTACACCTTCGGCAAAGATATGTGGGGCGCGATTGCCGACACAGCAGGCGGCAACAATATCGCCGCGCCTTACGTTAAAAACTGGGGACCGATAAACCCTGAAAAATTCCTGACGGCCAAACCCGACGTCATCGTCATTTCGGGGACGGAAAACGGCCATAAAGACAAGCCTGGCATTATGGCGATGGGCATAGGCATCAGCCAGGCCGATGCGCAACGCCGCCTGGCCGGATTTGTCAAACGCAAAGGCTGGGCAGACATTCCTGCCGTCAAAAACAAACGCGTTTACGGCATCTACCACACCGCCTCCCGCTCGCTCACCGATTTGGCCAGCGCGCAATTTATCGCCAAAACCCTGTACCCACAGCAGTTTGCCGACATAGACCCAAACAAGACCTATCTGGACTTCTACCGCAAATACCTGCCCGTCGTGCCGGACGGTACGTTTTACATCCGATTGAAATAGCGGCTGCAAAAATCATAGGCTCAGGCCGTCTGAATATGTATGCTATACTAATAAGGCTTTATTATGTATAATTATTATTCTTTTTATTTAATATAATTGGACAAGATATGATTGAACAAAACCAAATCGGCCATCAGCAGGCTCCGATTGTAAGCATCAAAGAATGGTTGATAACAAACTTGATTATGATGATTCCGCTGGTCAATATAGTTATGATGCTTGTATGGGCATTCGGCTCAAACACCAATCCAAATAAAGCCAATTATTTCAAGGCTACCTTGATTCTGTTTGCCATCGTAATGGTAATTTATCTGGTACTGGCTGTAGTCTTTTTTGGCAGTGTAGCTGCAAATCAATATCAATAAGTAAGAATACATTTAGGCCGTCTGAAACCTAAAAGGCTTCAGACGGCCTTTTGTATGGCTTGCCCAAGGCTCAACTGCTTATCCAATTCCAAACCGCATCGCTCCATTTGCCGATACGGTAGAGAAACAAAGAATAGCTCTCCTGCATCAGGAACTTGGCTTTCTTGCTGCGCTCATCAAAGCGCGTGGTCGGTGTGGCAGAGAACTGCGCGTCTGACAAGCCCAAATCGGCGGCCATTTCTTCGGCGCGAGCCAAATGATACGGGTCGCTGACAACGATAATGCTGCCGACTCCGTTGGCGTGCATGATGGGGACGACATTGCGCAGGTTTTCGTAAGTGTTGCGCGACGTGTTTTCAAACAGGATATTGTGCGCCGGTATGCCCTGCTTGAGCGCGTATCGGCGCCCCACTTCGGCTTCGGTCATAAATCCTTTTTTGGGCGTACCGCCGGTGAAAATGATTTTGCCGACCCGATGGCTTTGGTAGAGCGTGATGGCATGGTTGATGCGCTCACGGAATACCGGCGACGGGCGTTTGTCCCACGCCGCCGCACCCAACACCACCGCCGCATCGGCATGAGCGTCCTTCGGCAAGGTTTGCAAACCTGTCCGGTAAATCTGCCATGTGCCACTCAAAAAAATACCGCACACCAACAAAACGCTCAAAGCAAGGCCGCGAAATAGGTAGTATCGCAAGCCATTGCGGCTTTTAAGCAGGGAAATCATCTTCAGACGGCCTTATCCAACCCCGTCAGCCGAGTAGGGCGGCAATGTTTTCCAACGGACGGCCGATGGCTGCGCGCGTAGGCGTTACCAAAACGGGACGCTCAAGCAGGGCAGGGTGTTCGGCGATTGCCTGAAGCAGGGCGGCATTGTCCAAATCGGGATTGTCCAAACCCAATTCTTTGTACAAATCGTCTTTCGTGCGCATCATGCCGCGCACCGATTCGATGCCGAGTTTGGCAAACATATCCTGCAAAGTCGCCAAATCGGGCGCGGTATCCAGATATTTGACCACGTCGGCGGCAACGCCTTTTTCTTCGAGCAAAGCCAGCGCGGCACGCGATTTGCTGCAACGCGGGTTGTGATAAAGTGTGAATTCAGACGGCATGAAAGTCTCCGTATTATTGCAAAATCATTCAATGATGGCAGTTATTATCGTCTGCAACTGATTTTTACTCAAACTTTTTACCTGATATCTTGATACGAATCGGTAGGCATACCCACCAAACCGTTTTACAATAAACACAATTTCGATTGGCAACCTCAAGGATACAACCATGAAAGCCTTAACCGCCCTTCTCTTATCCGCCACCGTTTTTACAGCTGCGCCGGCCTTTGCCGCCGACGAAACGGCAGGTTGGCAGGACAACAAACCGCAAAGCCTGGAATCGCTCAAAGCCCCCGTGCGCGTGGTCAACCTTTGGGCAACCTGGTGCGGCCCCTGCCGTAAAGAAATGCCCGCCATGTCCGCATGGTACAAAGCGCAGAAAAAAGGCAGCGTCGATATGGTCGGCATCGCGCTGGATACGACCGACAACATCGGCAAGTTCCTGAAACAAACGCCGGTTAGCTACCCGATTTGGCGTTACACCGGCGCCAACAGCCGCAACTTCATGAAAGCCCACGGCAACAACGTCGGCGTATTGCCCTTCACTGTCGTCGAAGCGCCGAAATGCGGCTACAAACAAACCATCACCGGCGAAGTCAACGAAAAAAGCCTGACTGCTGCTGTAAATTTGGCTAAAACCAAATGTAAATAAAACAGCGGATAGGGTGCTTAACCTACGCTGATACCGAGGCCGTCTGAAACCAAACCGTTCAGACGGCCTTTATTTCAAACCATATTGCTTTGTGTTGCAAACCGGCAGTGTATCCACAGGCTGAACCGGGGTTTCACTATCAAAAAGCAGCCGAAATATTTATAATCTGTGAATAACCCCATTTTTTCAGACGGCATGTTACCTATCGATGACGCCGGCCGTCTGAATCCCTATTTTCAGGAAAACCCATGATCCGTTTCGAACAAGTTTCCAAAACCTATCCCGGCGGTTTCGAAGCCCTGAAAAATGTCAGTTTCCAGATTAACAAAGGTGAGATGATTTTTATCGCCGGCCATTCGGGTTCGGGCAAATCCACCATTTTGAAGCTGATTTCAGGCATTACCAAGCCTACCAAAGGCAAGGTTTGGTTCAACAATCAAGACCTCGGCACCTTGAGCGACAATCAGATCGGCTTTATGCGCCAACACATCGGCATTGTCTTCCAAGACCACAAAATCCTCTACGACCGCAATGTCTTGCAAAACGTTATCCTGCCTTTGCGGATTAGCGGCTACCAGCCGCGCAAAGCGGAAGAGCGCGCGCGTATTGCGATTGAGAAAGTCGGCTTGAAAGGCCGCGAAAACGATATGCCCATCACTTTGTCCGGCGGCGAACAACAACGTTTGTGCATCGCGCGCGCAGTAGTTCACCAACCCAGCCTGCTGATTGCCGATGAGCCGTCCGCCAGCCTCGACCGCGCCTATGCACTGGATATTATGGAATTGTTCAAAACCTTCCATGAGGCAGGCACGACCGTGATTGTTGCGGCGCACGATGAAACGCTGATGGCGGATTACGGCCACCGCGTCTTGCGCCTGCAGAAAGGACGCCTCGCATGAGCATGATTCATTACGTCTCGTTACACGTCGAATCGGCGCGCGCCGCGCTCAAAGAGCTTCTGCGTCAACCCATCGGCACGCTGCTGACCCTGCTCATGCTTGCCGTTGCTATGACCTTGCCGCTGTTTATGTATTTGGGCATCCAAAGCGGACAAAGCGTGTTGGGCAAACTCAACGAGTCGCCGCAGATTACGGTTTATATGGACACCGATGCGGCAAGTTCTGATGCCGATACGGTGAAAAACCTGCTCCAACGCGACAGCCGTATCGATAAAGTCCGCTTTATCAGCAAGCAGGAAGGTTTGGAAGAATTGCAGACCAATCTCGACCAAAACCTCGTTTCCATGCTCGATGGCAACCCGTTGCCCGACGTCTTTATCGTTACGCCCGACCCTGCCACTTCTCCGGATCAGATGCAGGCCATCTATAAAGACATTACCAAATTGCCGCGCGTCGAATCGGCAACCATGGATACCGAATGGGTACAGACCCTTTATCGTATTAACGAATTTATCCGCAAGATTTTGTGGTTCCTCTCGCTGACTTTGGGTATGGCCTTTGTCTTGGTGGCACACAACACCATCCGCCTGCAAATCCTCAGCCGTAAGGAAGAGTTGGAAATCACCAAGCTGTTGGGTGCACCCGCTTCCTTCATCCGCCGTCCTTTCCTTTATCAGGCAATGTGGCAGAGTATTTTCTCCGCCGCCGTCAGCTTGGGCTTGTCGGCCTGGCTGCTGGCCGAAGTACGGCCGCTGGTGGACGCGATTTTCAAACCCTACGGCCTGAACATCGGCTGGCGTTTCTTCACATTTAGCGAAGTGTCGCTGGTATTCGGCTTCGTCATCGCGCTGGGCGTATTCGGCGCATGGTTGGCCACTACGCAACACCTTTTGGGCTTCAAAGCCAAAAAATAAGCCTTGGCAAACAGGCCGTCTGAACCATTCAGACGGCCTGAAATCTTATCCTTTCGCAACTTAAACAAACCTTGTGAAAATTTAATACTGCCAAATCTAACAGCAAGGTCATAATCCCTTATAATTGATGGTTTATTATCATCTCATTTCATTTGTGCGGCATAAACCGTGCAGACAAATAACGAAAGACATCCTGTGGACAAACTCAAAATCTCTGCCAACGGCCCCCTCAACGGCGAAATCATCGTATCCGGCGCAAAAAATGCTGCCCTGCCGCTGATGTGTGCCGGTCTGCTGACTTCCGGCACTTTACGCTTGAAAAACGTACCCATGCTCGCCGACGTCAAAACCACCCAAAAACTGCTGCAAGGCATGGGCGCACGCGTTTTGACCGACAACATCTCCGAATTTGAAATCAACGGCGGCACCGTCAACAACACCTGCGCACCTTATGAGCTGGTAAAAACCATGCGCGCATCCATCTTGGTTTTAGGCCCGACCCTCGCCCGCTTCGGCGAAGCCCAAGTCAGCCTGCCCGGCGGTTGCGCCATCGGTTCGCGCCCCGTTGACCAGCACCTCAAAGGCCTCGAAACCATGGGTGCGGAAATCACCATCGAACACGGTTACGTCAAAGCCAAAGGCCGTCTGAAAGGCACGCGCGTTACCATGGATGTCGTAACCGTAGGCGGCACTGAAAACCTGCTGATGGCAGCCACGCTTGCCGAAGGCACCACCATCCTCGAAAACTGCGCCATCGAACCCGAAGTCGTCGATTTGGCCGAATGCCTCGTTAAAATGGGCGCAAAAATCAGCGGCATCGGTACAGCAACCATGACCATCGAAGGCGTAAAAGAGCTGCACGGCTGCGAACACAGCGTCGTTCCCGACCGTATCGAAGCCGGTACCTTCCTCTGCGCCGTCGCCATGACCGGCGGCAAAGTCGTCCTGCGCAATGCCGCACCGAAAACCATGAAAGTCGTATTGGACAAACTGAGCGAAGCCGGAGCCATCATCGAAGCAGGCGACAACTGGATTTCCATCGACATGCAACAACGCCCAAAAGCCGTGGACATCCGCACCGTCGTCCACCCAGGCTTCCCAACCGACATGCAGGCGCAGTTTATGGCCATGAACGCCATTGCCGAAGGCAGCAGCCGCGTGGTGGAAACCATTTTTGAAAACCGCTTCATGCACGTTCCCGAACTCAACCGCATGGGCGCAGACATCACCACCGAAGGCAACACCGCCTACATCAAAGGCGTGGAAAAACTCTCCGGCGCCGTCGTGATGGCAACCGACCTGCGCGCCTCCGCCAGCCTCGTCATGGCCGGTTTGGTCGCAGATGGCGAAACCATCGTCGAACGCATCTACCACCTAGACCGCGGCTATGAATACATCGAGAAAAAACTCGGCGGCGTAGGCGCAAAAATCGAACGCGTACGCGGTTAATCCCATACGCAGCCGATAAATAAAAGGCCGTCTGAAACACCGGCAATCGGGTTTCAGACGGCCTTTACGTATTGTTTTGCGGTATAATTCCCGACATCTTTATCCATTGTTTTTAAAAGCACAAACCATGACACGCAAAATCCTTGTCACTTCCGCGCTGCCGTATGCCAACGGCAGCATCCACCTCGGCCATATGGTCGAACACATCCAAACCGACGTTTGGGTACGCTTCCAAAAACTGCGCGGCCACGAATGCTACTACTGCTGCGCCGACGACACCCACGGCACGCCCGTGATGCTTGCCGCGCAAAAACAAGGCATTGCGCCTGAAGACATGATTGCCAAAGTCCGCGAAGAGCACCTCGCCGACTTTACCGGTTTCAACATCGGCTACGACAATTATTACAGCACCCATTCCCCTGAAAACAAACAGTTTTCCCAAGACATTTACCGCGCGCTGAAAGCCAACGGCAAGATTGAGAGCCGCGTCATCGAGCAGCTTTTCGACCCTGAAAAACAAATGTTCCTGCCCGACCGCTTCGTCAAAGGCGAATGCCCGAAATGCCACGCCCACGACCAATACGGCGACAACTGCGAAGTCTGCGGCACGACCTATTCCCCGACCGAACTGATCAACCCGTATTCCGCCGTTTCCGGTGCCAAACCCGAATTGCGCGAATCCGAACACTTCTTCTTCAAACTGGGCGAATGCGCCGACTTCCTCAAAGCATGGACTTCCGGCAACAATCCGCACGACGGCAAGCCCCATCTGCAAGCCGAAGCCCTCAACAAAATGAAAGAATGGCTGGGCGAAGGCGAAGAAACCACCCTGTCTGACTGGGACATTTCCCGCGACGCGCCGTATTTCGGTTTTGAAATCCCCGACGCGCCGGGCAAATACTTCTACGTCTGGCTGGACGCGCCCGTCGGCTACATGGCTTCGTTTAAAAACCTGTGCGACCGCATCGGTGTCGATTTCGACGAATATTTCAAAGCCGACAGCCAAACCGAGATGTACCACTTCATCGGCAAAGACATCCTCTATTTCCACGCCCTGTTCTGGCCTGCCATGCTGCATTTCTCCGGCCACCGCGCCCCGACCGGAGTGTACGCACACGGCTTTTTGACCGTCGACGGACAAAAAATGTCCAAATCGCGCGGCACCTTCATCACCGCCAAATCCTATCTGGAACAAGGCCTGAACCCCGAGTGGATGCGCTACTACATCGCCGCCAAACTCAACAGCAAAATCGAAGACATCGATTTGAACCTGCAAGACTTTATCAGCCGCGTAAACAGCGACCTTGTCGGCAAATACGTCAACATCGCCGCCCGCGCCTCAGGTTTCATCGCCAAACGCTTTGAAGGCCGTCTGAAAGACGTTGCCGACAGCGAATTGCTGGCAAAACTGACTGCGCAAAGCGAAGCCATTGCCGAATGCTACGAAAGCCGCGAATACGCCAAAGCCCTGCGCGACATCATGGCATTGGCAGACATTGTTAACGAATACGTTGATGCCAACAAACCTTGGGAACTGGCGAAACAAGAAGGCCAAGACGCACGCCTGCACGAAGTATGCAGCGAACTCATCAACGCCTTTACCATGTTGACCGCCTACCTCGCCCCCGTCTTGCCGAAAGTGGCCGAAAACGCCGCCAAATTCCTGAATTTGGAAGCCATCACTTGGGCAAATACACGCGAAACCTTGGGCGAACACGCCATCAACAAATACGAACATTTAATGCAACGAGTGGAGCAAAAACAAGTGGACGATTTAATCGAAGCCAACAAACAAAGCATCGCCGCAGCAGCCGCGCCTGCCGCCGAAGAGGGCAAATACGAAAAAGTCGCCGAACAGGCCAGCTTCGACGACTTTATGAAAATCGATATGCGTGTCGCCAAAGTATTGAACTGCGAAGCCGTCGAAGGCAGCACCAAACTCCTGAAATTCGACCTCGATTTCGGTTTTGAAAAACGCATCATTTTCTCCGGCATCGCCGCGTCTTACCCAAATCCTGCCGAATTGAACGGCCGCATGGTCATCGCCGTCGCCAACTTCGCCCCGCGCAAAATGGCAAAATTCGGCGTATCCGAAGGCATGATCCTCTCCGCCGCCACGGCAGAGGGCAAACTGAAGCTCCTCGACGTTGACGCAGGCGCACAGCCCGGGGATAAAGTGGGCTAAGTATCAAATCTTAAGGAGAAACCATGTTAAACCTTTCCGCACCGGTACTTAAAGAAATTGAGTTGCTTCATGATGCAGGCTTATCGGTTGGCGCTATTGTTACAGTGTTGCGTCTGAAGTTTCCGGTAGAACTCCATGATCGGGAGGACAAACAAATTGAAGAAGCCGTGCTTCTCATGATCAATCCGCCGCGAAAAGCACCGTCTCTTTCCCGCTAAGGTAGCGATACCGGTTGAAAGGTAAATTTGGTTATGCTTCAAAAAAAGGCCGTCTGAAAGTTTCAGACGG
>NZ_KV821259.1:100111-126574 GCF_001815615.1 Neisseria sp. HMSC075C10
GGCCGTCTGAAAGTTTCAGACGGCCTTTTTATTTATCCAAACGCTTAGTTTCCGTTCAATCTTTATCTTAACAATTCATCGGTAACGCGTTGCAGAAATTCGATGCGCTCGGGTTTGGCTTCGCCTGATTCGGCAGCGGCTTTGACGGCGCAGCCGGGTTCGGCGCGGTGGGTGCAGTTATGGAAACGGCACTGGCCGATGAGGTGGCGCAGGTCGGGGAAGTATTGCAGTAAATCGGCGGCTTGGAGATGGTGCAGGCCGAATTCTTGCAGGCCGGGGGAATCGATGAGTCGGGTTTCTGCGTTTAAATCGTATAGTTGGGCGTGGGTGGTGGTGTGTTTGCCGGAGTCGAGTGCGGTGGAAATGTCGCCGGTTCGGGCGGCTTGGTTGCCGAGTAGGGCGTTGGTCAGGGTGGACTTGCCCATGCCGCTTTGTCCGAGCAGGATGTTGGTTTGCCCTTCTAAAATGGGACGCAGGATGTCGGCGTTTTCCAATGCATTGGTTTCGACCACAGAGTAGCCGAGGGTTTCGTAGAATTTGAGTTTCTCGCGCCATTGGGCGGTTTCGGGGAGGTCGGCTTTGTTGAGGACGATAACGGCGTTGATGCCGGCCGCTTCGGCTGCGAGGAGGGCGCGTTGCAACAGGGCTTCGCTGGGTGAGGGGCTGGCGGCGGTTACGATGAGCAGTTGGGTAACGTTGGCGGCAATCAGTTTGGTTTTCCATGCGTCTTGGCGGTAGAGCAGGCTTTCGCGCGGGAGGTAGTCTTCAATCACGACTTGTTCGCCGTTGATGGGGCTGATGCGGACTTGGTCGCCGCAGGCGAAATCGACGCGTTTTTTGCGGGTGGTGGCGTCATATATTTGACCGTCGGGAGTGCGGACAATATAGCGGCGGCCATAGCTGGTAATGATTTGGGCGGTATCGGTCATGATGGGGTTTATTGTTTGGAATGGTGTGATTGTACCGAAAGTCGGCTATGGCCGTCTGAAAACTTGTTTGCACCTTTTAACTTTCTTTGGCTTGGTTTTTTGGTGTTTCTGCCCTATATTTGCAATGTATTTGTTTTCAGGAGATTTTTTATGGATTTCAGTCAGTTGCTCAATCAGGTTTTGGGTGCGGCTCAAAAAGGCGGCAAAGCGGTGGCGGACAGCCCGCTCAATTCTTTCGGCGGCGGTGCGCTGACGGGTGCTTTGGCATCGATGCTGTTGAAAAAGAAAAATACGAAAAAGCTGGTCAAGGCCGGCTCGGTCGCTGCTTTGGGTTTCCTGGCTTATAAAGGCTATCAAAACTGGAAACAAAACCGCCAGCAGGACGAATTGCCGCAAAGTGCGTTCCAACCTGCCGGTCTGATTGGTGAAAACCACAGCCGTGTGATTTTGCAAACGATGATTGCGGCGGCGGCTTCAGACGGCCTGATTGACGATGCAGAACGCGCGGCGATTGAGCGTGAAAGCGGCAGCGATGCGGAAACGGCGGCATGGCTGCAGGCGGAATATGCGCAACCGGCCTCTATCGAGCAAATTGCCGCTTCGGTCGGCAGCGACGAGGCTTTGGCAGCCGAAACTTATCTAGCGGCCCGATTGGTCTGCGCGGACTTGTCGCGCAAGGAAATTGTGTTCCTGAGCCGTTTGTCCCAAGCTTTGAATTTGGACGACCAACTGGTCGAAAGCTTGGAAAAACAGCTCGAATTGGCTTAAGCTTGATTTAAAAGGCCGTCTGAAACTTGATTTCAGACGGCCTTTCGACTTAATTTCAGAGTAAAATAACCCTTTCGACATATTAAAGGCTGTCTGAACATGAATAAACTTTTTTCCACATTCAAAACGTTTTTAGCCGCTTCGTCCGTCTTGGTATTGGCTGCCTGTCCGAGCGGCAACGCACCGCAATCCAAACCTTCTACGCAGGGTCAAAATACGGTTTCGCATCCTGCACCCAAACCGAAAGCCACAGTTGCGCTGGCTTTGGGCGGCGGCGCGTCCAAAGGCTTTGCCCATATTGGGATTATTAAGGTTTTGAAAGAAAACAATATTCCGGTCAAAATTGTTACCGGCACATCCGCAGGCTCGATTGTCGGCAGTATGTACGCTTCGGGAATGTCGCCCGACCGCCTCGAATTGGAAGCGGAAATTTTGGGTAAAACCGATTTGGTGGATTTGACCTTGTCCACCAGCGGCTTCATCAAAGGCGAAAAACTGCAAAACTACATCAACCGCAAAGTCGGCAACCGCCCGATGCAGCAGTTCCCCATCAAGTTTGCCGCCGTTGCGACTGATTTTGAAAGCGGCAAACCGGTGGTGTTCAACGTAGGCAATGCCGGACAGGCCGTCCGCGCTTCTGCGTCGATTCCAAACGTATTCCAGCCTGTCGTCATCGGCAACCGCAAATATGTAGACGGCGGCCTGTCGCAACCCGTACCGGTCAGCGCGGCGAAAAAAATGGGCGCAAACTTCATCATTGCCGTCGATATTTCCGCCCGTCCGGCCAAAAATGTCAGCCAAGGCATGTTCTCCTATCTTGACCAAACCTTCAACGTGATGAGTCAAACTGCGTTGCATCAAGAATTGGGACAAGCCAATGTGGTCATCAAACCGCAGGTTTTGGAGCTGGGTTCGGTTGGCGGCTTCGACCAAAAACAACGCGCCATCCAACTGGGTGAACAGGCCGCACGCGCAGCCCTGCCTGAAATCAAACGCAAACTGGCGGCATATCAGTATTAATCATCCGCCGTTTGAACAGGCCGTCTGAAAGTATGTTTTTCAGACGGCCTTTCTTGTGCAAATCTGCTAAAATCACGCGTTTCCTACAAATCATAAAATCCGAAAAAAATGAATATCTTTTACGAAGAGTCCGGCCAATTCAAAGTTGCCTCCATCGTCCAAAAAAACGACGCCACCTACCAAGTCGATACCCAACACGGCAAACGCACCAAAGTGAAGGCAAACAATGTCTTTGCCGAGTTTGACGGCGATATGGCGGCATTTTTGGAAAACGCGCAGGCACAGGCGGCGGATATCGACACCGATTTATTGTGGGAAGTATGCGGCGAAGAGGAATTTACCGCCGAAGCCATCGCCGAAGAATATTACGGCCATGCGCCGACCAAAACCGAGCTGGCGGCGACTTTGATTGCGCTTTACGCCGCGCCGATGTATTTCTACAAAAAAGCCAAAGGCGTGTTCAAAGCCGCGCCCGAAGAAACCTTAAAACAAGCGCTTGCCGCCATCGAACGCAAAAAACAACAAGACGCGCAAATCGACGCTTGGGCGGAAGCCTTGAAACGCGGCGAGATGCCGTCTGAAATCGCAGCGGATCTGAAAACCATCCTGCACGCGCCCGACAAGCAGTCGCTGACCTACAAAGCCTTTACCAAAGCCGCCGATGCGCTGAAAACCTCCGCCTACGAACTGGCGAAAAAAACAGGCGGCATTACGTCCATTCCCCAATACCTGCAAGACGGGTTTGAAATCAAATATTTCCCCAAAGGAACAGGCTTCCCCGACCTTCCGCTTCCTGAAATGCCCAACTTGCCCAAAGCCGACGTTACCGCCTTTTCCATTGACGACGAATCGACCACCGAAGTCGATGATGCCTTGAGCCTGACTGACTTGGGCAATGGCATGAAACGCGTTGGCATCCACATCGCCGCGCCGTCGCTTGCCATTAAACAAGGCGACAAAATGGAAAAAAACATCATGGAACGCTTGAGCACGGTTTATTTCCCCGGCGGCAAAATCACCATGCTGCCCGAAAACTGGATTGCCGCGTTCAGCCTTGATGCGGGCGCGTACCAACCTGCCGTCAGCATTTATTTTGATGTGGACAGCGAGTTCAACGTCGGCGCGCCAACCTGCAAAATCGAAGCGGTCAACATCGCCGAAAACCTGCGCATTCAAGCCATCGAGCCGCATTTCAACGCCGAAACCGGCTTGGACGAAGCCGGCGAAATGATGTTTGCCCACCATCAAGACCTGATTTGGTTCTATCAATTCGCCATCGCCCTGCAAAAAGCACGCGGCAAATATGAACCCGACCGTGCGCCGCAATACGATTACAGCATCGAATTGGATGAGGAAGGCAACGTATCCGTCGTCCGCCGCGAACGCGGTTCGCCCATCGATACGCTGGTCAGCGAGATGATGATTCTTGCCAACAGCACTTGGGCGCAAATGCTGGACGAAAACGAGCTGCCCGGCCTTTTCCGCGTCCAACCGGCAGGCAAAGTGCGCATGAGCACCAAATCCGAGCCGCACATCGGCATGGGTGTGCAGCATTACGGCTGGTTTACCTCGCCTCTGCGCCGCGCCGCTGACTACATCAACCAAAAGCAGCTGATCAGCCTGATCGACGACACGGCCGAGCCGCTGTATCAAAACAGCGATGCCGAGCTTTTCGCCGCGCTGCGCGACTTTGATGCCGCCTATACAGCCTACGCCGACTTCCAACGCCAAATGGAAGCCTACTGGAGCCTCGTCTATCTGCAACAGCAAGGCACGAGCGAGCTGACGGCCACCATCCTCAAAGAAGACCTCGTCCGCATTGAAGGCCTGCCGCTGGTAACGCGCGCGACCGGTATTCCGTTTGACGCGCTGCCCAAATCGCAGGCATTGTTCAAAATCACCGAATTGGATGCCGAGAAGCAGTTTATCGCGCTCAACTATCAAAAAGCCGTTTTACCGGGCTGATAACATTATTCCGTTTAAAAAAAGGCCGTCTGAACGCAGAAACAGAAATCTTTGATTTCGTTTTCACCCCTGTTCAGACGGCCTTCATCATCTAAAAATGCTACAATTCCCCTTTTCTGCCCATCATTTCAAACCATGAAAAAAAACGCCCCCCAATCCTTTGAAGAAGCCTTATCCCGCCTCGAAACCCTGACCCAGGCCATGCAAAGCAGCGAAATGCCGCTGGAAGACGCCCTGGCCGCCTATCAGGAAGGCAACGAATTGGTTAGATACTGCCAAACCAAATTAGCGGAAGTCGAGCAGAAACTGCAAGTCTTGGATGCCGGCGAACTGAAGGAGTTGAACCTTGAACCCGGCGAATGAACTCAAAACATGGCAGCAAAAAGCCCAAGCGCAAACCGAATTGCTGCTGGCGCATTTCTTACCGTCTGAAAGCCAAGTGCCGCACACGCTGCACGAAGCCATGCGTTACGTTACCCTCGGCGGCGGCAAACGGCTGCGTCCGCTCTTGGTGCTTGCCGCGTCCGAATTGGGCGAAGCAAACCAAAATGCCGTCGAGCAGGCGATGGCGGCCATCGAAATGGTACACGTCTATTCGTTGGTTCACGACGATATGCCGGCAATGGACAACGACAGCCTGCGTCGCGGCAAACCGACCTGCCATGTGCAATACGATGAAGCAACAGCCCTTTTGGTCGGCGATGCGCTGCAAACCCAAGCCTTTGATGTACTGAGCCGTCCGACAGGCCTGTCTGCCGAGCGCCAGCTTGCCATGTTGTCCACGCTGGCTCAGGCATCGGGCAGCCTCGGCATGGCGGGCGGACAAGCCATCGACCTTGCCAATGTCGGCAAAGCCATGAATCAGGCCGAATTGGAACAGATGCACAGCCTCAAAACCGGCGCACTCATCCGCGCGGCCGTGGCCTTAGGCGCACTTTCCTGCCCAGACTTAACACCGGCGCAAATCCAAACCTTAGACCACTACGCCGCCAAATTGGGCCTGGCTTTCCAAGTGATCGACGATGTATTGGACTGCGAAGCCGATACTGCCACTTTGGGCAAAACCGCCGGCAAAGACTCGGACAACGACAAACCGACCTACGTCAAACTGATGGGCCTGCACGCCGCGCGCACTTACGCAGAAACGCTGATTGCAGAAGCCGTTGCCCTGATCGAGCCATTCGGCGACAAAGCCCTGCGCCTACACCAACTGGCAGAGTTTGTTACCGCAAGGAAAAACTAAACCTGCAAATAAAATAAAGGCCGTCTGAAACCTGATTTTAGGTTTCAGACGGCCTTTTTAACAGCTTGTTTGGCTTAGGTATCCCATACCGAATACAGAGCCTTCAAAGTGCATGAAACACCCTGCAAACAGCGTTCACAAATCCTTAGCCTGCCTTGTTAATCCAATAGGGCATCTACGAACGCTTTGGCATTAAACGGACGCAAATCATCGATACCTTCGCCTACGCCGATGTAGCGGACAGGAACAGGGCGGTCGGAGGCAAGGGCAGCAAGGATGCCGCCTTTGGCCGTACCGTCTAGCTTGGTGACGATAAGGCCGGTCAGACCCAGCGCTTCGTCAAAGGCTTTTACTTGGTTGACGGCGTTTTGACCGATGTTGGCATCAAGCACGACGATGATTTCATGTGGCGCATCAGGCATGGCTTTTTGCAACACGCGCTTCACTTTTTTGATTTCTTCCATCAAATGAAGCTGCGTCGGCAGACGGCCGGCAGTATCAGCCAGCACGATATCGATCCCGCGCGCTTTCGCGGCTTGGACGGCATCGAAGCAAACGGCTGCGGAATCGCCTGTGGTTTGCGAAATCACGGTTACATTGTTGCGTTCGCCCCAAGCTTGAAGCTGCTCACGCGCAGCGGCACGGAAAGTATCGCCTGCCGCCAGCAACACAGATTTACCCTGCGCTTGGAAGTATTTGGCCAATTTGCCGATAGATGTGGTTTTGCCTGCGCCGTTGATACCGGCAAGCATAATCACGAAAGGCTCCTTGGTTTCCGGCAAGACCAAAGGCTTCTCCAGAGGCTTAATCAAATCGTACAGCGCATCTTTCAGCGCGCCGCGCAATTCGTTGCCGTCTTTGAGGCCTTTAAGGCTGACACGGTCGCGCACGTCTTTCATCAAGTATTCGGTAGCTTCCATGCCCATATCGCTGGTAATCAGCACGGTTTCCAGCTCTTCGTACAAATCCTCGTCGATTTGTCCGCCGCCGAACACACCGGCCAACGATTTTGCCATTTTGTCGCGTGATTTGGTCAAGCCTTGTTTCAAACGCGCAGCCCAACTGAGCTTATGTTCTTCTGCCGGAGCAGGGGCTTCAGCCGGTGTTTCCGCAACGGCTTCTTGAACTTGCTCGACAGCTTCGCTAACTGCCTCAACAGCTTCTTCTTTGACTGCTTCGGCCTGTTCTGCTACTTCCTCAGCAGCCTCGGCCACTTCAGACGGCATCTCGGCAACGGTTTCCTTTACCTGATCAACAGCCTCACTGACGGTTTCAACAGCCGCTTCTTTTGCCACTTCAACGTGTTCTTCTACTTTTTCGACTGTTTCAGACGGCGTTTCGGTCAAAGCTTCTCGAACCTGCTCGACGGTTTCGCTGACAGTTTCAACAGCCGATTCGACAACTGATTCAACATGCCCTTTGACGTTTTCTGCTAAAGATTCGGCATCTTCTTTAATATTTTCAACTACTTGAGCAACTTCAGATTCTACTTTTGCTGCGGTTTCCTGAGCTTGGGCCTCCTCAGGAGCCGGAGTTTCCTGTTTTTTCTTGCGACGGAAGAAGCTGAACATTAAATTTTCCTTTTAATTTTAGAAACTTGAAATAGGGAGTATTGTAGCGTATTTTACGTGGCAAGGTCGTCTGAAAATCAAGGTTGTAAGGTTTTGGCATTTCCAGCGTCTAACAAAACAAACCATCCATAAAGGAAACATAGAGATGAATCCCCGCACATTATTTTCACTTTGCACCAAGTTCGGCTGCCTGCTTGCGCTTGGCGCCTGCTCATCCAAAATGATGGATACCGAAGCCGCAACCGTACCGCAGGCATTGTCCTCATTAAAAACCCCTGAAAACCGCCCTGCCAGTGTTTTCCTGAAAAAAGACAAACCTACCCTGATTAAATTTTGGGCAAGTTGGTGTCCTTTGTGTTTGTCCGAACTGGGGCAGACCGAAAAATGGGCGCAAGATGCAAAATTCGGTTCTGCCAACCTGATTACCATTGCCTCGCCCGGTTTTCTACACGAGAAAAAAGACGGCGACTTTCAAAAATGGTATGCCGGTTTGAATTATCCTAAGCTGCCCGTCGTTACCGACAACGGCGGCACCATCGCCCAAAGCCTGAATATCAGTGTTTACCCTTCGTGGGCATTAATCGGCAAAGACGGCGACGTGCAGCGCATCGTCAAAGGCAGCATCAACGAAGCGCAGGCATTGGCGTTAATCCGCGATCCCGATGCCGATTTAGGCCGTCTGAAAAACACATTTTACAAACCCGACACACAGAAAAAGGATTCAGCAATCATGAATACGCGCACCATCTACCTCGCCGGTGGCTGCTTTTGGGGCTTGGAAGCCTATTTCCAACGCATAGACGGCGTGCTTGATGCCGTATCCGGCTACGCCAACGGCAAAACGGAAAACCCAAGCTACGAAGACGTGTCCTACCGCGATACGGGCCATGCCGAGACCGTCAAAGTCACCTACGATGCCGACAAACTCAGCCTAGACGACATCCTGCAATACTATTTCCGCGTCGTTGACCCGACCAGCCTCAACAAACAAGGCAACGACACCGGCACGCAATACCGCAGTGGCGTGTACTACACCGACCCCGCCGAAAAAGCCGTCATCGCCGCCGCACTCAAACGCGAGCAGCAAAAATACAAACTTCCCCTCGTCGTCGAAAACGAGCCGCTGAAAAACTTCTACGACGCCGAGGAATACCATCAGGACTACCTGATTAAAAACCCCAACGGCTACTGCCACATCGACATCCGCAAAGCCGACGAACCGCTGCCGGGCAAAACCAAAGCCGCCCCGCAAGGCAAAGGCTTTGACGCGGCAACGTATAAAAAGCCCAGCGATGCCGAACTCAAACGCCTCCTGACCGAAGAGCAATACCAAGTTACCCAAAACAGCGCGACCGAATACGCCTTCAGCCACGAATACGACCACTTGTTCAAACCTGGCATTTATGTGGACATCGTCAGCGGCGAACCCCTGTTCAGCTCTGTCGACAAATTCGATTCTGGCTGCGGCTGGCCGAGCTTTACCCATCCAATTAATGCCTCCGCCGTTACCGAACACGACGATTTCAGCTACAACATGCGCCGCACCGAAGTGCGCAGCCATGCCGCCGATTCACACTTGGGACACGTTTTCCCCGACGGGCCGAAAGACAAAGGCGGACTGCGCTATTGCATCAACGGCGCAAGTTTGAAATTCATTCCTTTGGAAGAAATGGACGCTGCCGGCTACGGCGCATTGAAAGACAAAGTAAAATAACGGTTTGAATCGAAAAAGGCCGTCTGAAAAGATTTCAGACGGCCTTAAATTTATAATTTATTTAGTCATGTCATAAAATGATGCAATAGAAAGTATTAAATACATTACTGATATCAAAATATATTTAATTTTTTTATCTCTAATTTCTTCCCACAAATTCAAGCATATAGGAAGCATCGTAAACACTAGAACCGCAATATCAAAAAAGAAAAGAAAGAGATATCCTTCAGAACTTTCTTTCCAAAAGGGTATAAAAAAACTTGTACATATCGAGAATCCAATTAGAAAAGAGACAATACTATTTAAAACATCAATAATTCTTGCCTCTATTTGAATAGAAACAAGATACGGAAAATTACATAATTGTAGAAACCTAAGAAAATGAAGATATGCCAATAATACATATATTAGAGTCAAACCCATGAAAGTATCAAATATCTCTTTAAAAGGAATTTTTCCATGAAAATGTAATATACTGACTAACAAGCCGATTGGTAACCATACAATCAAATTTTCCTTACTTAGAAAATATTTAGACATTTAAAACTTTCTTCATTATTTTTATACTATATATTTAATTCAAAAAAAGCCATTTGAATCTTCAAATGGCTTTTTTATAAATCAAATTCGTTTTGCCAACTCTTCGGCCTTACCCACATACAACGCAGGGGTCAGCTCAAGCAATTTGGCTTTGGCTTCTGCCGGAATTTCCAACGATTCGATAAAGAGTTTCAACACTTCAGGCGTAATGCCGTCTTTACCGCGCGTCAGGTCTTTCAGCTTCTCGTAAGGATTGGCCACGCCGTAACGACGCATTACGGTTTGGATCGGCTCGGCCAGCAGCTCCCAAGTAGCGTCCAAATCGGCAGCAAGGGCGGCAGGATTCGGCTCAAGCTTGTTCAGACCGCGCAGATGGGCGGCAAAGCCCAATACGGTATAGCCCACGCCTACGCCCATGTTGCGCAATACGGTGCTGTCGGTCAGGTCGCGCTGCCAACGGGAAATCGGCAGTTTTTCAGACAAAAAGCCCAATACGGCATTAGCCATACCAAGGTTGCCTTCGGAGTTTTCAAAGTCGATCGGATTGACTTTGTGCGGCATGGTGGAAGAACCGACTTCGCCTGCTTTGACTTTTTGTTTGAAGTAACCCAAAGAAATGTAGCCCCAAACATCGCGGTTGAAGTCGACCAGAATCGTATTGACACGGCTGATGGCTTGGAAGAATTCCGCCATATAGTCGTGCGGCTCGATTTGAATGGTGTAGGGGTTGAAGGTCAGGCCGAGGCTGATTTCAACGAAGTTGCGGCAATGGGTTTCCCAATCTACATCGGGATAAGCGACCATATGGGCATTGTAGTTGCCGACTGCGCCATTGATTTTGCCGAGGAACTCTTGCGCTTGCAGGTTTTTAAACTGACGTTGCAGGCGGTACACAACATTGGCGATTTCTTTACCCAGTGTGCTTGGTGTAGCAGGCTGGCCATGCGTGCGGCTCATCATAGGGACGGCAGCCAACTCATGCGCCATGCCGGTCAGTTTTTCGATGATTTCGGCTAGTTTCGGCAGCAAAACAGTCTCACGCGCTTCTTGCAGCATTAAAGCGTGGGACAGGTTGTTGATGTCTTCGCTGGTGCAGGCAAAGTGGATGAACTCGCTGGCAGCAGCCACTTCAGGCACGCCGGAGAAGCGTTCTTTAAGCCAATACTCGATGGCTTTGACGTCGTGATTGGTGGTCGCCTCAATGGCTTTGACGGCGGCGGCATCTTCAAGCGAGAAGGTTTCGATCACTTTGTCGATTTCGGCAAGCGTAAAATCGCTGAAAGCAGGAACTTCTACAATCTTAGGCTCGGCAGCAAGGGCTTTGAGCCAGTTTAATTCAACTTTGACACGCGCACGCATCAGGCCGTATTCGGAGAAAATCGGACGCAATGCTTCAACGGATTTGGCGTAGCGGCCATCTAATGGGGAAAGTGCAGCGATAGGGTTAATCATGTCGGATCTTCCTATGGGATGAAAACCAAATTGTTTGCAATTATACATGATTTTACACTCCAAGGCCGTCTGAAAGACAGGTTTCAGACGGCCTTTTCAGCGTATTTTTCATAAATTTCTTTTCAGAGGTTCAACTTTGCAAAATCGATTTACGATATATGCCATCTTCACGGATAATATCGGCTGACTTTCTGTAAATAATGAGGTTTTATGAATATCAAACGTTTTTCCCTAGCTGCAACCGTATTTGCGGCTTTGATGTTGAGTGCCTGTGAAACAACCACCACATCGAGCGGTGGCGGCAGCTGGACCAATATCGGCACCATCTCTGAAGGCAATATCAAAGTGGCCATTGATAGAAGCAGCATTAAAAGAAATGGCGCACTGGTTACTTTCCGCGATAAAAAAACCGTTTCCAAACTGAAAGAGGAACGTTTCGTTAACACCCCGGCCTATAAAACGGCCATCGGCAGCTGGGAAATTCATTGCTCAAACAAAACCTATCGCCTGGCAGCGCTGCAACTGATGGACGAACACGGCCGGGTAATTTCCAACCAAAGCTATACGCCGACCAGCATCCGCCCAATGAGCGTCATGAGCGGCACGATTACTGAAAAACAATACGAAACCGTGTGCGGACATAAGCTTTAATCCACACTTATTCACAAAGTTATCCACAGTTTAAATATTTAAAAGGCCGTCTGAATGCTTTGAATATCAAGTTTCAGACGGCCTTTTTATGTTTTGATGGAAATTTATCTTCAAATTTATCCACAAAATTTGTTTATTCAAAAATAATTTATTACAGCGATTCATTCACGCTCAAAATTTGCTTCACTCTTTGCCAGAGCATTTCACAAAATACTGCTTTCTACTCTATTTACTGACTTACCATCTGCTTAATCGATCTGTATTTACAGACTGCTATGTATCAAACTGGATCTGCACTAAATGCTTTTCACACAGGTATTCCAATCTTTTGGAAAAAATTTGCTTCTTCAAATAAATACCTTTCCTTTGATGATACAACCCTTCTTTAACGTAGCCTTGCCCCTGTTTCTCCGTCAATAATCTGGCTAGGCGTTTTCTGCTTACCTATCAATCCGCCTACAACCCATACTTTCCTGCCAAACTGTCTTCTGACTTCCCTTTCCGTTTTGCATGCCCGTTTGCCTGCACGATTGCATGAAGTAGAGACTAAAGACATTTCCAAAACCTGACACAAGCGCCTTGCACCTGCATGCGCAGGAACCCTGACAGCCAATTTACTGCGTCCTTTCCCACGCAATGAGGGCAATACTTTTTTTCCAACCGGCAATAAAAAAGTTTTCGGAGCAGGCCATGCTTCATGCAGCATGGTTTGGATATTTTCAGACGGCCTTTGCAGCAAAGGTTGCAACTGTTCCAAGCTATGGCCTATAACAATCATGCCTTTGTGTTGCGGTCGTTTTTTCAGATGAATCAGTTGATTGAGCGCTTTGGGCAAAGTAGGGATACAGCCCAAGCCATAGCAAGACTCGGTAGGATAGGCGACCAAACCGCCTTTTTTAAGATGCGCCTGCAGCTTGTGTTGGGCTGCAGCCGATAAAATTCTGGGGAACATCATCATATACCAAGGCCGTCTGAAACTGCGATTGTCGGACAATCTGTGTTCAGACGGCCTATTTCTATTCATTATTAACGGTTGATGGCTTTATCGGCAATGTCTTTACGGTATTGCATACCGTAAAAACGGATGGTTTCCAATGCCTCATAAGCCTTGCTTTTAGCTTGTGCAACATCATCGCCCAAACCGACTACACACAACACACGGCCGCCGTTGGTTACCACTTCACCTTTTTCATTCGTTGCAGTACCGGCATGGAAAACTTTACCGATTTGATTGGCCTTATCCAAGCCGGAAATCACATCGCCTTTTTTCGGAGAGTCAGGATAATTTTGTGCAGCCAACACCACGCCTACTGCAGTCTGCGGATTCCATTCGGCAGTGACACTATCCAGTTTGCCATCGATTGCCGCTTCAACCAAGTCCACCAAATCACTATCCAAACGGCTCATAATCGGCTGGGTTTCAGGATCGCCGAAACGGCAGTTGAATTCGATGGTATAAGGCGCACCGGTTTTATCAATCATCAAGCCCGCATATAAAAAGCCGGTAAATTCATAACCTTCTACTTTCATACCGGCCACAGTCGGCAAAATAATTTCATTCATCGCGCGCTCGTACACATCAGGCGTTACCACCGGAGCAGGGCTGTATGCGCCCATACCGCCGGTATTAGGGCCTTTGTCGTCATCCAGCAGGCGTTTATGGTCTTGGCTGGTTGCCATCGGTAAAACATGATTGCCGTCCACCATAACGATAAAGCTCGCTTCCTCGCCTTGCAGGAAATCTTCAATCACGACGCGCGCGCCTGCATTGCCCATTTTATTGCCCAACAACATATCGTCGATAGCGGCATGGGCTTCATCCAAAGTCATAGCGACAATCACGCCTTTACCGGCAGCCAAACCATCCGCCTTAATAACAATCGGCGCACCTTTTTGGTTGCAGTAATCATGTGCCGCATCGGCATTTTCAAAAGTTTGGTATTGCGCGGTTGGAATCTTATATTTTGCCATAAATGCTTTAGCAAAATCCTTTGAGCTCTCCAGCTGGGCCGCGTATTGAGTCGGGCCAAAAATCTTCAATCCGGCAGCACGGAAGTCATTCACCACACCCGCAGCCAAAGGCGCTTCAGGGCCGACTACTGTAAAAGCAATATTTTCATTCCGGCAAAAATCAATCAAATCTTGATGCGCCGTTAATGCGATATTCTGCAGTTTAGGCTCAATTGCCGTTCCGGCATTACCAGGTGCAACAAAGACAGTTTCTACTTTAGACGACTGCGCCAATTTCCAAGCCAGTGCGTGTTCACGCCCACCATTACCAATAACGAGCAATTTCATACCATCTCCTTGAAGAATAGATGTTGTAAATAAAATTCAATCGATGGAATTATTGTTCCATCTTGTATAGCTGTTTCAAATTAAGAATAATATTGCACCAAGACAACCATACTCTAATTTCAAACAACGAAAGGAAAATCATGCAAAAACGTATTGACGAAATTCAAAGCAAATACCGCGAATGGTGCGAATTACTGCCGCAACTGGAAGCAGATATTGCCCGCTGGAAACATGCTGCAAGCCTTATGCAGGACATGGATGAATTCTATACCAACGAATACCAAGCATGCCATCAAGCCATTGAAGAAGGGGCAGATGTTGATTTGCATACACAGGGCGAATACAGCATTATGAGCGAAGATGCCCTATGGAACGCACTGGGGGAATTTCATCAACTGGCTTGGGAACACCTGCGCTCAAGCGTAAATGCTTTAGACAAATACCAAGTCTAAAACATCAAAGGCCGTCTGAAACTTTTGATTTCTCAAATATGTTCAGACGACCTTTTATTCAAACGGCTTCTCAGTATTTACTTCAATTTGGCGCGTATTTTTCCAGGTGGCAATACAGGCTTCATAATCTGCCAGCGCTATTTTTACTGTCAACTTACAATCCAGCTGCAAATCCTGTTCCACAATATCGGCCTGATATTGTTTGGCAATCCGTATCACCTCATTCAAAACTGGATATTCACATTTCAACCAAACCGTTTTTTCAACATTCTTTTCAACAACTTCAGCTATCGCCAGTGCCTGAGCCGTTGATTCCTTATAGGCATGAATCAAACCGGGAACACCCAATAGCGTACCGCCAAAATAACGCACAACCACAACCAATACATCCGTTACGCCGACAGAATCAATCTGCCCTAAAATAGGGCGGCCAGCGCTTCCAGACGGTTCTCCATCATCATTTGCGCGAAACTGCATTCCATCCACACCCAATCGGTAGGCGTAACACCAATGTCGTGCTTTGTGGTGCTCTTCCTTTAATGGGTCGAGATATTTCTTCACATCAGCTAACGTGCGGATCGGATAGGCATATGCGATGAAGCGGCTGCCTTTATCTTTAAATTCAGCCTGTGTCGGTGTGGTAATGGTTTTATAGGTCGTAATCATGCCAAAATATTTTCAGACGGCCTTTGTTATAAAAGGCCGTCTGAACGTTTCACGTGAAACATTAGTTTTTCAGTGCTTCAGTCAGTTGAGGCACAACTTCAAACAAATCACCAACCAAGCCGTAGTCTGCTACATTGAAAATAGGCGCATCAGCATCTTTGTTGATGGCAACAATTACTTTACTGTCTTGCATACCGGCAACGTGTTGGATAGCACCGGAAATACCGATAGCGAAGTACAGTTGCGGCGCAACCACTTTACCGGTTTGACCCACTTGGGCATCGTTTGGCGCATACCCAGCATCCACTGCCGCACGGGACGCACCAATCGCCGCACCCAAAACATCTGCCAAAGGAGTCAATACTTCATTGAATTTTTCAGCACTACCCAATGCACGGCCACCGGAAACAATCACTTTCGCCTGAGTCAATTCAGGACGGTCAGATTGGGAAAGTTGACGGTTTACGAAACGGCTCAGGTTTTGAGCAGGCGTTGCTTCAACATTGACCACTTCTGCATTACCGCCTTGTCCGGCAGCATCAAATGCTGTCGCACGGAAAGTCAGCACCAGTTTTTCAGAATCGGATTGAACAGTTTCAAACGCATTACCGGCATAAATCGGACGGACAAATGTCGAGTTATCCACAACTTCGGTTAAATCCGAAACTTGTGGTACATCCAACAAGGCAGCGACCCGGGGCAGAAGATTTTTACCAAACGCAGTTGCAGTCGCAGCCACATAGCGGTAATCCGCAGCCAGTTTAACAACCAAAGGCGCCAATTCTTCTGCCAAACCTTCAGCGTAATAGGGCGCATCGGCTACCAAAACTTTCGCCACGCCTGCTACCTGTTTTGCCTCTTCAACCACCGCAGCAGCATTACTGCCGGCGACCAATAAATCTACATTCCCTAATTTGGCGGCAGCCGTTACCGCATGCAAAGTGGCAGGATTCAAATGTTGGTTATTATGTTCCGCAATAATCAATACGCTCATTTCATACTCCTTAGATCACTTTGGCTTCGTTTTTCAGCTTTTCAACCAACTCGGCAACATCAGCCACTTTCACACCGGCTTGACGTGCTTTAGGTTCAGCAAATTTCACGGTATTTAAACGCAGAGAAATATCCACAGCCAAATCGGCAGGACTTAATTTTTCCAAAGGCTTTTTCTT
This sequence comes from Neisseria sp. HMSC075C10, assembly GCF_001815615.1. Lineage (NCBI taxonomy): Bacteria > Pseudomonadati > Pseudomonadota > Betaproteobacteria > Neisseriales > Neisseriaceae > Neisseria > Neisseria sp. HMSC075C10. The sequence continues at coordinate 116,553 of NZ_KV821259.1, forward strand.
TGCCGCCATGATATTAGGAAGTTTGACAAAGCGTGGTTCGTTCAAACGCAAATCCGCACTGATCACCGCAGGCAACTTCAACGCAACAGTTTCTTCGCCGCCGTCAATTTCACGGGTTACCAATGCTTCTTCGCCTTCAATTTGCACTTTTGATGCAAAAGTACCTTGAGCCGCATTCAACAACGCAGCCAGCATTTGGGCAACTTGGTTGGCGTCATCGTCAATTGCCTGTTTGCCCAGCAGTAAAATTTGCGGATTTTCTTTATCCGCAACAGCTTTCAGTAATTTTGCGACAGCCAAAGGCTCCAACTTCGCATCAGTCTCAACATGAACCGCACGGTCGGCACCCATCGCCAAAGCAGTACGCAACGTCTCTTCGCATTTTTTCTCGCCAAGAGAAACAGCAACAATCTCGCTTACTTTTCCGGCTTCTTTCAAACGGACAGCTTCTTCTACCGCGATTTCATCAAACGGGTTCATCGACATTTTGACATTACCGATATCCACATCGGAACCATCGGCTTTCACACGAACTTTGACGTTGTAGTCCACTACGCGCTTTACTGCGACCAGTGCTTTCATTCAATTCTCCTAAAAAGAATGTCCATCAAATCAAACATGCTGATTTTGATACATTCTTTATATAAAATCCAATTCGGTTTTCACCAACATGACAAAACCAAATTTGTATAAATCTTGGCAAATAGAGCGGAATTATATCATTTCTAAAGCATTTACTCAGAAAATAAATCTAACTCTCCAGCAATTATTTACCGTATGCTGCAACACAATCCATTAAGGTTTGGTAAACCTCGTCAACATTGGGAATTTGAGCAATACCGCCTAAATTCTTTGCATAAGCCGAAACTTGAACGCCGGTCTTGGCCGGATCTGTATCTGTATAAATTCCTATAACAGGCTTTTCCAACGCATTGGCAAGATGCAGCAACCCGGTATCTACGCCAACAATACCCTCTGCGTTTTTTAATAAAAATGCGGCCTGTAATAAATTCATCTTGTCGCAGACGAAAGCAAACGGTAAACCGCTTGCAATCTGTTCGGCTCGCATTTTTTCGGTTTTATTTCCCCACGGCAGATATACATTGCATTGTTGCTCTTCATTCAACTTTTTCAATAATGCACGCCAGTTTTCTACCGGCCATAATTTACTGTCGCGACTGGTTGCATGCAAAGCAACATAATAAGGGGATTGCACATTTTTCAGACGGCCTGATTCAGGAACCGACAAACCAAATACCTGCGTTTCAGGCATTGTATAACCAAATACTTGGGCGAATAATTCACGGTTTCGCCAAACCGCATTTTTACCTTTCGGTACGGCAAACGTTTTACTGTACGCAAGGGCAGCCAAACTTTCACGCGCGCTGTGTTTATCCAAACCGTAAATAGGGGATTTCGCCATTTTGGCAAAGCATGCGCTTTTAATCAGTCCTTGACTATCTAAAACAAAATCAAAAGATTCAGCCTGTAAATCCGTTTTCAGACGGCCTATTTCACGCCATGTTTCAGCCTGAAAAAGGTGTTTGCGCCACTGCCGCCATTTCATTACATGAACCTTTTTGACAAAAGGATGCAAGCGCGCAATATCTGCAAACCCTGACTCACACAGCCAATGGAGCTCTACCTCAGGACATTGTCGCGCCAAATCTTCAACTGCGGGCAACGTATGAATTAAATCGCCCATACTGGACAAGCGGACAAGTAAAATCTTCATATTTTGGAAAATGTTTCACGTGAAACAACAGAATTTCAAATATAATTTATTGATTATTAATGTATTCTTTTATTTTTTCAGCGTTTTCTAAAATAACTGCCCCGGCAGAATGCATTTCACACCATGCAGATTCAACCGTTTCTGGAGCAATGCCGCGACAAGCCGCCTGATTGACGATGACTTTCCAAGCCCCGCCTTTAAGCAATTGTAAAACCGTTGTCTTCACACAATAATCCGTTGCCAAACCGCCGACAATAACTGTATCTGCATTTTGACAGCGCAACCATTCGATCAAACCTGTACTGAGCTTTTCCTCAATATCGTGAAAACATGCGCCGTAAGGATGCAACTCAGGATCAACGCCTTTCCAAACGCAATAATCGTATTCTTTGGCTGAAGGCAGGCCATCCAACAATTCATAGCCATATGTTCCAACCATCGCATGCGACACCCAAGTCAAATCCGCATCGGGTAAACCCGTCGGTTTCAACATATCAATAGGATTATCCACAAGCCATTTTGCCGCGGTATGATGCGCATCTTTCGTCATAACACGTAAATCCGCCAATGCAGCTTGGGCATTGAGTTCATCCGCAATCAGATGACCTTCGGCAACAGGCAATTCTTTCGGACACAAAGGCGTAAACGTTTTTTGTGCATCTACATCGATGGAAATAATCATGTATTAATATAACCTATTGATTTTATTTTAAATAATTTAAATCATTCATTTATTGCCAATGTACGGACATTTGGAATAAATGCTTTGTATTATAACAAATTACTACCGCAAAATGTGGGAAAACATCTGTGATATGATGACAGTTTGCACAGAATATTTATCCACAAATTATGTCCTATTCGATTACGCCTATTGCAACCGTTCATTCCCCCTACAAACAAAAATTCGGCATTGCCCGCCAACCCGGTTTGGTTCCTGCGGCAGAAATTTGCATTGAACTCACTCCTGAATTTGCCGCAGACAGCGTTCGGGGCTTGGAAGATTTCGACTATGTGTGGATAAGTTTTATTTTCCACGGCGTATTGGATGAAGGTTGGGCGCAAATGGTGCGTCCGCCACGGCTTGGAGGCAAACAAAAAATGGGCGTATTTGCCACGCGCAGCCCGCACCGCCCTAATCATCTCGGTTTATCCCTGCTGAAACTCGAACGTATCGAAACAGGCAAACCTATCCGCATCTATTGCAGTGGTGCAGACCTATTGGACGGTACCCCGGTAGTGGATATCAAACCCTACATCCCGTTTGTCGAATCCAAACCTGACGCATCATCAGGCTTTGTCAGCGGCAAACCTGAAGAATTGAACGTTGTTTGGGCAGAAAGTACGCTTGCGGAACATTTATCCACAGAAGAAAAACATCTCATTGAACAAAGCATCGCCCAAGATCCTCGCCCTGCCTATCAAGATATTCCCGAACGTATTTATGTGATGAATATTGCGGATTATGAAGTACAGTTTAGGATAGAAAACAAATGTGCCACAGTGATTAAACTATCCATAATCTGATTGCAAATTGAATTTATCTACAAACAAAAGGCCGTCTGAAATGTTCAGACGACCTTTTAATTATCCACAGACTGATTGATTTAGCCTGTTATCCTTTAGATTTTACCAGCAAAGAATTCCAAGGTACGAACCAATTGGCAAGTGTAAGACATTTCATTGTCGTACCAAGCAACGGTTTTTACCAATTGTTTGTCGCCAACTGTCATCACGCGGGTTTGAGTCGCATCGAAGAGTGAGCCGTATTCAATACCGATAACGTCGGAAGAAACGATTTGATCTTCAGTGTAGCCATAAGACTCGCTAGCGGCGGCTTTCATGGCTGCATTGATTTCTTCTTTGGTAACAGGGCGTTCGAGAATAGAAACCAGTTCGGTCAAAGAGCCGGTAGCAACAGGAACGCGTTGGGCAGAACCATCAAGCTTGCCGTTCAATTCAGGGATAACCAAGCCGATGGCTTTAGCGGCACCGGTGCTGTTCGGTACGATATTCAAGGCAGCGGCACGGGCGCGGCGGAAGTCGCCTTTACGGTGAGGTGCATCAAGAGTGTTTTGGTCACCGGTATAGGCGTGGATGGTGGTCATCAAGCCTTCGACGATACCGAATTCTTTTTGCAATACCGCAGCCATAGGAGCCAGACAGTTAGTCGTACAAGAAGCGGCAGAGATGACAGTTTCGCTACCATCCAAAATATCTTGGTTTACGCCGTATACAACGGTTTTCACATCATTGCCGCCAGGAGCCGAAATTACAACTTTGCGCGCACCGGCACGGATATGGGCTTCTGCTTTGGTTTTGCTGGTAAAGAAACCGGTACATTCGAGGACGACGTCCACACCCAGCTCACCCCAAGGCAATTCTTCAGGATTAGGATTGGCAAATACTTTGATTTCTTTGTCGTTCACAACAATCGCATCATCTTTCAATTCGGCAGAGCCTTCAAAGCGGCCTTGAGTACTGTCGTATTTAAAGAGGTGCAGCAGCATATCGGCAGGAGTCAAGTCGTTAACAGCAACGACTTCGATACCTTGGGCTTTTTCAATTTGACGCAATGCCAGACGACCGATGCGGCCAAAACCATTAATCGCTACTTTAATACTCATTTTGCTACTCCTATTAGATGGAATGGGAAAAATTTTTCAGTAAGACCATTGTATCCTGAAATAAAATTACTTTCTAGGATTACAGATGATTACTTTTAAGTTGTTTGATTTAAATAAAGAAAACATGAAATTCTTGTTTGTAGAAAAATATCAGGAAAATCGAATCAGACTTAGCTTTTGATATTTTATTTCATAAAAACTATTTTCCAATCTTAAAAGTTTCATAAGTTTATGGAAATCATAAACTTAGTTCTATTTCTTCCGTATTTTGCCATTTTTGTGTTGATAATTCAGTGTTTTCTTCAAATCATAATATTTTAATTTTTAAAATGATGAGTTTGATGAAGAACCAAACTATCTGTGGATAACGGAATAACTTTCTTTAAAACCAATTTGATAATTCCTTTTTATCTTTGAGGCCAACCTCAACTGAATGCCGGAATAAAAAAGGATAGAATCTTAGTTTCCCTATTTATCTATGGATAAAACCCAAATTACCCACTTCAATTTCACATATTTTTGTGGATAATTTAAACATTGAATTTCACCCCCACAAAACATCTATATTGGCAAATACTATTAAAAATGATGGCTTGTTTTTTCCTTTTTAACGTATCATTTGCCCATCAGACTTTTTAAAAGGAAGCAATTATGCTGCAACGGACTTTAGCCAAATCAGTAAGCGTTACCGGCGTTGGCCTGCATTCGGGCGAAAGGGTCGCTCTGACTTTGCATCCTGCTGAAGAAAACAGCGGTATTTCGTTCCGCCGTACTGATTTAAGTGGAGAAATGGGCGAAGTAATCAAATTGAATCCTTATTTGATCAATGATACCCGCCTCTCTTCAACCATCGTTACCGATAAAGGCGTGCGCATCGGCACGATTGAACACATTATGTCGGCTCTGTCTGCCTACGGCATCGACAATGCCTTGATTGAATTGAACGCGCCTGAAATTCCGATTATGGACGGCTCCAGCCTGCCGTTTATTTACCTTTTACAAGATGCAGGCGTGGTGGATCAAAAAGCCCAAAAACGTTTTTTGAGAATCCTCAAACCCATTGAAATCAAAGAAACCGGAAAATGGGTACGCTTTACGCCTTATGACGGCTTTAAAGTTACTTTAACCATCGAATTTGACCATCCCGTATTCAACCGCAGTGCACCTACTTTCGAGATTGATTTTGCAGGAAAATCCTATATCGATGAGATTGCCCGCGCCCGTACCTTCGGCTTTATGCACGAAGTGGAAATGATGCGTGCCCATAATCTCGGACTGGGCGGCAATTTGAACAACGCCATCGTGATTGACGACATGGATGTTTTGAATCCGGAAGGTTTGCGCTATCCCGATGAATTTGTCCGCCACAAAATCCTGGATGCGATTGGTGATTTGTACATTGTCGGCCATCCGATTATCGGCGCATTTGAAGGTTACAAATCAGGCCATGCCATCAATAATGCACTGTTACGTGCCGTTTTGGCAGATGAAAGCGCTTACGAATGGGTTGAGTTTGCCGATGACGAAGACTTGCCCAGCGCTTTTCACGAGTTGCCGGCAGCCTGATAGAAAATAGATAAAACAGTCCAATGAAAAGGCCGTCTGAACCTTTCAGACGGCCTCAATCATGTCCTTTTCCACAAGTAATTATCCACATATTCATTCCTTTTATCTTATTGAAAAATAAAAATATTAAAATTTAACGTTATTCTTATACACATCTTATCCATATATTTTCCCAAACTAAAAAGGCCGTCTGAAACGAAGCTGTTCAGACGGCCTTTACATGTCAAACTGACAATATTAATCGCCCATGACCTTGCCTTCGCGGCGTGGGTCGGCGCCGCCGAGCAAACCGTCTTTGCCAATCACAATGCCTTGCACGCCGGAATTCAAATCACGGATTTGGACTTTGTAGCCCAGTTTTTCCAATGCAGCTGCTTTGTCCGCTGCAGCAGTTTTATCCTCGATTTCATACTGGCTGCCGCGATTGAGCATATTCGGCAATGAAATTGCCGTCTGAATGTCCATACCCCAGTCGATATGCGCCACTAACGTTTTAGCAACGAAACCGATAATACGGCTGCCGCCCGGCGAACCGACCGCCATATAAGGTTTTCCGTCTTTCATCACAATGGTCGGCGCCATCGAAGAACGCGGACGTTTGCCGCCTGCCACGCTGTTGGCCACCGTTTTACCGTCCGCGCCGACAGGATTGAAGGCAAAATCAGTTAATTCGTTGTTGAGCAGATAACCGTTTGCCATCAGCCCCGAACCGAACGCGTTTTCAATCGAAGTCGTCATCGACACGACATTGCCGTCTTTATCCACAACCACCAAATGGCTGGTGGACGGCAGCTCGATCGCCATGCCTTGCGCGTATTCTTTGCCGAACTTACCTGCCTGAATAGTTTCCAATGCCTTGTCAGCTTTGCGGATTTCTTCGGCACGCGGTTTCAAATAAGCCTGAGAAATCATGGCGCGGGTCGGAACGTTCACAAACTTGGGATCGCCGACATAATAATCACGGTCAGCAAAAGCAATCCGTGACGCATCGCCTATCCAGCGCCAACTGTGGATATTTTCCGATCCCAACGCCTTCATATCCTGATTCTGCAATACGCCCAAAATCTGCCCCAAAGCGATGGCGCCGGAACTTGGCGCGCCCATGCCGCAAACTTCATATTCACGATACGGCGCACAAACCGGCTTACGCTCGATAACTTGATAGTTTTTCAAATCCGCCATGCTGATTTTGCCGGGATTATCCACAGCGCCGGTAACGGCACGGACAATATTCTGCGCCTGCGCGCCCTGATAAAACGGCGTGCTGCCTTTTTCCGCCAACAGGCGTACGGAACGCGCAAATTCAGGGTTTTTCAAAACTGTTCCCGCAGCCAAAGGTTTGCCATCAGGCAGGAAGTAAGCGGCAGTTTGCGGATAACGTTGCAAAGGTTCCAAATTTTGCTCGATGGATTTCGCCATACGCGGAGAAACGGCAAAACCTTGTTCCGCCAAAGTAATCGGTTTCTCAAACAAACTTGCCCACGGTAATTTGCCGTAACGCTTGTGGACATCTTCCAACAGCTTCGGAATCCCCGGCACACCGACTGAACGGCCGCCGACCACCGCTTTCATAAAGCCCATCGGTTTACCGTTTTCGTCCAAGAAAAGTTCCGGTGTTGCCGCTTTTGGCGCTGTTTCACGGGCATCAAACGTCGTCAGCTTTTTCGCCTTATTGTCCCAATACACCAAAAACGCACCGCCACTCAATCCGGAAGATTGCGGCTCAACCAGTCCCAAAGTTGTCTGCATGGCAATCATCGCATCTATCGCACTGCCGCCGCGCTTCAAAATTTCATAACCGGCTTCAGTTGCCAGCGGATTGGCAGACGCCGCCATATAATGCTTGGCGCGGATCAATTTCTGCTCGGTCAGCCCCGTCCCTTGTTCCGGCGCATGGTTGTCCACAGATACAGAGGACAGGGCAACTTGAGGCTTTTGAACCGGCTGTTGCGCACAAGCGGCCAAAATCAAAACGGATAACAAATTAATACTAAAGGAAAACTTCATATGCACACCCTTATTGAAATATTTTCAGACGGCCTTTTCCCAGCTTAAATAAAAGGAAATATGAAAATAGCTTGAAATAAAAAACCATTTGACTATTTCTCTAGTCAATCAGTTCCGATTAGAGAAGTATAAAACAAGCTAAGATTGTGCACAGGCAAAAAGTTACCCACAGAATGAAGCAGCAGGAAATTTTTATCCACATCTGCAAACAAGGTCGACCATACTTTATCCTCATCAAAAAATATCAGCTAAGTATTTGAAAAAATTTTGTAATCAAAGTTATCAACAAGCTGTGGCAGCACTCAATATCATCTTCTATTTATTATTTAAAATCTAATTTATAGTTTGTTTTCCCAAAGGCAAAGGCCGTCTGAAACGTAAAGGTATCTTTTCAAAAAATTAAAAAGTTAAGGATTGTTAAAAAGTTGTAAATCAGCTAGAGTTACGCTTGATAAATTTAATCAATAATGGAGTTTCACCAAATGAAAGGCGACATTGGCGTTATCGGCCTTGCCGTGATGGGGCAAAACCTGATTCTCAACATGAACGACAATGGTTTTAAAGTTGTTGCATTCAACCGTACGACCAGCAAAGTAGATGATTTTTTAAACGGCGCAGCCAAAAATACCAATATTATCGGCGCATATTCACTGCAAGATCTGGTTGATAAATTAGAAAAACCACGAAAAATCATGATGATGGTTCGCGCTGGTTCTGTTGTTGACGATTTTATCGAGCAACTCGTTCCGCTTTTGGACGAAGGAGACATCATTATTGACGGCGGCAATGCCAACTATCCTGATTCTACCCGCCGTACACATGAGCTGGCCGCAAAAGGCATCCGCTTTATCGGTGCGGGCGTTTCCGGTGGCGAAGAAGGCGCGCGTCACGGCCCATCTATCATGCCTGGCGGCGACGAAGCCGCATGGCCTGCCGTTAAGCCGATTTTCCAAGCCATCTCCGCCAAAACGCCTCAAGGCGAGCCTTGCTGCGACTGGGTCGGTCGTGACGGCGCGGGCCACTTCGTCAAAATGGTGCACAACGGCATCGAATACGGCGACATGCAGTTGATTTGCGAAGCGTACCAATTCATGAAAGACGGTTTGGGTATGTCTTATGACGAAATGCACCAAATCTTCAACGAGTGGAACAAAACCGAACTGGATTCTTATCTGGTTGAAATTACCGCCGCGATTTTGGGTTACAGAGATGAAAACGGCGAACCTTTGGTCGAAAAAATCCTCGATACCGCAGGTCAAAAAGGTACAGGCAAGTGGACCGGCATCAATGCCCTCGATTTGGGTATCCCGTTGACCCTGATCTCCGAAGCCGTGTTTGCACGTTGCGTTTCTGCGTTCAAAGACCAACGCGTCCAAGCAAACAGCCTGTTTGGCAAAACCATTACCCCGATTGAAGGCGATAAAGCCGCATGGGTGGATGCGTTGCGCCAAGCCCTGTTGGCATCCAAAATTATTTCTTATGCACAAGGCTTTATGCTGATCCGTGAAGCCAGCGAAAACAACGATTGGGCATTGAATTACGGCAATACTGCCCTCTTGTGGCGCGAAGGCTGCATCATCCGCAGCGCGTTCTTGGGCAACATCCGCGACGCATACGAAGCCAATCCTGATTTGGTCTTCTTGGGTTCCGATCCTTATTTCAAAGGCGTATTGGAAACCTGTCTGCCGGCATGGCGTAAAGTGGTGGCCAAAGCGATTGAGTGCGGTATTCCGATGCCTTGCATGGCTTCTGCCATTACCTTCCTTGACGGCTACACTTCCGAGCGTCTGCCAGCCAACCTGCTGCAAGCGCAACGCGACTACTTCGGCGCGCACACTTACGAGCGTACCGACAAACCGCGCGGCGAGTTCTTCCATACCAACTGGACAGGCAAGGGCGGCGATACCGCTTCAACCACATACGATATTTAATTTGCCTGAGCAAACACAAGGCCGTCTGAGTATTTCAGACGGCCTTTTTATAGGGTTATCCACAATAAAGAATGAAACGATTTAACCTATTTGATAGATAACTTTATGAAATAAATAAAGATTAATAAAGGCCGAGACCTTTGCAAAATTCCCCAA
>NZ_KV821260.1:0-5238 GCF_001815615.1 Neisseria sp. HMSC075C10
AGCGGAAATAGACGAAAACCTGTGTTTGGAGTTTCAGCTGTCGAAGGAAGGGCTTTTTTGCAAAGGTCTCGGGTTGATATTATCTGTGCATATTAATATAATGATAATTATTATTAATCAAATAGAGGAAAAGTAGGGATGTGTAAACCGAATTATGGCGGCATTGTCTTGTTGCCCTTACTTTTGGCATCTTGTATCGGCGGCAATTTCGGCGTGCAGCCTGTTGTCGAATCAACGCCGACCGCGCAAACCCCGTCAGATTCCAAACCTTCCAAGCCTGAGGATATTCCTGCTCCGGCTCCTGCCAAACCTTCTATAGAAACCACGCCGGTCAACCAGCCCGCCGTCGGTGCGGCAATGCGGTTGCCAAGGCGGAATATTGCTTTTTATAACAAAGACGGTACGGAAATTCCCGATAAGCATCAGGCAGAGGAGTATCTGCCGCTTAAAGAGGAGGATATCCTGTTTTTAGACGGTACGCCGCAAGAACAGGTCGACAAACTTAAAAAGGAAATCAAAGGACGGCATCCTAATGCACAAATCTACACGTCCGATTCAAAAGATGCTGTGTATCAATATAAATATGTCCGGGCCGGATATGTTTATACTCAAACAGGAGAAGACGAAATCAAACAGAACTCAGGTGGTAAGCGGTTTACCCACCGGTTTGGTTATGACGGGTTTGTATATTATTCCGGAGAACATCCCTCCCAATCTTTACCGAGCGCGGGAACGGTGAAATATTCCGGTAACTGGCAATATATGACCGATGCCAAACGTCATCGGACAGGTCAGGCGGTTGCCAGTGAGAATTTGGGTTATAACACATATTATGGTAATAATATTGGTGCAACTTCTTATGCGGCTAGGGATGCCGACGACAGGGAAAAACATCCTGCCGAATATACGGTTAATTTCGACAAAAAAAACCTGGAAGGTAAGTTGATTAAAAATCAGTATGTGCAAAATAAGAATAATCCAGATGAACCTAAAAAGCCGCTGATCATTTACAACATTACTGCAAAATTGGACGGCAACCGCTTTATCGGCAGTGCCAAGGTCAATCCTGATTTAGCGGAAAAACATGCCGGTAAGGAGCATTTGTTTTTCCATGCCGATGCCGATCAGCGGCTTGAGGGCGGTTTTTTCGGCGATAACGGAGAAGAGCTTGCCGGACGGTTTATCAGCAACGACAAAAGCGTATTCGGCGTATTCGCAGGCAAACAAAATAGCTCCGTGCCGTCTGAAACGCATACCAAAATCTTGGATTCGCTGAAAATTGCCGCCGACGAAGCTGCCGATCCTAAGGCACGTCCGTTTATTGCCGAGCCTATGCCCGACTTTGCCCATCCTGACAAACTCCTTGTCGAAGGGCGTGAAATCTCCTTGGTCAAAGATACTCAAACCATCGTTCTTGCCGACGGCAGGAAAACGACAATCCGAACCTGCTGCGATTTTCTGAACTATGTGAAAATCGGACGGATGCAAACCGACCGTCCCGTCGTCAAACCGACTGCAACAGAGGACGAAGATTCCGATCATGAAGGCGCGGGACCTGATGATGAAAATGAAAGTTTAGAGCCTGAAGACGGTGAAGACGGTTTGGAAAATGATACCGATGACGGTCATGCTTCTTCCGAGTTGCCGGCAGAGGAAGATAACGGGGAAGCAAATACAGCAGGAAAAAATGAAGGAAACAACGCGGAAAGCGTAGGCACGGATGGAAAATCACCTGTCCAACCCGCTTCTGCATACAGGAATATCGACCTTTTCATAAAAGGTATCCGCACTTCCGAGGCAGACATCCCCAAAATTGGGAATGTCCACTATAGAGGTTCATGGGAAGCCCGTATCGGCGCGCCGATCCAATGGGATAACCATGCGGATAAAGCGGCAAAAGCCGAATTCGACGTTAACTTTGCCAACAAGTCCCTTTCCGGCACCCTGATGGAGAAAAATGGTGTAGAACCTGCCTTCTATATTGAAAACGGTATTATTGAGCACAACGGTTTCCATGCAGCAGCACGTACCCGTGATACAGGTATCGACCTGCTTGGCAGGGGTGCAACATCCTCCAAACCGTTTAAAGCCGAGAACCTTCATGTAACAGGGGGCTTTTACGGACCTCATGCATCGGAATTGGGCGGCAGCTTTGCCGAACCCCAACAAAAAATCGGTGTGGTATTTGGTGCGAAGAAAGATGACAAGGAGGCAACACGATGAACAGAAGGCATACATTCCCGCTTACCCTGACCGCCTTGGCCATTGCAGCCGCTTTCCCATCATATGCGGCAAACCCCGAAACGGCGGCATCTGATGCGGCGCAAAGTCAATCATTGAAGGAGATTACCGTCCGTGCCGCCAAAGTGGGACGGCGATCGAAAGAGGCGACCGGTTTGGGCAAAATCGTCAAAACGTCGGAAACGTTGAACAAAGAACAGGTACTCGGTATCCGCGACCTGACGCGCTACGATCCGGGCGTGGCCGTCGTCGAACAAGGTAACGGCGCGAGCGGCGGTTATTCGATACGGGGCGTGGATAAAAACCGTGTGGCGGTTTCGGTCGACGGTGTTGCCCAAATACAGGCGTTTACCGTGCAGGGTGCATTGAGCGGATACGGCGGACGCGGCGGCAGCGGTGCAATCAACGAAATCGAATATGAAAACGTCGGTACGGTAGAAATCGACAAAGGTGCCGGTTCTTCCGATCACGGCAGCGGTGCGCTCGGCGGAGCAGTCTCCCTCCGCACCAAAGAGGCGGCAGACCTGATTTCAGACGGCAAAAGTTGGGGGATACAGGCAAAAACCGCCTACGGCAGTAAAAACCGCCAATTTATGAAGTCGCTCGGCGCGGGTTTCAGTAAGGACGGTTGGGAAGGGCTGTTAATCCGAACCGAACGCCAAGGGCGGGAAACGCGCCCGCACGGCGATATTGCGGACGGGGTGGAATACGGCATAGACCGTTTGGACGCGTTCCGCCAGACATACGATATTCAGAGTCCGAATAAAAAGGCGGAATATTTCCTGGCGGAGGGCGAGAGTGAGCTCAAGCCTGTGGCAAAATTGGCGGGCAACGGGAAATATTTGAAAAACCAGCTCAACCGCTGGGTGGAAGAACGCCGTTCAAAAGGTCAGGCTTTAAACAGTGAAGAAGAAGCGATGGTGCGGGAGGCGCAGGCGCGCCACGAAAACCTGTCCGCCCAATCGTACACAGGCGGCGGCAGGATATTGCCCGATCCGATGGATTACCGCAGCGGTTCGTGGCTTGCCAAGCTGGGCTACCGCTTCGGCGGCAGACATTATGTCGGCGGCGTGTTTGAGGATACCAAACAGCGTTACGACATCCGCGATATGACGGAAAAACAGTATTACGGTACGGACGAGGCGAAAAAGTTTAGCGACAAGAGCGGGGTGTACGACGGCAACGATTTCCGCGACGGCTTGTATTTTGTGCCGAATATAGAAGCGTGGGATAAAAACAAAGAAAAATGGGTCAAGGGCATAGGTTTGAAATATTCCCGCACCAAATTTATAGACGAACATCACCGCCGCCGCCGTATGGGTTTGCTGTACCGTTATGAAAACGAAGCGTATTCTGACAATTGGGCGGACAAGGCGGTGTTGTCGTTTGACAAACAGGGCGTGGCAACCGACAACAACACGCTGAAGCTGAATTGCGCCGTGTATCCTGCCGTGGACAAATCCTGCCGCGCGTCGGCAGACAAGCCGTATTCCTACGACAGCAGCGACCGTTTCCACTACCGCGAACAGCACAATGTTTTGAATGCCTCGTTTGAGAAGTCGCTGAAAAACAAATGGACGAAACACCATCTGACTTTGGGCTTCGGTTACGATGCTTCCAAAGCGATCTCCCGCCCCGAACAGCTTTCCCACAATGCGGCAAGGATTTCGGAATACTCGGATTACACCGATAAGGGAGACAAGTATCTTTTGGGTAAGCCCGAAGTCGTCGAAGGGTCGGTCTGCGGCTACATCGAAACCCTGCGTTCCCGCAAATGCGTGCCAAGAAAAATCAACGGCAGCAATATCCACATTTCTTTGAACGACCGTTTTTCAATCGGCAAATATTTCGATTTCAGCTTGGGCGGCAGGTACGACCGGCAAAACTTTACCACGTCGGAAGAACTCGTCCGCAGCGGGCGGTATGTTGACCGTTCGTGGAACAGCGGCATCGTGTTCAAACCGAACCGGCATTTTTCTTTGTCTTACCGCGCCTCCAGCGGCTTCAGAACGCCCTCCTTCCAAGAACTTTTCGGGATAGACATTTATCACGATTATCCGAAAGGCTGGCAGCGTCCTGCCCTGAAATCGGAAAAGGCAGCCAACCGCGAAATCGGTTTGCAGTGGAAGGGCGATTTCGGCTTTTTGGAAATCAGCAGCTTCCGCAACCGTTATACCGATATGATTGCCGTTGCCGATCAAAAAACCAAATTGCCGAATCAGGCAGGACAATTGACAGAGATTGATATACGCGATTATTACAATGCCCAAAATATGTCGCTCCAAGGCATCAACATCTTGGGAAAAATCGACTGGAACGGTGTGTATCACAAACTGCCCGAAGGTTTGTACACGACTTTGGCGTACAACCGTATCAAACCGAAATCGGTATCCAACCGGCCGGGACTGTCCCTCCGCAGCTATGCTTTGGATGCGGTACAGCCGTCGCGTTATGTTTTGGGGTTCGGATACGACCAGCCCGAGGGGAAATGGGGCGCAAACATTATGCTGACCTATTCCAAAGGGAAAAACCCTGATGAACTTGCTTATCTGGCAGGCGATCAAAAACGATATTCGGCAAAAAGAGCGTCGTCTGCTTGGTCGACGGCAGATGTTTCTGCCTATCTTAATCTGAAAAAACGGCTGACCTTGAGGGCGGCTATCTACAATATCGGCAACTACCGCTACGTTACTTGGGAATCCTTGCGCCAGACTGCGGAAAGCACGGCAAACCGGCACGGCGGCGACAGTAACTATGGAAGGTATGCCGCACCGGGCAGGAACTTCAGCCTCGCGCTTGAAATGAAGTTTTAAAGGAAATACCGTCTGAAAGCTTGATCTGCACCCCAAAAGTCGGACTAAACCGCCAACTGATTAAGGTGCAGGTTTTTTTTGAGGTTTAGGGTAACTTCTAAACCGTCATTCCGGGAATCTGGACATTCAATGCTAAGGCAGTTTGAGACCTTTACAAAATCCCCCAAAATCCCCTAAATTCCCA
>NZ_KV821261.1:0-41157 GCF_001815615.1 Neisseria sp. HMSC075C10
GAATTTTGCAAAGGTCTCAGGCCGTCTGAATATTTCAGACGGCCTTTAAAATTGTTCACAACCTTATCAACAGGTTTTCCATAGATTAAACCAGATTTTGCGGATTACCGGCCACAAAGCGGTTGATGTTGTCCAAAAGGATGTCAAACAGGCGGTTGGCGGCCTCTTGGCTTGCCCATGCAATGTGTGGCGTGACGATAAGGTTGGGCAGTCGGGCTTTCAGCAGAGGATTGCCGTCGCGCGGTGGCTCTTGTGTCAACACGTCAAAACCTGCACCGCCGATTTGGCCGTATTTCAAGGCTGCAACCAAAGCGGCTTCATCAACCAAGCCGCCGCGTCCGCAGTTGATGAGAATGGCGCCGGGTTTCATTTGCTGCAATTCGGCTTCGCCTATCATGTTGGCCGTTTGCGGCGTGAGTGGGCAATTAAGCGATACGACATCGGCAGAACGGATGGCTTCGTCAAAGGAAACATAGCCGTCGCGGACGCTTTGGGCATTTTTATGTTCGGCGAACACGACATTCATTTTGAAAGCCTGAGCATAAGTTGCCAGTGTTTTACCGATATTGCCGCGACCGAAAATAGCCAGCGTTTTACCGTTCAAATCGCGCATCGGTGCGCCGAGGTGGCAGAAAAACGGCGAGTTTTCCCATAAGCCTGCCGCAACATCGCGCTGATAGGCAGGCAGGTTGCGCATCAGGGTAATCATCATCATAAACGCGTGTTCCGCCACGGATTCATTGCCGTAAGCGCGGATATTGCACACTGCCGTGCCGTTTTGTTTGGCAGCCTCAACGTCCACATTATTGACGCCTGTTGCGGTAACGGCAACCAGCTTGAGTTGTGGATTTTCGGCAAATGCTTGGGCGGAAATCACGACTTTGTTGGTAATCACAATGTCCGCACCACGGATGCGCTCCAGCGTTTCGTGCGCTTCGGTTGTGCCGTAGCTGCTCAATGTATGTGGAAAATCAAAATCAAACGGGCGGTTGACGAGGGTATCGCGGTCGAGGACGACAATATGGAGCTGGTTCATAAAATTCCTATCAAAAATAAAATATCGATTTATAAAATCTAAATCAGGATAAGGGATTTAAAATATACGCGTTAGTTGATAATAATTATTATGTAGTGATTAAAACATCAATGTATCAGGAAAACAGCATGATTAAAACCATTACATTTGCTATTTTGCATTTCAGCGTCGCATTTAGTGTCGCCTATATTTTGACCGGCAGTATCGGCGTTTCCAGCGCGGTGGCTTTGGTCGAACCCATCGTTAATACCGTCGTCTTTTATTTTCACGAAAAAGCGTGGAACCGCTACGAGAAAAACAAATCCGACAAGCAAAAATTGTGGGTGCCTCTGCATCAGTGCGGCTAAAGTTTCAGACGGCCTTTTGCTTGATTAAAACTGATTATGCCTTTGCGGTTCGTCCATCGCCATCAAAATGCCAAACCCTAAAATAGAGTAAGACTTTACGAAGGCTTCATGAAGGTAAAAATGCTAAAATACGCTATTCTTGCAAACCCATTCAGACGGCCTCAATGCTCACCGATTTAGAAAAAAACGCCATCCGCGACCATTACCAAAACATCGGCAAAAACCTGCCCGGTTTCCGTCCGCGCGCTTCGCAGCGGGAAATGATTGCGGCAATTGCCAACGCTTTTTCGCGGACGTTGACGCGTGAAGAAGGCGAAGAAGCGCCCAAACGCGAGGGCGAGAGCATTGCCGTGATCGAAGGGCCGACCGGTGTGGGTAAATCGTTGGCCTACCTTTTGGCCGGCGGCATCATGGCGCAAACGCGCGGCAAACGGCTGATTGTCAGCAGTGCGACGGTGGCCTTGCAGGAGCAGTTGGTTGACCGAGATTTGCCGTTTCTGGTCGAAAAAAGCGGTTTGGAGCTGACCTTTGCGCTTGCCAAAGGACGCGGCCGTTATCTTTGCCCCTACAAACTCTATCAACTGACGCAAAACAACGCTCAGCAAAACCTGCTTGGTTTTGAAGCACCGGAAGTGTTGTGGGACAGTAAACCCAAGCCGGAAGAATTAAATCTGCTGCGTGATATTGCCGATGAATTTTCCGCCCGCCGCTTTAATGGCGACCGCGACACTTGGCCGGAAAAAATCGATGACGCGATTTGGCTCAAAGTCACCAACGACCGCCACGGCTGCCTGAAATCCGCCTGTCCTAATCGTCCGGAATGCCCGTTTTATCTGGCGCGCGATGTTTTGGAAACCGTCGATGTCGTCGTTGCCAACCACGATCTTCTGCTTGCCGACATCAGTATGGGCGGCGGCGTGATTCTGCCTGCGCCCGAAAACAGTTTCTATTGCATAGACGAAGCGCACCACCTGCCCAAAAAAGCCCTCAGCCGTTTTGCCGCCGAACATTCATGGAATATTGCCGTTTGGACGCTGGAAAAACTGCCGCAGCTTACCGGCAAAATTGCCGCACTGACCGATAAAGCCGAACTTGCCAACCTCGCCGACGAAGCTGCCACATCCTTGCTCGACAGCCTGCATGAATGGCAGTTTCACTTGGCGGAAGAGCCGTCTTTAAGACTGGGGTCGTCTGAAAACGACAGGCGGAAACACAACGAACCGACTTGGCTGTGGGAAGACGGCAAAATCCCCGAAGGCTTGGAAACCACAGTTTCCAATACGGCCATTGCTGCACGCAGCCTGCTCAAACACGTTGTCGGCCTGAACGATGCGCTTTCCGCCGCACGCCGCGAAAAAGAGCAGGACGGCGCGCTCATCGACCGCCTGACCAGCGAGTTCGGCCTTTTTATCGCCCGTATCGAACAAATCAGCGCGGTTTGGGATTTGCTTTCCACCGTTCCCATTGAAGGCGAAGAGCCGTTGGCGAAATGGATAACCCGCCGTGCCGACGACAAAAACGACTACATTTTCAACGCCAGCCCCATCAGCAGCGCATCCCACCTTGCCAACAGCCTGTGGCGGCGCGCGGCAGGTGCGGTGTTGACTTCGGCCACCCTGCAATCGCTCGGCAGCTTCAACCTGATTTTGCGCCAAACTGGTCTGCTGTGGCTGCCCGAAACCACCACGCTTGCTTTGGAAAGCCCGTTTAATTTCGATACGCAAGGCGAGCTGTATATTCCGCCGGTTCAAGCCAGCCCCAAAGACCCTGATGCGCACACGGCTGCCATTGTCGAGTGGTTGCCGAAGCTGGTTTCGCCGGTTGAAGCCATCGGTACGCTGGTGTTGTTTTCCTCGCGCAAGCAAATGCAGGATGTCGCCTTACGACTGCCTGACGAATACTTACCGCTTCTGCTTGTGCAGGGCGAGTTGCCCAAGGCTGTTCTTTTACAAAGGCACCATCAAGCTATTGCCGAAGGTAAAGCCAGCATTATTTTCGGCCTCGACAGTTTTGCCGAAGGCCTCGACCTGCCCGGTACGGCCTGCGTGCAAGTCATCATTGCCAAGCTGCCGTTTGCGATGCCGGACAACCCCATCGAGAAAACCCAAAACCGCTGGATTGAACAACGCGGCGGCAATCCCTTTATCGAAATCACGGTGCCTGAAGCCAGCATCAAATTGATCCAGGCTGTCGGCCGCCTTATCCGTACCGAACAGGATTACGGCCGCGTGACCATCCTCGACAACCGCGTCAAAACGCAACGCTACGGCCAGCAATTATTGGCCTGTCTGCCGCCGTTTAAGCGGATAGGGTAGTTGTGGATAATTCAAAGGCAAAGGCCGTCTGAAACCAAATGTTCAGACGGCCCTTTATTCTTTTCAAGCTATAAATCCAATTTCATGACGGATACGGTTTCCCCGTTGTGCCAAGTCTGGGTGATTTCTTTCCAGCCGAACTTTTCATACACGGCCTGCACATCCGGCGTATAGAGAAACAGATGCGGCAAACCCAGTTCGCGTGCTTTATCCAGGCAAAACGAAACCAGCTGCCTGCCCACGCCCAAACCGCGAAACTGCGGCAAAACGAACACATCGCCCAGCCAATATTCGTGTTCGGGAAAACACGCCATATCAAACCGCTTCAATGCCGCCGAACCTATCAGCTGCCCTTCGTTATCCACAGCCGCAAACGCCAGCGGCAAGTTATCCCCATTGATGCACTGCGCGTAATACGCACGGATTTTGTCCAGAGACGACCACGGCGCAAAATCGTGCCATTCCTCAAACAGCGCGAGGGCTAAAGGCTCGACAAACTCAGGCTTCAGACGGCATATGTTCATATTTGGTCCTCTTGTTGTACGGCATAGGGATTATTTTTACAGTATAGGCCGTCTGAAAGGTTAACACATCTTAAAAAATCAGCGTAAAACACGATAAACCCGCCGCCAGCCCCATTCAAATCACTTATAATTCTGCCCGTACCGCACACAAACAAAAGAAGAACATCATGGCCAAGAAATTTCCCATTTTCCCGAAAAATCCCGAGCGTATCTGCTGGGGTTGCGACAAATACTGCAAAGAAGACGATTTGCAATGCGGCAACGGTTGCGAACGAATCCAACACCCCATCGAGTTGGACGGCCGCGACTGGTATAAAAAAGGCGACTGGAGCAATTTGTTGAGCGAAGAGCAGCAAATCGAACTTGGACTGAAAGAAGCGCCCAAACCGGCCAAACCGCATATCAAGCTGCCTTTGAAAAACAAAACGGCTTAAACGGAATGCCGTAAACAAACGAAATAAAAGGCCGTCTGAAACCTGAAAAACAGGGTTTCAGACGGCCTTTGCATTGTCGGATTATGCCTTCACATAATGCACAAACGCGTATTCGATGCCTTTGGCGGAAACATGGTTTTCCCGAGAGACTTCTTGCCATGTTTCTGTGGAAAACTCAGGAAAAAACGCATCGCCGTCCACATCCAAACCGACTTCGGTCAAACGCAAATCCGTGGCAATCGGCAGGACTTGTGCATAAAT
This sequence comes from Neisseria sp. HMSC075C10, assembly GCF_001815615.1. Taxonomy (NCBI): domain Bacteria; kingdom Pseudomonadati; phylum Pseudomonadota; class Betaproteobacteria; order Neisseriales; family Neisseriaceae; genus Neisseria; species Neisseria sp. HMSC075C10. Next base: position 4,918 of record NZ_KV821261.1, read on the forward strand.
TTGCGCGCCGCCCATGATGATGACTTCTTCAACCCCCTGACACAAAGCCAGCGCATCTTCCAAAGAAGCCGCCGTTTGCGCGCCCTCAGCCTGATAATCTTGGCGGGAGATGACGATATTTTGACGGCCGGGAAGTGGCTTGCGTGGCAGCGATTCCCATGTTTTGCGGCCCATAATGACGGGTTTGCCGGTGGTGTAGGATTTGAAAAAGGCAAAATCCTCGGGCAAATGCCAAGGCATGGTGTTGTTGATGCCGATACAGCGGCGGGCGGCGTAGGCGGCGATAAGGGTGATTTTCGGCATGATGAAATCCGTTTGCAAAATAAAATGATTATAGCGGAAGGGAGGAGGGAAGGACTGAATGCCCGATATTCTAAAAATGTTTCAATATTTATAAAATCAATATTCAAAATACTTAATTTTGACAAAAATCATTTATTGTTCATTTTTTTAGGTATATGATAAATATCATATCAAATAAAAAAGGAAAGGAAAAAATGATGAGAACCCTCCGCATTTCTGCTTTGACTGCTTCCCTGTCTTTGATGTTGGCTGCCTGCGGCGGCGCAACAAGTGGCTTGTCGAATGCCGTTACCGAGCCGCTCAATCCGCATCCGAAAGGCGTGTTGTCCGTTGAATTGAACGAATCCGTCCCTGAAAACGGTACGTTGGAGCTGACGGCCAACGGTAAACCGCAAACCCTGCAAAAAGGCGACAAACTCGATACCGGCTTTTTGAAAACCGATAAAGTATCCTCTTACGACTACGCCCAAAAAATCAAGGTAAACGGCCAAGTCATCACTTTGGAAACCGGCGACTTCCAAGTGTATAAACAAAATTATTCCACTGTTGCCGCGCGTTACGCCAAACAAAAAGCCGATGACGCAGGCAAGCTGCAAAACCTCGATATATACACATTCACCGTCGGCGAAGTCCAAGGCGATGAAACCGCTTACCGCAATTTGCCCAAACAAGGCAGCTATCAGTATTCGGGCATTGCGTTTAACGGCGATGACCGCAGCGGCCGTCTGAAATACACCGTTGATTTCGATAAAAAACAAGGTTACGGCAAAATCAGCAGCATGGCTTCCCACAATAATGTCGATCTGCTTGCCGCAGGTATTGCCAATAACAATGGCAAAGCCGCCATCAGCGGTAAAACCAGTTTGAGTGGTGTCGAAAACGGCCGTTATGATTTGAAACTCTTCGGCCCGCAGGCTGAAGAAATTGCCGGTAAGGCGCAAATCAAAGTTGGCGACTCTACCAAAGAAATCGGTTTGGCCGGTAAGAAAGAATAGGAAATAAGGCCGTCTGAACATTTCAGACGGCCTTATTGTGACAAAAAAAGCAACGGCTCAAACCGTTGCTTTTTTCATGCCAACCTAAATTACAGGCTGCCCAAGATAATGCGCAATACGCGGCGCAACGGTTCGGCAGCGCCCCACAAGAGTTGGTCGCCGACAGTGAACGCGCTGATGTATTCGCCGCCCATCTCCAGTTTGCGGATACGGCCGACAGGAACAGACAGCGTGCCGGTAACTTTGGCAGGAGTCAGCTCGTGAATGCTGGCTTCTTTTTCGTTGGGGATAACTTTCACCCAGTCGTTTGCGCCTGCCAAAATGGCTTCGATTTCAGAAACAGGCAGGTCTTTTTTCAGCTTCAGGGTGAGGGCTTGGCTGTGGCAGCGCATAGAGCCGATGCGTACGCACAAGCCGTCGATTACGGTCGGATTGTCGCTGCGGCCGAGGATTTTGTTGGTTTCTACGCCGCCCTTCCATTCTTCTTTGGACTGGCCGTTGCCCAAGTCCACGTCAATCCACGGAATCAGGCTGCCGGCGAGCGGTACGCCGAAGTTGGCTTTCGGATAGTCTTCGCTGCGCAGGAAATCGGACACTTTGCGGTCGATGTCGAGAATCGCGCTGGAAGGATCGGCAAGCTCGTCTGCCACTTTGGCGTGAATCGCGCCCATGCCGTTGATGAGTTCGCGCATGTTTTTCGCACCCGCGCCGGAAGCGGCTTGATAGGTCATGCTGGTTGCCCATTCGACCAAATCGTTTTGGAACAAACCGCCCAAAGCCATCAACATCAGGGAAACGGTACAGTTGCCGCCGATGTAGTTTTTCACGCCGTTTTTGAGGCCGTTGTCGATGACGTTGCGGTTGACAGGGTCGAGGACGATAATCGCGTCGTCTTTCATGCGCAGGGAAGAAGCCGCGTCAACCCAGTAGCCGTTCCAGCCGCTGTCGCGCAGGGGTTGGAAGACGGATTTGGTGTAATCGCCACCCTGACAAGTAACGATGATGTCCATTTTTGCCAATTCGGCAACATCGTTGGCATCCAACAATGTTTTGGCTGCCTGACCGAAATCAGGGGCATCGCCGCCGACGTTGGAAGTGGTAAAGAAAAATGCTTCGGGAATGTGGGCGAAGTCGTTTTCTTCTTTCATACGCTGCATCAAAACAGAGCCGACCATACCGCGCCAGCCGACAAAACCTACTTTCATGTGTTACTCCTTACAAAGAAAATCCGGATAAGTTTATAGTGCATTAACAAAAATCGGAACGGCATCGCCTGCCGTTTTGTTCAGACTTTTGTTAACCCACTATAAAAAAGGGGAAAACAAACGTTTTAACGCCGTCTGCGGAAAATGTAAAGGTTTTTATCGAAATTTTTTAGAATGATGGAAAAATAGGTTAAGATGGCAATGAAATTGCATCTCATTAAATAGCACAGAGGAAGATTAAATGAGCGAAATCAATTTGTCGGATTTGCCTAAAACAGAAATAGTAGATGTCCATATTGCTTCGCCGGGGGCGAGGGTTGCGGCATATTTGTTGAATAATCTGTTTACTTTTTTGATATGGGTACCATTCATTGTGATGGTAGTTTTCACTTTAGATGAAAGCAAAAAATTAGTTTCGGAATCTTCTCTTTTTAATACCCCTGAATATTTTGCCATAACATTTTTTATTTCTTTGGCTGTTTATTTGGTTTTTGGTATTGTCCAACTGTATTACATGAGCCGGGACGGTCAGTCTTTAGGTAAAAAAATTATGGGCATCCGGGTGTTAAAAAATGACGGAAGCAATCCGGGCTTTGAAGGAACGGTTTTAATCCGCGAAGTTGTCTGGGCGCTTGCTGTTGGTGTTGTGGTAACTATTGTATCGTTGGCAATAAGTGACACGGGTGGAAACCTGATTTCTCTGCTTATAGCCTTCATTAACTTCATCATGCTCTTCTCCGTCAAACGCGACCGCCGCACGCTCTACGATATGCTGGCCGATACGGTTGTCGTCAAATTGCCGCCGCGCCGATAAATGGCTTTTTTGTGTTAAAATCAGCACTTTCCAATATAGGCCGTCTGAAAAATAGCTTTCAGACGGCCTTTCGACACGCTATTGATTCCATGAAAAAACATCTGTACCGCATCACGCTCGTCAGTATTGCCGCAGCCATTCTTGCCGCCTGTCCGAGCAAAAGCATTAAAAACCTCCCCGAAACCGACACCAGCGTTATCAAAGGCCCTGACCGCCCCACCGGTACGCCCGATCCCATCGGTACGACAGTGAGTGGGGGAGGAGCAAACTATACCGTAGTTTCCTACAACGAATTGCCGCACTGGGATCTCCAACACTTTACCAAAAGCCTGCAGTCTTTCCGTTTAGGCTGTGAAAAACTTAAAAACCGCCAAGGCTGGCAGGACGTTTGTATCCAAGCCATGCAAACACCGGTGCACCATTTCCAAGCCAAACACTTCTTTGAACGCTATTTCACCGCATGGCGCGTCGATAACGGCGGCAATCCTGCCGGCACCATTACCGGCTATTACGAACCGGTCCTGCACGGCGACGACAAAGCCACAAGCCAATCCCGTTTCCCGATTTACGGCATTCCGAACGATTTTGTTTCCGTTCCGCTGGCTGCAAACTTGAGGGGCAGCAAAGCCACCGTCCGCATCCGCCAAACCGGCCCAAACAGCGGCGTCATCGACAACAGCGGCACATACACGGCCGACTTGTCCAGATTCCCGATTACAGCACGCAGCACTGCGCTGAAAGGCCGTTTTGAAGGCAGCCGTTTTGTTCCTTACCACACCCGCAGCCAAATCAACGGCGGCGCGCTTAACGGCAAAGCGCCGATTTTGGGTTATGCAGATGATCCGGTCGAACTTTTCTTTATGCACATTCAAGGTTCAGGCCGTCTGAAAACACCGTCCGGCAAATACATCCGCGTCGGATTTGCCGATAAAAACGAACATCCGTATGTTTCCATCGGCCGCTATATGGCGGACAAAGGCTATCTGCCGCTGGGTCAGACCAGCATGCAGGGCATCAAGGCCTATATGAAGCAAAACCCCGGCCGTCTTGCCGAAGTTTTGGGACAAAACCCAAGCTACGTCTTCTTCCGCGAGCTGACCGGCAGCAGTGATTCAGGCCCGGTGGGCGCATTGGGTACGCCGTTGATGGGCGAATACGCCGGTGCCATCGACCGTCACTACATCACGCTTGGCGCACCATTATTTGTCGCCACTGCCCATCCGATCACCAAAAAAGCCCTCAACCGCTTAATTATGGCGCAAGATACCGGCAGCGCGATTAAAGGCGCAGTCCGTGTGGATTATTTCTGGGGCTATGGCGACGAAGCAGGCGAAGTGGCCGGTAAAATGAAAACCACCGGCTATGTATGGCAGCTCCTGCCCAACGGCATGAAACCGGAATACCGTCCATAAACAGCGGTTTAAAAAAGGCCGTCTGAAACCAAGATTCAGGTTTCAGACGGCCTTTTTATTTCTATAAAAATGCGGCAGGTTTTAAAAACCTGCCGCGGTATGGGGACATACAGCTCGGACGGTAAGCCGGGTTCTGTCGCGGACAGTCATTCCTCTAGGCACATCATTGCTGGTGTGCTCAAGCAACCTACCCGAGCGCTCGGCGAGCAGCGTCATCGCGTTCTGTTTGGTCTTGCTCCGAATGGGGTTTAGCCTGCTGCGCTTTGTTACCAAATGCACGGTGCGCTCTTACCGCACCTTTTCACCCTTACCTGTTTTGCCCGAAGGCAATCATCGGCGGTATTGCTTTCTGTTCCACTTTCCGTCGCGTTGCCGCGCCCGGCCGTTAGCCGGCATTCTGCTCTGTGGAGCCCGGACTTTCCTCCCCGTATGCCTTACGCGATACGCGGCGACTGTCTGTCCGACCTGTATGAGGTGCGGATTATAACACAGCCGCCATAGGGTTCAGACGGCCTAAATATTTATTTTTTCTTTTTAAATGCTATTTCGGTCAAACCCAATTCCTGTGCTTTTTTGCGGACTGCGGATTCGGGCATTTCGCGTGCCAGGCGGCTGGTGCAGTATTCAGTCATGGTGGTGGCGCAGGCTTTGAAGTTGCCGGTAAAGTCGCTGGCGGCACTCAAAAACGGGATGAGGCGGCCGGCCATGATTTCTTCGGCCGGTGCGTCTGTTTGGGCGGATACGCGTCCGGACTCGACCGCCGAGAAGATTTGTTCGGTAAAGCGTCGGGCGAAGTTTGCTTCTGTTTGGCAGTCTTGGAATGCAGTGTTTTCATGTTGGCAGACAAGGGTAACTTCGCCTTGAGCTTCTTGCAGCGGTTCGGCCAAATCGAGTTTGAGGGTTTGCTTGTCGGTTTGCAGCCAGGCGGTGCGGCCTTGGGTTTTGATGATTTTGCCGTAAACGCCGATGGCATCGTTTTTAGGGATGTTTTTCTGTTCGGCAAGTTGCTGGGCTGAGAATAAGGGGGCTTGTTCGGCAAATGCGCCGCCGGTTTCGTGTTTGAAGTAGGCGGCGAGGTCTTGTTTGATGAGGGCTTGGGTCAGTAGTTTTTCGCCTTCGGTCAGGCGGTGTGCGAAGCCGTGTGTTTTGGGGGCGGATGCGGCATCCGTGGTCTTGGTGTCCGGCGTGCAGGCGCTCAGGAGTAAAAGCAGGGGAAGGATGTATTTCATGGTTGGTCTCTCAACAGGCCGTCTGAACCTATGGTTTCAAACGGTCAGCATTGTTTATCGATAACGATAAACCCGGCGGGGATAAACGGGATAGGCCGGGTAATTGCGGACGGGTTCGCTGTCTTGATAGATGACGGTCGTCCCGGGCGGGGCGTTGATGGTCACGGTTTTGTTGACGGTGGTTTGCGAGTGGACGGGCAGGTCTAAGACGGCGGTGCGCCCGTACGGAGTCTCGGTATAGACGCATGCGCTTAGAAGCAAGGCGGCACTCAGGACGGCGGTTTTCATGTTTCAGACGGCCTTATTTGAGCAGGTTTTTTAAGGCCAGGCGCACGCCTTCGCCGACTTCCGTGCCCTTGGGAATGCCTTTGGTGGCAGCTTTGGCTTCGCGTTCGTTGTAGCCGAGGGCAAGCAGGGTGTTGATGATGTCTTGGCTTTCGTCGGCAACGGTATCAGGGGCAAACAGGCCGTCTGAAACGGTATGGGATACGAGTTTGCCGCGCAGTTCCAACACCATGCGTTCGGCGGTTTTTTTGCCGATGCCGGGGGCGGAAGAGAGACGTTTGACGTCTTCTTCGGCGACGGCTTGCGCCAGCTCGTCGGCATTCATGGCCGACAAAATGCCCAATGCGGTTTTGGCACCAATGCCGCTGACTTTGACCAGTTGGCGGAAGGTGGCGCGTTCCTCGGTTGAGGCGAATCCAAACAGCAAATGTGCGTCTTCGCGGACAACAAGCTGGGTGTAAAGATGGACGGTTTCGCCAACGGGGGGCAGGTTGTAGAAAGTCTGCATGGAAACGTCGGCTTCATAACCCACGCCGTTGACGTCGATAACGACCTGCGGCGGATTTTTCTCAATCAATTTGCCTGTGAGCCTGCTGATCATGGTATTCCCCTGTGATTAAAAAAGGCCGTCTGAAACCTTGCAATCGGGTTTCAGACGGCCTTGTATTGTATCAAACTTCAGCGGTAACGCGGACGAAATCAGATGGCGGATGCTAGGTTCAGATGACGGGCGCGTTCGCCTGCTTCGGCGGCACGTTCTTGGCTGCTGAACGGACCCATTTTGACAACGTATTCGTAGTTGCGTTTTTCCAGCATGACTTTGCTGTCTGACGGCAGGCTTTGTGCGGCTTGGTTCAGATAAGCCTGTGCTTCGCGTTGGGTACCGAAGGATTTCAAATCAACAAAAAATTCTTTGTTGTTTGGGGAAACAATGGTTTGAGCGGCGGTTTGGCCGGGGATGATTTGTTCAACTTTGACGTTGGCTGTGCCTTGGTTGATGAAACCCAATTGTTGGGCGGCGGCTTTGGAAACATCGATGACGCGGTTGCCGTGGAAAGGGCCGCGGTCGTTGACACGGACGATGACACTTTTGCCGGTTTGCATATTGGTCACACGTGCGTAGCTGGGAATAGGGAGGGTTTTGTGGGCGGCGGAGAGGGCGTTCATATTGTAACGCTCGCCGCTGGAAGTTTTACGGCCGTGGAATTGGCTACCGTACCATGAGGCTTTGCCGGTTTGGCTGAAAGAGGAAACTTTGGTCAGCGGCGTGTAGCGTTTGCCGGCAACTTTGTAACTGCGGTTGGCAGAAGGATGCAGTTTTTCGACTCGGACCACGCTGTCGGCGACGGCGGCATTGATGGAAAGGACGCCGATGGTGGCGGCGGCTAAGGAAAGGAGGGTTTTTTTGGTAAAAGTCAAAACGGGTTCCGTTCTTGAGTTGATAACGCAGCGGTTTCAGACGGCCTGTTATACGCCGCCTGCGAAACCGTTTTGTCGCCATGCTTCAAACAGAATAACGGCGACGGTATTGGAAAGATTCATGCTCCTGCTGTCGGGCATCATCGGCAGGCGGATTTTTTGTCCGGCAGGCAGGCTGTCGAGAACTTCGGCAGGCAGGCCGCGCGTTTCGGGACCAAACAGCAACACGTCGCCTTCGCGGAAGGAAACTTCGTCGGGTCGGGTAGAACCTTTGGTGGTCAGCGCGAAAATGCGACGGCCTTCAAGGGCCTTGAGGCAATCATCGAAATTTTCATGTACCGTCAGTTTGGCAAACTCGTGATAATCCAAGCCCGCGCGTTTCATTTTGGACGAATCCAGCGGAAACCCAAGCGGCTTGACCAAGTGCAAATCGGCACCGGTATTGGCGCACAGGCGGATGATATTGCCCGTATTGGGCGGGATTTCGGGTTGGTACAAAACTATGGTAAACATATAAATCAATCACTTATAGAGTGGCATAATGCCGAAATGTTCCATGGGTGTCAAAAACTTTAAGCTATTTTTTCATTGGCGGACGCGCCAAACTCCAGCAAAAAATCTTACCTGCGCCTGATTTTTTCAGCGTTTTCGCCAATTCGTTTAAAGTCGAACCGGTGGTAAAGACATCATCAATTAACAGAATATTACACGCCTTCGGCAATTCAGTTTTGATTTTAAATGCATTCTTGATATTTCGCCGACGTTCGTCGCTTTTCAGCGTACTTTGCGGCTCGCCGTGCCGTCTGAAAACCGCGTGGCGCGGCAGCAGCGTCCAGCCGTAGCGTTTTGCCAAAATATCCGTCAACACCTCGCTTTGGTTGAATCCGCGCTTGAGCCGCCGCTCTTTGCTCAAAGGCATGGGCAGGACGAAATCGAAGTGTTCCGTCGTTAGCCAGTCCGGTGCGTTTTGGCCCATCAAATCCGCCAACGGCCGGCTCATGCCCAAATCGGCCAAGTGTTTCAGCTCGCGTATCATGCTGCTGACGGGTGGTTCGTAATACAGCGAGGCCCACATTCTATCAAATGCGGGCGGCTTTTTCTGACAACTGCCGCACACTGCCCCGCCTGCGACATGGCGGAAACACAAAGGGCAGCTTTGTGCCGCGTCGATAAAATATTCCGTCAAATCGTTTGCGCAGCCTCGGCAAAGGCCGTCTGAAACGGAATCGTGGCATAATACGCAACGTCGCGCATTGAGCTGTTTCAAACTGCGCCACCAAGAAAGAACATTCATGCCACACTCCGCCAAAAAAGTTTATCTGATACACGGTTGGGCGGCGAACCGCCATGTATTCGACGATTTGATACCGCGCCTGCCTGCCGGTTGGGACGTCCGCGCGCTTGATTTGCCCGGACACGGCGATGCGCCTTTTACCGAACCGTTTGATATTGCCGCCGTTGCCGAAACCTTTGCCGGACAAATCGACACGCCGGCACACATTCTTGGCTGGTCGCTGGGTGGATTGGTTGCCCTGTATTTGACCGCGCTTTATCCCGACAAAATCCAATCGCTATGCCTGACGGCAAGTTTTGCCCGATTGACTGCCGACACGGATTATCCAGAAGGCTTGGCACAACCTGCCTTGGGCAAGATGGTCGGCGCATTTCAGCTGGATTATGCCAAACATATTAAACAGTTTCTACAACTGCAACTGCTGCACACGCCGCATTCGGGCGAAATCTTAAACCGGGTGTTACCTGATTTGGCGCGCTGCGGCACGCCTTCCGCCTTACAGGCCGCGCTTGAAGCGGTCAACCATGCCGACGCGCGTCCGCTGTTGCCGCTTATTCAAACGCCGTCACTGCTGGTGTTTGGACAGAAAGATGCCATCACGCCGCCGCGCATGGGCGAATATTTACACCGCCATTTGAGCGACAGCGAGCTGGTCCTTATCGACAAAGCCGCACACGCGCCCTTTTTAAGCCATGCCGACGAATTTGCCGAAATTTACCGCAATTTTGTCGAAAAGGCCGTCTGAAACAGACTTAAACCATAAAAACATTGCCGGGCAAAGCCCGCTGACACGACCCACCATGACCGAACAAGACAAACGCTGGCAAATTCACCGCCATCTCGCCCAAGACACCGACGAGCGCCTGCAGCTGGTCCGCAATGCACCCAAACGCATCATGCTGATTGGTGCCGATGCCGACATCAGCCGCAGCCTGCTGGTCGCGCGTTATCCCGACGCCGTGTTTGAAGAATACGATCCGAATGCCAATTTTTTGAAAACCGCCGCCGCCGCGCGTAAAGGCGGTTTTTGGCAGAAGCTGACCGGCAAAACCATCCCGCAGCATTGCCAAGCCCTGACCGCGCCGTTGCCCGAAGCATCCGCTGATATGTTGTGGGCCAACCTCAGCCTCAGCCGCGCCGACGATATTTTGCCGGTATTGAAAAACTGGGCCGCTGCTTTGAAAACCGACGGATTATTGTTTTTCACGCACTTTGGCCGCGACAGCCTGACCGAACTGACAGGCCGTCTGAACCATGAAGGCATCGAATGCGAAGCGCCCACGCTGATTGATATGCACGACTTGGGCGATATGCTCGCCGACAACGGCTTTTACGATCCGGTAACCGACACGGCCAAGCTTGAGTTGGGCTATAAAAAAGCTGCGACGTTTTGGCAGGACATGGAAACCTTGGGATTGTGGAATGCGTTGAAGTTCAGCAATCCGCAAGCGGCCAAGGAATGTGTGGATAAGATTTTTGCCAACGAAGGCCGTCTGAACATCACGCTTGAAACCGTGTACGGCCATGCCGTGAAGAAATTGGTGTTGCCGCAAGGGGAGAATGTGGTGCAGTTTTTCCCGAAACGGCAGGGCTAGTTTGGCGGTTGTGCCGGTAGGGTTGACACCGCGATTGCGTGTTGTCGAATGCGGTTTGGCGTTTGTATTGATTGCCTGCGCTGTTTGACATGTATGAAAAAGGCCGTCTGAAAAGTTTTCAGACGGCCTTTTGTTTGATTTCAAATTAAGCCTGTTTGGCCGCCCATTCGGCCGGAGTGGCGGCAACGGAAATAGACAGCGCGTGCAATTCGTTGCTTTCGAGTTGCGGCTTGAGGCCGTCTTTAATCAGGCGGTGGCGGGCGAGGCGGGCTTTGCCTTCAAATGAGGAGGAAACGATTACGGCGAAGAAGTGATGGCCGTCGCCTTCGACTTCGACGTGTTCGCAAGGGGTAACGCCTTCAATCAGGGTTTTGACTTGTTCGGGTAAAAGCATGGGGGTTCCTTGGGAAATGGTTTACTTGTAAAAGAGGGCATTATACCGAATCTTGATAAAAACAGGCCGTCTGAAAAACCAAACTTCGGGTTTCAGACGGCCTCGGCCTTTGGAAGCGTCAAATGCTTATTCGTACACTTTCAGCAGCTCGACTTCAAAAATCAAAGTCGCGTGCGGAGGAATCACGCCGCCGGCACCGTGTGCGCCGTAGCCCATTTCGGAAGGAATGGTCAGCTTGCGTTTGCCGCCTTCTTTCATGCCGCCGAAGCCTTCGTCCCAACCTTTAATTACTTGGCCGACGCCCAGAGTGATGGTCAGCGGTTGACGGCGGTCGAGGCTGGAGTCGAATTTGGTACCGTCTTCCAACCAGCCGGTGTAATGTACGGTGATTTCTTTGCCTTTGACGGCTTCTTTGCCGTGGCCTTCTTGCAAGTCTTCAATAATCAGGCTCATGATGTTCCTTTCGGATGTATGGTGAAAATCGGCTCAAGATTACCATATTGTGTGGAATCGTGAAACAAAGGCGCCCATATGGCTGGCAACAAAAAGGCCGTCTGAAACGGATTTTCAGACGGCCTTTGTTTTGCGCTAAACCTTATTTGTTGTCAGGTCGGGATTTGACATCGGTGGATACAGGCAGCTCAGGCATGGTTCGGGCAGATTCAGGAACATTGCCGGAGAGGGCTTTCAAGAAGGCAACGATGTTTTCAGTTTCTTCCGGAGCCAGAGTTTTACCCAATTGAGCTTTTGCCATGATGTTGACGGCTTTATCCAATTCCCAAACGCTGCCGTTGTGGAAGTATGGGTAGGTGCGTTCAACGTTTCTCAAGCCGGGAACACGGAAGAAGAATTCATCTTCGGCTTTTTTGGTTACGTCCGCACGGCCTTTGTCGTGTTTAGGATCGTCGATGTGTTTCCAGTAAGGACCATCTACCAAACCGAATTTTTGGAACATGGTACCGCCCAAGTTGACGCCGCTGTGACAAGCGATACAGCCGTTGTCCATAAATGCGCGTACGCCTTTGCGTTCTTGTTCGCTCAGGGCAGATACGTTGCCTTTCAGGTAGTCGTCCCAACGGGTCGGGGTCAGCAGGGTACGTTCAAACGCGCCCAATGCGGTGGTGATGTTTTTGAAGGAAACCGCGCCGTCTTCAGGGAATGCGGCTTTGAATTTTTCTTGGTATTCAGGAATACCGGCGATTTTTGCGGCGGCATCGGCTTCGGTCGCATTGGCCATTTCAACAGGGTTGAGCAATGGACCGCCGGCTTGTTCTTCCACATCGGCTGCACGGCCGTCCCAGAATTAGCTGCCCAACAAGGCGGCATTCAGAGCGGTTGGGGAGTTACGGCCGCCGAATTGGCTTTTATGACCCGCGCTGGTCGGCATGTTGTCTACGCCGGCAGTTGCCAAGTTGTGGCAAGAGTTACAGCTGACGGTGTTGCCTTTGGACAGGCGGTTTTCGTACCAAAGTTGTTGGCCGAGTTTGACCTGTTCTTCGGTAAACGGACGGACTTTTTGCATTTCTGCTGCGTCAGGCAAAGGTTTGAACGTAGCTTGCGCGCGTTCCAACAGGGCTTTGTCTTCGTCAGAAACATCGGCAGAATTTTGAGGGGCTGAAACGGCGGCGGTGCTTGCGGAGGCATCGGCAGCGCTCGCGGCAGAAGCAGCTTGAGGAGTTTCAGTAGTTTGTGCAGTTTTCTCACCGCAGGCGGTCAACGCGGCAGAAACGGCCAAAGCCAGAACGATTTGGTAGAGTTTCAAACGTGGCATAGGAGGTTCCTTTGTTATGCATTTGTTATGTCATGGATTGCTGATTGCACCAGCAATATGCCAACTATAAAAGATAAGGCGGTTTTAATTTTTGTTGTAAATCAACCTTTTAAATTTGATAAATTCTGAAAATATCACTGATAGGGAAATTTATACTATGGAACTTTTTTATTATTTATTTACAATTGCTTAGATAAATTAAGGCCGTCTGAAAAAATAAAATTCAGACGGCCTTATTCAGACGGCCTTTTAGTTTTTATTGATTACGTCCGTTATTTTATTTTAAAAAATCTTAATAAATATGGGGTTATTAAAAAATAAAAATAATTTGCGTTATTAAGCGTAAAGCGTTATAAATGCGTTAACAAATGAACGTTTCACTTTAGAGTTTTTTATGCTGATTGCTTTTTTGATTATGCTGCGCGAGGGCATTGAAGCCGCCCTGATCGTCGGCATTGTTGCCAGTTTTTTAAAACAGTCGGGACACAGCGAGCTGATGCCGAAGGTTTGGCTGGGCGTGTTTTTGGCTGCGGCCATGTGTTTGGGTATTGGTTACGGCATTCATTCCGCTACTGGCGAGATTCCGCAAAAAGAACAGGAATTGGTGGTCGGCGTCATCGGCCTGGTGGCCGTGGCCATGCTGACGTACATGATTTTGTGGATGAAAAAGGCCGCACGTTCGATGAAACAGCATCTTCAGGATTCTGTTCAGTCGGCCTTGAACCGCGGCAGCGGCCAGGGTTGGGCCTTGGTCGGCATGGCGTTTTTGGCTGTGGCGCGTGAAGGGTTGGAGAGCGTGTTTTTCCTGCTGGCCGTGTTCCAGCAAAGCCCGACATGGTCTATGCCGATAGGCGCGGTGTTGGGGCTGTTGGTGGCGGTTGTCATCGGTACGCTGATTTATCAGGGCGGTATGCGCCTGAACTTGGCGAAGTTTTTCCGTTGGACGGGCGCGTTTTTGATTGTAGTGGCGGCCGGTCTGCTGGCTGGTTCGTTTCGCGCGCTGCATGAGGCCGGCGTATGGAATGTGATGCAGGATATTGCTTTCGACACATCGAAATATTTGCATGAAGACAGCCCTTTAGGCGTGCTGCTCGGCGGTTTCTTCGGCTATACCGACCACCCAACCGAAGGCGAAGTCCTGATTTGGCTGCTGTATCTGGTTCCCGTCATGATTTGGTTTTTGCGCGGCAGTGCGCCAGCAAAAACGTTAACTAAATAAAAAGGAATGAAAATGAAAAAATTCAATCTGACTGCTTTGTCCGTAATGTTGGCTCTGGGTTTGACCGCGTGTCAGCCGCCTGAAGCCGAAAAAGCCGCGCCTGCCGCTTCAGGCGCATCCGCTGCCGCCAATGCCGACGGTTCGGTCAATATCGGCGTGAACGATACTGCTTGTGAACCAATGGAATTGACCGTCCCCAGCGGCCAAGTCGTGTTCAATATTAAAAACGACAGCGGCCGCAAGCTGGAATGGGAAATCCTGAAAGGCGTGATGGTGGTGGACGAGCGTGAAAACATCGCCCCGGGTTTATCCGACAAAATGACCGTTACCCTGCTGCCGGGCGAATATGAAATGACTTGCGGCCTGTTGACCAATCCGCGCGGTAAGCTGATTGTTACCGACAGCGGCTTCAAAGATACTGCCAACGAAGCGGATTTGGAAAAACTGTCCCAACCGCTCGCCGACTATAAAGCTTACGTTCAAGGCGAGGTTAAAGAGCTGGTGGCGAAAACCAAAACCTTTACCGAAGCCGTTAAAGCCGGCGACATTGAAAAGGCCAAATCCCTGTTTGCCGCCACCCGCGTCCATTACGAACGTATCGAACCGATTGCCGAGCTTTTCAGCGAACTCGACCCCGTCATCGATGCGCGTGAAGACGACTTCAAAGACGGTGCGAAAGATGCCGGATTTACCGGCTTCCACCGTATCGAACACGCCCTTTGGGTAGAAAAAGACGTATCCGGCGTGAAGGAAATTGCAGCCAAACTGATGACCGATGTCGAAGCACTGCAAAAAGAAATCGACGCATTGGCGTTTCCTCCGGGTAAGGTGGTCGGCGGCGCGTCCGAACTGATTGAAGAAGTGGCCGGCAGCAAAATCAGCGGCGAAGAAGACCGTTACAGCCATACCGACTTGAGCGACTTCCAAGCCAATGTGGAAGGCTCCAAAAAAATCGTTGATTTGTTCCGTCCGCTGATTGAAGCCAAAGACAAAGCGCTGTTGGAAAAAACCGATGCCAACTTCAAACAGGTTGAAGACATTTTGGCGAAATACAAAAAACAAGACGGCTTCGAGCTGTACGACAAACTGAGCGAAGAAGACCGCAAAGCCCTGCAGGCGCCGATTAATGCCTTGGCAGAAGACTTGGCCAAACTGCGCGGCATTTTGGGTTTGAAATAAGATGACGCGTTTTCAGACGGCCTTTGGATATTGAAAGGCCGTCTGAATCTTATTGTCGCCCACACAAATATGCTTGAAAACCAACCTTACTTCACACGATTGCAATCTTTCCGTTCCCTGCCAAGGAGCAGACCATGAGCCAAAACAAACAACCGGCACAACCCGAAAAACGAACCCTTTTCAAAACTGCCCTTGCCGCCGGCGCCATCGGCGTTGCCGGTTATTTTGCCGGTAAAAAACAAGGCGAAGCCGCCGCTGAAACCCAAAACAACCAACATTCCGAGCTGGCCTATCCGTGTTATGGCGAGCATCAGGCAGGCATCGTCACGCCACACCAGCTCTTCGGCATCATGTGTGCCTTTGACGTTACCGCCAAAGATGCCAAACAACTTGAAAACCTGTTCCGTGCCCTGACCGCCCGCATCGAATTCCTCACCCAAGGCGGCGAATACCAAGACGGCGATGACAAGCTCCCGCCTGCGGGCAGCGGTATCCTCGGCAAACAATTCCGCCCCGATGGGCTGACGGTTACCGTCGGCGTCGGCAGCAGCCTCTTTGACGACCGCTTCGGCCTCAAAGACAAAAAGCCGAAACACCTGCAGGAAATGCGCGACTTTCCTAACGACAAACTCCAAAAATCTTGGTGCGACGGCGACCTCAGCCTGCAAATTTGCGCATTCTCCCCCGAAACCTGCCAAGCCGCCCTGCGCGACATCATCAAAAACACCGCCCAGTTTGCCGTGATCCGTTGGAGCATAGACGGTTGGCTCCCTAAAGCCGAACCCGGCGCCATTGCCGCACGCAACCTTTTAGGTTTCCGCGACGGCTCAGGCAATCCCAAAGTCGAAGATCCCAAAGTCGCCGATCAAGTCCTGTGGACGGGCGTTGCCGCCAACAGCTTGGACGAACCGGCATGGGCGAAAAACGGCAGCTATCAGGCCGTCCGCCTCATCCGCCACTTTGTCGAGTTTTGGGACCGTACCCCGATGCAGGAACAAACCGATATTTTCGGCCGGCGCAAATACAGCGGCGCGCCCATGGACGGTAAAAAAGAGGGCGACACCGCCGATTTCGCCAAAGACCCAGACGGCAAAATCACGCCCAAAGACAGCCATATGCGCCTTGCCAATCCGCGCGATCCGGAGTTTATGAAAAAACACCTGCTCTACCGCCGCGCCTTCAACTACTCGCGCGGCCTCGCCGCCAACGGCCAGCTCGATGTCGGCCTGATTTTTATCTGCTATCAGGCCAACCTTGCCGACGGCTTCATCTTCGTGCAAAACCTGCTCAACGGCGAGCCGCTGGAGGAATACATCAGCCCGTTTGGCGGCGGCTATTTCTTCGTCCTGCCGGGTGTCGAAAAAGGCAGCTTCCTCGGCAAAGAGCTTTTGGGCGTATAAATCCGCCGATGGTTTGAATAGATAATAAAAGGCCGTCTGAAAACTGATTTCCAGATTTCAGACGGCCTGAGTTTTTCTATCAAACTAAATGTTTCGCCAAGAAAGCCAATGCGTATTCGACGGCTTGCGCCCTTACTGCTTCGCGGTCGCCTGTGAATAGCGCGGTTTGCTCAAACGAGTCTTCGGGCGTGGCCAGGCCGAACCAGACTGTGCCGACCGGTTTGGCCGCGCTGCCGCCGCCAGGGCCGGCGATGCCTGAAATACTCAAGGCGTAATCTGCCTGCGCGACGGCTTTTGCGCCGCGAGCCATTTCATAGACGGTCTCGCGGCTGACCGCGCCGTGTTTCAGCAAGGTGTCGGGCATGACGCCGAGGCGGTCTTGTTTGGCTTGGTTGCTGTATGTGACGAAGCTTTGGTGAAACCACTGCGAGCTGCCGGGAATGGAAGTCAGCGCACCTGCAAGCAGGCCGCCGGTGCAGGACTCGGCGCAGGTAACGGTTTGGCGGCGGCTGGTCAGGTGTTCGGCGATGGTTTGCAGATGGGACATGGCGGCTCCTTATGGAAAAGGGTGGAATGGGGCGGGCGTTTGACCCGCCGGGTTTCAGACGGCCTGAAAGCTGAAATCAGGCTTTCGGCTGAATGAGGTGGACATCACATTGTGGGAACGGGATGTTGATGTTGGCGGCACGCAGGTTTTCAACCACTTGCTCGTTCAGGGCGAATCGGAACGGGCCGAGATTTTCTTCTTGCGTCCACGCCCAAAGGGTAATTTCGATGGCGCTGTCGCCAAGGTTGGTAATGTATACGACGGCAGGTCGTTCTTCGGTTTGAACACACAATGGATGCTCGGTTGCCGCTCTCAATACGGCGGCTTTGGCGGCTTTCAAGTCGCAGGCGTAGTCGACGCCGACAACGACTTGGGCGCGGCACAGGGGCAGGGAGGAGCGGTTGGTGATGCTGTTGGTCATGACCACGCTGTTGGGCAGGACGACTTCTTCGTTGTCCGGCGTACTCAAAGAGGTCTGCACCATTTTGATTTCGCGGACGATACCTTCAAAACCGTTGACACGGATAAAGTCGCCGACTTTAAATGGGCGGAACAGGATAATCAGCGCGCCGGCGGCGAAGTTGGACAGTTGGTCTTTCAAAGACAAAGCCACGGCCAAGCCTGCGCCACCGATCAAGGCGGTCACGGAAGTGGTCGGGATACCGAGTTTGCCCAGTGCGGCGATAATGATGAGGATCAGCAGGCCGATGTTGGCGACGTTGCCGAGGAAGCTGACCAGTGTTTTATCGACTTTGGCGCGTGTCAGCGCAGCTTTCATCAGTGTTACCAAGCGTGTAGCGATCCAGCGGCCGATAAAGAAGATGGCTAAGGCGGCCAGCAGGTTGGTACCGAAAGACATGCCGGTTTGGGCGAGTTGCTCCCAGCCGGAGAACGAAGAGAGGACTTGAAGATCGAAATTCATAATTGTGTGTGCGTGTGAAGTTGTTTAAAAGGTTATTGTAAAACAAGGCCGTCTGAAAAACTAATGATTTGTTTTTTCAGACGGCCTTGATGTGTTTTTAAGTTTTTCGGTTTAACGTAAAACAGTTTTGCTCCAACGGCTCACCCATTGTTTTTGTTTGGTGTTGATGTCGGCACGGTTTGGGGAATCGCTGTGTTTCGGGGTTTGGGCAAACTCGAATACTTTGGGCAGCGGTGTGTTTTTGACTGCCGGATAGACCCACATTTCGGCAGGCAGGGCTTTTTGCACTTCGCCGCTTTGCAGCCAGCTCACCAGTTTGGCCGCCAGCTCGGGTTGTTTTGCGCCTTTCAAAACGGCCGCGCCTTCAACTTGGCGGAATGTGCCGCCTTTGAGGAAGAGGTTGCCGGTGGGCGGGGTGCTGTATTTGCCTTTGGAGTAGTGGACTTCGGCCGCAGGGCTGGTGGCATAGCTGACCACGAGGGGATAGGCGCCGCCGTTTTGGGTGAAGTCGGTGTAGTAGGCTTCGCTCCAGCCTTTGGCAACTTTCACGCCGTTTTGGCGCATTTGCGCCCACCATTTGAACGCGCCTTCTTCACCCATGCCGCCGATGTTGGCCAAGAGGAAGGAGAGGCCGGGCGAGGATGTGGCGGGAGACGGGGTTACCAGAAGGTTTTTATATTCCGGTTTGGTCAGGTCTTGCAGGGTTTGTGGCAGGGGCAGTTTTTTCTGTTCAAACCATTTTTTGTCGTAGTTGATGGCGACATAGGCGTAATCGACAGCCAGCGCATCGGGCAGGGAGGCGGTTACGGGTGCGGATTTGGGTTGGTTGGCGGCGAGGATGCCGGCGGCTTTGGCTTTGCCGATGTTGGCGTTATCCAAACCGTAAACCGCATCGGCAATCGGGTTGGCTTTGCTCAAAATCAGCTTGTTGAGCATTTCGTTGCCGCTGCCTGCCTTGATGACGGACACTTTGGCATCGTTGGCTTTTTCAAATTGCGCGATGACGGATTGGGGCAGGCTGAAGGATTTGTGCACGGCCAGACGCACTTCGGTTTGGGCGTACAGATTTGCCGAAGCCAGCAACAGGGCGAGGGTGGACAATTTCAGTTTCATTCTCTTTCCTTTGTACGGGTAAAATACGAAATATCATAACAAAATCTGCATATCAAGGCACGATATGAATCATTCCCCCGTTTGGCTGTTTGACCTCGACAATACTTTGCACAATGCCGAAGCCGGCATTTTCTACATCATCAACCGCGCCATGACCGAATACATGGCAGGCCGTCTGAAACTTTCCGAAGAAGCTGCCTCCCACCTGCGCCAAGATTATTGGCACCGATACGGCGCGACGCTTGCCGGTTTGCAAATCCATCACCCCGAAGTCGATATCGATGAATTTTTGCGTGAAAGTCATCCACTTAAGCAAATTTTGGCAAAGGTGGAGGGTATGGATGGAACTGATGACGTTTTAGGCCGTCTGAAAGGGCGAAAAGCCGTATTTTCCAACGGGCCTTCGTTTTATGTCCGCGCATTGGTTGAAGCGTTGGGCTTGGAAGCACATTTTGACGGCTTGTTCGGCACGGACGACTTCGGCCTGTTCTACAAACCCAATCCGCAAGCCTATCTCAACGTCTGCCGCCTGTTGGGCGTCAAACCCGAACAGTGCATCATGGTGGACGACAGCGCCGACAATCTGCACCAAGCCAAAGCCTTGGGCATGAAGACCGTTTGGTACGGCGAAAAAGCCCATCCGTTGCCATTTGCCGACGGCATAGCAAAAGATATGCAGGGCTTGCTTGATTTTGCACAAAACCTGCCATGAAATTTTTAAAAAACCAGTACAATACACAGTATTTCCAACACTTAAAACAAGGACAACATCATGCGTAAACTCGCTTTAATTCTGACCGCCGCTGCCGTTTTGGCCGGTTGCTCTTGGGAAACCTACACCAACGAATCCGGCCGTACCGCCGTACGACAAAAATATGCTACCGGCACACCTATCGTTTATCAGGACGGTACTTATTCTAAAAACATGAATTACAACCAGTTCCGCCCTGAGCGCCGCGCCGTCCAATCCAATCAAGCGGATCATGCTGAACACGGCGAACCCGGCCAGCACTGGCAAAAACCGCAATTTGCCAACCAACAGCCAGCAACCGAATAACAATATCCCCAAGGCCGTCTGAAACGGAGTGAAAAACAACCAACACTTGTTGCCACACTTTTCAGACGGCCTCAAACAACCACAACGGAAACCGTATCATGGCTCAGACAGCTTTAAATATCGTTATCCTCGCCGCCGGCAAAGGCACGCGCATGTACTCCAAAATGCCCAAAGTGCTGCACCGCATCGGCGGCCTTCCCATGGTTGAGCGCGTTATCGACACCGCCGCCTCCCTGAATCCCCAAAACATCTGCGTCGTCATCGGCCACGGCAAAGAGCAAGTCTTGGACACCGTCAAACGCGATGTCGTTTGGGTTGAACAAACCGAACAGCTCGGTACCGGCCACGCCGTCAAAACCGCCCTGCCGCACCTGTCTGCCGAAGGCCGCACGCTGGTGTTGTACGGCGACGTCCCCCTGATTGACGCAGCCACCCTCGAAACCCTGCTCGAAGCCGCAGGCGACGAAGTCGGCTTGTTGACCGACGTGCCTAACGACCCGACAGGTTTGGGCCGCATCATCCGCGACAGCAACGGCAGCGTAACCGCCATTGTCGAAGAAAAAGACGCCGATGCCGTCCAAAAGGCCGTGAAAGAAATCAATACCGGCATTTTGGTTCTGCCCAACGCCAAACTCGAAGCTTGGTTGAACAGCCTTTCCAGCAACAATGCCCAAGGCGAATACTATCTGACCGACCTCATCGCCAAAGCCGTTGCCGACGGCATCAAAGTTCATCCCGTCCAAGTCCGCGCCTCCCATCTGGCCGCCGGCGTGAACAACAAACTCCAACTGGCCGAACTCGAGCGTATTTTCCAAACCGAACAGGCGCAAGAATTGCTCAAAGCAGGCGTAACCCTGCGCGATCCGGCACGTTTCGATTTACGAGGCCGTCTGAAACACGGACAAGATGTCGTGATTGACGTCAACGTCGTCATCGAAGGCGAAGTCGAACTCGGCGACAACGTCGAAATCGGTGCCAACTGCGTGATCAAAAACGCCAAAATCGGTGCCAACACCAAAATCGCCCCATTCTCCCATTTTGAAGGTTGCGAAGTCGGTGAAAACAACCAAATCGGCCCATACGCCCGCCTGCGTCCGCAAGCCAAACTGGCCGACGACGTACACATCGGCAACTTCGTCGAAGTCAAAAACGCCACCATCGGCAACGGCACCAAAGCCAACCACCTCACCTACATCGGTGATGCCGAGATCGGCAGCAAAACCAACTTCGGCGCCGGCACGATTATTGCCAACTACGACGGCGTGAACAAACACAAAACCGTCATCGGCGACGAAGTGCGCATCGGTTCAAACTGCGTACTGGTTGCCCCCGTTACCCTCGGCAACAAAGTGACGACAGGCGCGGGCAGCGCGATTACCCGCAATTGCGAAGACGGCAAACTTGTTCTCGCCCGTTCTCGCCAAACCGTCATCGAAGGCTGGGTGCGTCCGGAAAAAGGCGATAAGAAGTAAGGCCGGTCTTTTATTTGTTTTCAGACGGCCTTGAGAAACAACAGGCCGTCTGAAACCCAGATTTGCCGTTTCAATGAATATAAAACGGCGTTTTCCGACTGCCGCTTTCGGGAGCCGGAGCAGCAGTCATTTTCTCAAACTTTTGATACTAAGGAACTTATATGTGCGGTATCGTAGGTGCTATTCGCGCCAATCACAATGTAGTCGATTTTCTGACCGACGGTCTCAAACGCCTTGAATACCGAGGCTACGATTCGTCGGGTATCGCCGTCAACATGGACGGCAAAATCAAACGCGTCCGCCGCGTCGGCCGTGTGCAGCTGATGGAGGACGCCGCGCGCGAAAAAGGCGTGTTCGGCCATATCGGCATCGGCCATACCCGTTGGGCAACCCACGGCGGTGTAACCGAGCCTAACGCCCACCCCCATATTTCCGGCGGCATGATCGCGGTTGTCCACAACGGCATCATCGAAAACTTTGAAGCCGAACGCGAACGCCTGCAAGCGTTGGGTTACACCTTCGAATCGCAAACCGATACCGAAGTCATCGCCCACAGCGTCAACCACGAATACACACAAAACGGCGGCAAACTGTTTGAAGCCGTCCAAGCTGCGACTGCCCGTTTCCACGGCGCATACGCCATTGCCGTTATCGCACAAGACAACCCCGAACAAATGGTTGTTGCGCGCATGGGCTGCCCGCTGTTGGTGGCCTTGGGCGACCAAGAAACCTTCATCGCTTCCGACGTATCCGCCGTGATCGCCTTTACCCGCCGCATCGCTTACTTGGAAGACGGCGACATCGCCCTGCTGAACGCAAACGGTATCGAAAAACTGCTCGACAAAACCGGTGCGCAAACCGAACGCGCGATTAAAGTGTCCGAATTATCTTTGGCTTCTTTGGAGTTGGGCCCATACAGCCACTTCATGCAAAAAGAAATCCACGAACAACCCCGCGCCATCGCCGATACTGCCGAAGTCTTCTTGGACGGCGGTTTTGAACCTGAAAATTTCGGTGCCAACGCCCGCGACGTGTTCGACGATATCCACAGCATCAAAATCCTTGCCTGCGGTACGTCCTACTATGCCGCGCTGACCGCCAAATACTGGCTCGAATCCATTGCCAAAGTGCCAACCGACGTCGAAATTGCCAGCGAATACCGCTACCGCGACGTGATTGCCGATCCGAAACAATTGGTCATCACCATTTCCCAATCCGGCGAAACTTTGGATACCATGGAAGCCCTGAAATACGCGCAATCCTTGGGACACAAACACAGCCTGTCTATTTGTAACGTGATGGAATCCGCCCTGCCGCGTGAAAGCGAGTTGGTACTGTACACACGCGCCGGCGCAGAAATCGGCGTTGCCTCTACCAAAGCGTTCACGACCCAACTGGTTGTCCTGTTCGGCCTGGCCGTTACCTTGGGCAAACAGCGCGGCCTGGTTTCTGACGAACAAGCGCGTGAATACGTTGAAGAACTGCGCCAACTGCCGGGCAGCATTCAGCACGCTCTCAATCTGGAGCCGCAAATCGCCGCTTGGGCGCAAAAATTTGCCAAGAAAACCAGCGCACTCTTCCTCGGCCGCGGTATCCACTTCCCAATCGCCCTTGAAGGCGCATTGAAGCTGAAAGAGATTACCTATATCCACGCCGAAGCGTATCCTGCGGGTGAGTTGAAACACGGCCCGTTGGCCTTGGTGGATGAGAACATGCCTGTTGTCGTGATTGCCCCGAACGACAGCCTGTTGGACAAAGTAAAAGCTAATATGCAGGAAGTCGGCGCACGCGGCGGCGAACTGTTTGTCTTCGCCGACCTCGACAGCAACTTCAACGCTACCGAAGGCGTGCACGTTATCCGCGCCCCACGCCACGTCGGCGTACTCTCGCCGATTGTGCACACCATCCCCGTGCAACTCCTGTCTTACCACGCCGCCCTCGCACGCGGTACAGACGTGGACAAACCGCGCAACTTGGCTAAATCGGTAACGGTTGAATAAGTAATTGACCGGTTACAAAAGGCCGTCTGAAACCTGTTTCAAGGTTTCAGACGGCCTTTTTTATTTGTTGGTTTCAGTAATAGAAATGCTATTTATGATGTCTTCGCTTTCATTATAAATGTACAACAACAGCTGATTGTGACCGATATTTTATTGATTAGAGTGGCCTCTGATGACAAGTAAGCAAACCGACAGAATGAAAACAGGCCGTCTGAAAAACCTTTCAGACGGCCTGTTGTTTTAAAGCGTTTTATTCTGCACCGACAACGACGGTGTTGAGGTCTTTGAATTTGACGCGGCGTTTCCATGCGTCGCGGACTTGTTCGACGGTTAGGCTGTTGATGGCTTTGGGATAGACTTCCAAGTAGTCGTTGGGCAGGTTGTAGAGGCCGATCAGGCTCAGGTAGTTGAGCAGTTTGTCGTTGGAGTCGTAGCGCAGGGGAAAGCCGCCGACGATGTTGGCTTTGGCCTGTTTCAGCTCGGCTTCGGTCGGGCCTTCGGCGATAAACTGCTCGATGACGGCTTGGGTGTCGGCCAGTGAGGCTTTGGTGTTTTTCTTTTGGGTGGAGTAGGAAACGGTAAACGTGCCTTCTTCTGTCGCCGGGGCGAGGCTGCTGTATACGCCGTAGGTGTAACCGTGTTGGTCGCGCAAAACTTTCATGAGGCGGCTGTCGAAACCGCCGCCGCCGAGGATGTAGTTGCCGGCAATGAGGGCGTAATAGTCGGGGTCATGGCGTTTGAAGAGGGAAGTGCCGAGCAGGATTTGTGCCTGTGTGCCGGCAAAGGGGATGTCGCGGCGTTGGGCGGTTTGTTTGGGAACGGGCGGGATGGCGTGGGTTGCGGTGGCTTTGGCCGGCAGGTCTTTGAGGACGCGCTCGACCAGTTGCTCTGCCTGTTTGCGGTTGAGGTCGCCGACGATGGCGACGATGGCGTTGTCTTTGCCGTAGTGGGTGCGGTGGAAAGCGCGGATATCGTCCAGACTAACGCGTTTGAGGCTGTCAACGGTTACGTTTGCGCCGCTGCCGTAGGGGTGGTTCGGGTAGATAAGCTTGGTCAGTTCGCGCGTGGCGGTGTAATCGGGGGTGGTTTCTTGTTGTTGCAAGCCGGTAATGGATTGGATTTGACGGCGGCGGAAAACGGCTTCGTCAAAGCGCGGACGGGTCAGCGAGTGGTTGAGCAAGTTGGCGGCTTTGTCGCGGATGTCGGCTTTGCTGAGGCTGCGGAAGCCTGCTGATGCGCTTTCGGCATTGCTGTTGCTGCTGATTTGTGCGCCGATGTTGTCGGCTTCGGCATTGAAGGCTTCTTCGTCCAGCTCTTGGGTGCCGTCGGTTAGGAGGGCGGCGGTAAATTCGGCAACTTGGCTTTTGCCGTCCGGATTGGCGACGCTGCCTGCGCCCTTGAAGCTGACTTCAAGGTCGATGATAGGGTTTTCGTGGCGTTCGACAAGGAGGATTTGGGTGCCGTCGCGGTTGCGCCAGCGTTGGATGTCGGTGGCGGCTTGGACGCTTAAGGGCAGGAGTAGGGCAAGGGCGAGCAGGGTGGGTTTCATGTTGTGGCTTTCTGTTAAGGCCGTCTGAAAGGGTATGGGCTTTCAGACGGCCTGATGTTTATCGGCGTTTGGCAGCTTTTTTGCTTGGCGCGGCGGCAGCTTTTTGCGGCTCGATGATGACGGTACTCATGCGCTCGTCGGTCAACATCCGGGCGGCAGCCTGTACTTCTTGTGCGCTGACTGCCTGTAAGCGGCGGTGGATTTCTTGTTCGTCGGTATATTGGAAACCGCGCGCTTCGAGGCGGCCCATCATGGAGGCTTGGGAAGACATGGAGTCTTTGGCGTAGATTTCGTTGACTGCTGCCTGGGTTTTGACGCGCTGCAATTCTTCTTCGGAAACGCCGTGGTCGGCAATGTCTTTGATTTCTTGGCGCAGCTGGGCAATCAAAGTATCGGTTTTCACGCCTTCGGCAGGCATGGCCATTACGCTGAACAGCGGCATTTCACGGCTGATGATGTCGTAATGCGTTCCTGCGTTCAATGCGGTTTGCTTGCCGCGCACGAGGTTTTTATCAAAACGGCTGGATGCGTTGCCTGCCAAAATATCGGAGAGGATGTCGAGGGCGAAAGGCATCGTGTCATCGAGTTTTTGGAGTTTCGGTACACGGAAGTTGATGGCAATCAGCGGCTGGTGTGTAACCGGAGAAGTGGCTTTGACCGTAACAGGCTTGCGCAAATAGGGTTCGGTATGGAGTTTGTTGCGCGGCGGCTGGGCTTTGGCCGGAATATCGCCAAAGAGTTTGGCGGCCGTCTGAAGCGTTTGTTTGGCATCGACATCGCCGACAATGACCAATACGGCATTGTTGGGCGCGTAATATTGTTTGTACCACGCGCGCAGGTCGTCGGCTTTTAGGGTGTGCAAATCTTTCATGTAGCCGATGACGGAGGCGCGCATCGACGGTTGGGTAAAGGCGGCAAGATAGGCTTGTTCCCACATTTTGCCGTCGGCCGTGTCTTCCGTGCGCTGGCGGCGTTCTTCACGGATGACGTTCATCTCGTTGAGGAATTCTTTGTCGCTGAAGTTGAGGTTGTGCATGCGGTCGGCTTCGAGCTTCAGAATCTCGGGCAGGTTGGCGGCGGCGACGTTTTCGTAATACACCGTTTCATTTCGGTTGGTGTAGGCATTGTTTTGTCCGCCCAGCTCGGATACGCGGCGGTTGAATTCGCCGGAGGGAACGTCTTTCGTGCCTTTAAACATCATGTGTTCCAAAGCGTGGCTCAGGCCGCTTTTGCCCGGTTTTTCATCCACGCTGCCGATTTTGTACCAAATCTGCGAAACGGCCACAGGCGCGCGGTGGTCTTCTTTGACGATGATTTTCAGACCGTTGGGCAGGGTTTCAGAAAGCGTCTGCGCCCATGAGGAGGCAGGCAGCACGAAGGCAAGCATTAAAGCAATTCGGCGTAACATGGTTTAATCCGTAAAATGAAAATCAATCGCCAAAGTATAGCGGAAAATCTGAAAGATTGGCCGAATGTTTCAGACGGCCTGTAGCTTTATCTGCTGATTCACATCAAGCGCGGCCATTGCCAATCTTTACCGTCGCGCCTCATTCGCGGATAATCCCAAACATTCCCGTTTCCAACCATCACAAAGGAATCATCATGGCATTTTTGAAACTGACCGAACAAAATGTTCAAGGTAAAACCGTTCTGATCCGCGCCGATATGAACGTACCGTTCAAAGACGGCAACATCAGCGACGACACCCGTATTCGCGCTTCGCTCGCATCCATTAAATACTGCTTGGACAACGGCGCGTCTGTGATCGTGATGACCCACCTCGGCCGTCCGACCGAAGGCGAATTCCATCCTGAAGACGATGTAGCGCCTGTTGCCGCGCATTTGGGCAAACTGTTGGGCAAAGACGTGAAAGTATTGAACGACTGGCGTGAAAACAAACCGACTTTGAACGCCGGTGATGTCGTGATGCTGCAAAACGTGCGCATCAACAAAGGCGAGAAGAAAAACGACTTGGAGCTGGGCAAAGCCTACGCTTCTTTGTGCGACGTGTTCGTCAACGACGCATTCGGTACCGCCCACCGCGCCCAGGCTTCGACTGAAGCCGTCGCCCAAGCCGCACCGGTTGCCTGCGCCGGCGTGTTGATGGCGGGCGAACTCGACGCTTTGGGCAAAGCCCTGAAACAACCGGCTCATCCGATGGTTGCCATCGTTGCCGGCAGCAAAGTGTCTACCAAACTGACCATCCTCGAATCTTTGGCCGATAAAGTCGACCAACTCATCGTCGGCGGCGGCATTGCCAATACCTTCCTGTTGGCAGAAGGCAAAGCCATCGGCAAATCTTTGGCCGAACACGATTTGGTGGAAGAATCCAAAAAAATTATGGCGAAAATGGCGGCCAAAGGCGGCTCTGTTCCGCTGCCGACCGATGTGGTTGTCGCTAAAGCCTTTGCCGCTGATGTGGAAGCTGTGGTGAAAGACATTGCCGATGTTGCCGAAGACGACATGATTTTGGACATCGGCCCGAAATCCGCCGCTGCTTTGGCCGATTTGCTCAAAGCTGCCGGTACGGTCGTATGGAACGGCCCGGTCGGCGTATTTGAGTTTGACCAATTTGCCGGCGGTACCAAAGTATTGGCCGAAGCGATTGCCCAAAGCGATGCGTTCTCGATTGCCGGCGGCGGCGACACTTTGGCGGCGATTGCCAAATTCGGCGTAACCGATCAAATCAGCTACATTTCTACCGGCGGCGGCGCGTTCCTTGAGTTCTTGGAAGGCAAAGAGTTGCCTGCCGTTGCTGCCTTGGAAAAACGCAGCGCGTAATCGGTTTTAATATCGATTGTTAAAAATAAAGGCCGTCTGAAATCTGGAAATCAGGTTTCAGACGGCCTTTTGTTTTTAGGTGTTTATTGGAGAAAGGGTTCAGCTGGATTCAACGCTGATGATTGGCAGACTTGTTGCTAAACAGGCTGGAAAGCGTCCGGCTCTTTTCAGACGGCCTCTACGTCGGCTTGTCGGTGCAATGCCTGATAGCACGGGGTAAGCTGGCGGATGATCAGGTCGAGCTGGTGTTTGAGGATGTGGTCTTGCTGCGCTTGTGTGTTTTGTTCAAGCTCGGCAAATTCCTGACGGATTTGGGTCATGGCCGTTTCAAAAGCCTCGGGGTCGGTTTGGGGCATTTGGGTCAGCAACTCGGCGATGTGGTGGGTCAGCTTGGCATAGGGGGCAAAGCCGTCGTTGCCGTCGATTCGGACTTGGTCGCGGTATGCGCCGAGCGCGGAAATGTGGCCGGTCAGTGCATAGCTGGTTTTGAGCAGGGTAAAACCGTCTTGCAGGCGGTCTTGGTATTTTTTCGGGTTGCTGCTCATGTCGGATAAGGTGCTGCTGAGGGCGGCGGTGCTTTCGTGGGCTTGGCGGCGGGTAAGGCGGTAGTCGAAATCGTCGCGGCTGCCGTTTTGCAGCTGGTCGAGGATGGCGTCAAGATAGCGGCCGTTGGCAGTGATGGTCTGGGCGGCGGTGTGGCTGAGGGTGAGGTAACGCCAATCGGGCCAGAGGTAGGTGGCGGCGGCCCATGCGATAACGGAACCGACGATGGTGTCGATGATGCGGATGGGCATGGCGTGGTACACGTCCAAACCGGCAAGTGAAAGGCTGGTCAGGGCTTGGATGGTGATGAAGAAGGTGGAGAAGCTGTATTTGTAGCTTCGGGTCATGAAAAACAGGGTGGTGCTGGCGATGACAATCCAAAGCTTGGTTTCAACAGACGGGGTGAAGTAGGGAACGAGCGAACCGACAATCACGCCGAGAATCGTGCCTGCGATACGTTGGTACACGCGGCTTTTGGTGGCGGTGTAGTTGGGCTGGCAGACGAAAAGGGCGGTCAGCAGAATCCAGTAGCCGAGGTTGAGATGAAGGATTTCGACAATGATGCAGGCCGCGGCCACGACGATGGAGAGGCGGGTGGCATGGCGGAAGACGCCGGATTCGAAATTGAGCTGGCTGAGGACGGTTTCGCCGATATTGCGGAACTTGGTGTTTTCAAGGGCGGCGATGCGGGTGTCGGCGTTGTCGTTTTCGGCAAGGGACGCATCGTTTTGCAATTGCCGCAGTTGGTAATCGACGCTGCTGAGGTTGTCGAGCAGACGGCGGATATTGTGAAGGTTGGCATTATCGGCATGGGTCTCGGCAAAATGGCCGAGGGATTGGCGGCAGCCTTCCATGGCGCGGCCGAGGCGTTTGCTGTATGCGTAGGGTTTGTTGTTGCGCAGGGAGGAGGCAACGTTGCGGCACGCCTGGCCTTGCATTTCGAGTAGGCGGCGGATGCGGAAGATGAGGTCGGTATTTTTGAGCTGCTCGGCCATTTCACTGTAATCGACGTGGGCGGAGCTGATGCGTTCGTGCATGTCTTGCGCGCAGAGATAGTAGCGCAGCATTTTGGCGGTACGCGGATGGCGGTGTTGGCCGCGCAATCGGTAGAAAAGTGCGCCGCGGCATTGGTTGAAGGCAGTAATCACGCCGGTGTTGCTCATGGCCAAGTCGATTTGGCGGTTGCCCAACCATGCGGCTTCGTCGGGATCGAAAAAGTCGGCTTTGGCATCGAAGTAGTTGCTGAGTGCGTCGTAGGCGTTGGCGACGGTTTCTTGGACGGGGCGGTGGGGCAGGATAATTTGGAAGATCAGGGTGTTGACGCTGTATAGGACAGTGCCCAACAGAATCATGACGGGGTTGGTCAGCCAGTAGGTCTCGGGTGTGTAGGTCAGCGTGGTGTAAGTGGCGACGGCGAGCGCACCGAAAGCGAAGGTGCGGTATTTGAGGCCGACGGTGCCGAGGATGGTGAAGCCGAAAGTCATCAGGGTCATGGCCAAGATGAAGGGAACGCCTGTGCCGATGGTGCTTTGGGCAAGCAGCGAGGAGAGGGTGAACAGGGCAACGGTGATGACGATGTTTTTCAGACGGCCTGTGAGGCGGTTGTCCAAATCGACTAAACCGCCGGCAATAATGCCGAGTACGAAGGGCATGACGAGCTTGGGCGTGTCGAAGTGCCAAACGAGGGTGGCGGCGATGAACACGCTGGCGAAGACGGGTAGGGAGGCAATGATCAGAGGTTTGAGCGGCGGAGTTTTCATGATTGGGTTGTTTTATTTGTTATGAGATGAATGATTGGATTTTAACAGGATTTTCAGTCGGTTTCAGAATGCTTGAGATAGGATAAGGCCGTCTGAACGGATACGGGAAAATACTTGATTTCGTTTCCACATCTGTTCAGACGGCCTTGTTTGGCCTGCGTCATCAGGTCATCAGGTTGAGGTCGCTGATGCGGTCGTAGAGGCGTTCGGTATTGTTGCCCTCGTCGTGCATTTGAATGCGCAGGCGCAAATCGTTGGCGGATACCGCTTGGCGCAGGGCTTCGCTGAGTTCGATTTGGCCCTGTGCGTAGAGGTTGAAGAGGTTTTGGTCGAACGTCTGCATGCCGTTGCTGCCGGAGCGTGCCATCAGGTCGCGGATTTCCAGCAATTCGCCTTTGAAAATCAAGTCCTGCATGGCCGGCGTGTTGAGCAGGAGGTCGGTAACGGCCGTGCGTTGGCGGTTTTTCTTGACGGTGAGGCGTTGGCCGATGATGCCGACGAGGTTTAACGCCAAATCCATCAAAACTTGTTGGCGGCGGTCTTCCGGATAGAAGTTGATGATGCGCTCGATGGTTTGGGAGGCCGTGCTGGCATGGATGGTGAAAACGCACAGATGGCCGGTTTGAGCCAGTTGGAGGGCGTATTCCATGCTTTCTTCGCTGCGGACTTCGCCGATACAGACGACATCGGGCGCTTGACGCATGGCGCTTTGAACGGCGATTTTCCAGTTGTCGGTATCGATGCCGATTTCGCGCTGGGTGAAGATGCTGCGGCAAGGTTTGTAGATAAACTCGATGGGGTCTTCGATGGTAACGATATGGCCGGGCAGCTTTTGGTTGCGGTAGTTGAGCATGGAGGCCATGGTGGTGGATTTACCCGAACCGGTCGGGCCGGCGAGGATTAGCAGGCCGCGTGGTGCGAGTGCAAGCTCTTGGAGCTTTTCGGGTAAGCCGAGGGTCTTCATTTCGGGAATGTCTTGGCTGACGCGGCGCAATACCATGCCGACGCGGCCTTGCTCGTGGTAGGCGTTGACGCGGTAGCGCGTGTTGCTGCGCGATTGGACGGAATAGTTGATTTCCCAGTCGCGGTTGAAGGCTTCGAGCTGGTCGGGGTTCATGGTGGATTCGGCGATGGCGGCGGTGTCCGCGCCGGTCAGCGCTTTGTGGGGCATGGGCGTGAGGGTGCCGCCGACTTTGATGGCTGGGGGAAAGCCTGCGCTGATGAAGATGTCGGATGCGTTGCGTTTTTCGGCCTCTTCACACATACGGTCGAGCAGGGGGTGAAGATGCGTGCCGATTTCGGCCGGGGTGGGGATGTGCGGTGCTTGGTTTTTTTGTGAGTAGGCTTGCACCATTTCGCTTAACAGGTCGTGCAGAGGGGCGAGATCGCTCATGATGATTCTCTTTAAAACGGGTATTCGGTCAGGCTGAAAGGCCGTCTGAAAACGGGATGATGGGGTTCAGACGGCCTGAGTATGATTTAGAAAACAGAGAGGTTTTCGATGTTTTGCGCCTTGCTGCGTGCCAGCTCTGGGCTGATGGTGCCTTGGCGGACAAGGGTTTGCAGGGCTTGATCGAGGGTTTGCATACCGTGGGCCTGACCGGTTTGGAGGGCGGCGTTGATTTGGGCGATTTTGTTTTCGCGGATGAGGTTGCGCACGGCCGGTGTGGAAATCAGGATTTCGTGTGCAGCGACGCGGCCGTTGCCGTCGCGGGTTTTCAGCAGGGTTTGGGAAATGATGGCGCGCAAGGATTCGGACAACATGGAGCGCACGATTTCTTTTTCGCCTGCTGGGAATACGTCGACAATACGGTCGATGGTTTTGGCGGCGCCGGTCGTGTGCAGCGTGCCGAAAACCAAGTGGCCGGTTTCGGCGGCGGTCAGGGCGAGGGAGATGGTTTCAGGGTCGCGCATCTCACCGATCAAAATGACGTCTGGGTCTTCGCGCAGTGCGGAACGCAGGGCGTTGGTGAAGCTGTGGGTGTGCTGATGCAGCTCACGTTGGTTGATGAGCGCCTTTTTGCTTTGGTGGACGAATTCAATCGGGTCTTCGATGGTCAGAATGTGGGCCGGTTGGGTTTCGTTGATGTAGTTGACCATCGCCGCCAGTGTGGTGGATTTACCCGAACCGGTCGGGCCGGTTACCAAGACCAAACCGCGCGGATTTTCGGCAATTTTTTGGAAAATGCGCGGCGCACGCAATTCTTCCAGCGTCAGGACGGTGCTCGGAATGGTACGGAATACGGCAGCCGGGCCGCGTTCGGTCATAAAGGCGTTGACGCGGAAACGGGCAACATTAGGCAGCTCAAATGAGAAATCGACTTCAAAATCCTGTTGATAGAGCTTGCGCTGGTGGTCGTTCATGACCGAGGTAATCATGGTACCGACTTCTTCCGAGCTCATCTCGGGCAGGTTGATGCGGCGGATGTCGCCGTGTACGCGTATCATGGGGGAAATGCCAGAACTCAAATGGAGGTCGGAGGCTTTGTTTTTCACGCCGAACGCGAGTAAGTCGGTAATCTGCATAATGTGGCCTTGTTTTGGTTTAGAATAATAAAATCGCTTTATTTTAAATAGATAAATCCGTTCGACCAAGTAAAATTTTCAAAATGCCGAGTGATGAACGGGTTAAAGGAGAAAACCATGTCGGTATTGCAACAAAACTATCAGGACGTATGCCGGGCGGTTGAACAGGTGGCTAAGGCTGCAGGACGGCCTGCGGATGCGGTGAAGCTGGTAGCGGTCAGCAAGACGTTTCCGGCAGACGATATCCGCGAAGTGTATGCGGCCGGTCAGCGCGATTTTGGCGAGAACTATATTCAGGAATGGTTTGAAAAAACGGAAACGCTGGTCGATTTGCCGGATATTGTTTGGCACGTTATCGGCGATGTGCAGTCTAATAAAACCAAATTTGTGGCCGAACGCGCACATTGGGTGCATACGATAGGCCGTCTGAAAACGGCGCGGCGCTTGAGCGAACAAAGGCCGTCTGAAATGCCGCCGTTGCAAGTGTGTATTGAAGTGAACATTGCCGCGGAAGAGGCGAAACACGGCGTGGCGCCCGCTGAAGCGGTTGCGCTGGCCCTTGAAGTGGCCAAGTTGCCGAATATTAAAGTACGCGGATTGATGTGTGTGGCCAAGGCCGACAGCAGCGACGATGAGTTGCGCAGTCAGTTTCACACCATGCAGCGGTTGTTGGCTGAGTTGAATGCGGCAGGCGTCGAAGCAGATGTTTTGTCTATGGGTATGTCCGGAGATATGCCAATCGCGGTAGAATGCGGCGCAACCCATGTCCGCATCGGCAGCGCGATTTTCGGCAGACGGGAACAAAAACAAAAAGGAGAAGGCAGCCAATGAAACAGATTATCTCGGTCGTTTTGCTTGGTTTGACCTTAACGGGTTGTCGGTTGATGGGCTGGTATCAATGTGAGTCCTTATCGGGCTGGTGCAAACCCAAAAAGCCGGCAGCAATAGATTTTTGGGAAATTAAAGGCGAACCGCCGCCTTCTATCGAGGGTTTCCGCGGGAAGCGTTTGGCGGACGGGAATTATTCTATTGACGATAATGCTTATCGTACCGCAGCTAATGATTATTTCAGTAGGAAAATCAAAAAGTTTGAAGCTTGCGGGCTAGCTTGGCAAACCCGCGATAAACGCCCTTTAGCGGAAACTTTTAAAAAAGAAGGATTGGATTGTTTGGAAAAACAGGGTTTATACCGAACATCACTGCCTGAAAGCGTCCGTTGGTAAAAAGGTCGTCTGAAATTTTGTCGGTATGATGGAAACGGTATTTCAGACGACCTCAGCAAATGTATCTGATTTAAAAAATTAAGGAAATTTATGAACATCTACTTTTTAGGCGGCGGCAATATGGCGACTGCCATTGCAGGCGGTTTGGTCAAACAAGACGGCTATCGTGTCCACATTGTCGAACGCGGCGCCGAAAGACGGGAGCAACTGGTGCAAGAATTGGGCGTAGCCACTTCTGAAAACCTGCCCGAATTGAGTGCGGACGACGTCCTCATCCTCGCCGTCAAACCGCAAGACATGCAGGCAGCCTGTCAAAACATCCGTTTGAATGGTGCGCTGGTGTTGTCCGTAGCAGCTGGTTTGTCCATCGATACCCTCAGCCATTATCTGGGCGGTACACGCCGTATCGTGCGCATCATGCCCAATACGCCGGCCAAAATCGGCTTGGGCGTATCCGGTATGTTTGCCGATGCAGGCGTTTCAGAAGCAGACCGTACAGCTGCAGACGGCATCATGCGCTCTGTCGGCACAACCGTTTGGCTGAACGAGGAAGAGCAACTCCACAATATTACCGGCATCAGCGGCAGCGGCCCCGCCTATGTTTTCTATTTGTTGGGCGCGCTCCAAAATGCGGCTTTGGCACAAGGTTTTAATGAACAAGACGCACGCGAACTGAGCCTCGCTACATTTAAAGGCGCAGTGGCTTTGGCCGAACAAACCGGCGAAGCATTCGCACAATTACAGCAAAACGTAACTTCCAAAGGTGGCACGACACACGAAGCCATCGAAACCTTCAAAGCCCGTCACGTTGCCGAAGCCATCGAACAGGGCGTAGAAGCCTGCGTCAAACGTTCGCAAGAAATGGCGCAACAATATAAGGCCGTCTGAACATGCGCGGCGACTTGCTCTTATTATTGGCAGACGCTGTTGCCATCCTGTGTATCACGCGCTTTTTGCTCCGATACGCAGGATTGGCAGCAGAACACCCCCTGCTCAAATTCAGCATACAGGCAACAGGCTGGCTGACCAAACCTTGGCAAAAAGCATTTCCATCCGGTAAGAAAACCGATTGGTACTGTTTGCCTTCAGGTTTTCTGGTGTACTACCTTGCCTGTACCGCCATTATTTTCATCTCGCCGGCGCTGTCCATCAGCAATAAGCTGATTTTGGCAAACTTTTGGTTTGCCGTACTCCATATGCTGAAAGCCGCGGCCTATACATTATTTATCGGTCTGATTATTAGAATGGTGTCCAGCATACAGGGCCGCTATTCGCCGTTGACTTATGCCATCGAACGAATTCTACAACCATTGCTCAAACCGTTTTCCTTCTTGCGCGTAGGGCGATACGATTTTTCAGGCAGTTTGTTGGCACTCTTATTATGGTTGTGGCTGGCCCGATGGTTTCCCCAACTTATCCAGCAAACCAACCTATGGTTGCTTCAATAGGCCGTCTGAAAGCGCAGCAGGTATTAACGACCAAAAATACAACGTCCTAAAAAGCGCTTTAATACATTTAGGTGTAAGGTAGTGCAAAAAAGTGCAAATCGAAATATAAAGAACAAATGAATAGGTAAAACATGATATGATTCGCCCAATTTCCAAAACGGAAATTCAAGAAAACCCAATAAAAGCAAACCCGTAGCATCCAAATCATTAACAACAAACCGAAAGCAGACACCATGGCAAAGCTGACAGAACAAGATATTTTAAACTGGGATGGTCCTGAAGAGGACTACATGAACAGCGACCAATTGGCCTTCTTCCGCGAACTACTGGTTAAAATGCAAGAAGAGCTGATTGAAAATGCAAACACCACTACCGGCCATCTTCAAGAGCACGAATCCGCTCCCGATCCTGCTGATCGAGCTACTCAAGAAGAAGAATACGCTTTAGAACTGCGCACCCGCGATCGTGAGCGTAAACTTCTCAATAAAGTGCAAGCGACTATCCGCAGCATTGACGAAGGTGATTACGGTTTCTGTGCCGATACCGGCGAACCCATCGGCCTCAAACGCCTGCTGGCACGTCCGACCGCGACATTGTCCGTAGAAGCGCAAGAGCGACGCGAACGAATGAAAAAACAGTTCGCCGACTAAGAATATAGATATAGAAACCTCAAAAGGCCGTCTGAAAGAGCATTTCAGACGGCCTTTGTTTTGTATTTTTTGTATGTATGGATAGTGTAGAAAGGTTGTTGGAGTTTTTTTATAAAATAAAAACCCTGTTAAAAC
>NZ_KV821262.1:0-25876 GCF_001815615.1 Neisseria sp. HMSC075C10
TCTTTGTTTAGGTTTCGGCTGTCGGGGGAAGGGCTTTTTTGCAAAGGTCTCAGGTTTCTTATTTTTGAGCGGCTTTGACTTTGCAGGGTTTGTACGGGATTAAATACAATATTTTTTTAAAAACAACATCAGGCCGTCTGAAATCGGGTTTTCAGACGGCCTGAGTTGATGAAACGGTTTATTTTTGCCAATAGGTTTTGACGTTGACGAACTCGTACAGTCCAAATTCTGATAGCTCGCGTCCATAGCCTGAAGCTTTGACACCGCCAAAGGGAAGGCGCAGGTCGCTGCTGGTGTGGCGGTTGATAAAGACAGAGCCCGCCTGGATTTTTTCGGCGTATTGCCATGCGTTTGTTGTGTCCGCTGTGTAGATACAGGCGCCGAGGCCGAAAGGTGTGTCATTGGCAAGTGCGACGGCATGATCCGGATTGTCGGCGCGTAAGATCATGGCAACCGGGCCGAAGACTTCTTCGTGCCACACGCGGCAGTTTGGGTTGACCTGATCCAATACGGTAGCAGGGTAAAACCAACTTTCTCCCTCAGGGATATAGCCGCCGCTCAAGCATTGCGCGCCATGTGCAACTGCATCTTGAACCTGCTCGTGTACGGTTTGACGCAGGTCTTGGCGGTGAAGCGGGGCAAGGGTGGTGTTCGGGTCTTTGGGATTGCCGGTTTGCAGTTTGGCACACTCGGCAAGAAAGAGCGGGATAAACTGTTCGGCAATATCTTGGGTAACAATGATGCGTTTGGCGGCGTTGCAGGATTGCCCGGCATCGCGAAAGCGCGAATAGCAGGCATCGATGGCTGCGCGTTGCAGATCGGCATCGGGCAGGATGATAAACGGATTGCTGCCGCCCAGTTCAAGGACGGTTTTTTTCAGATGTTTGCCTGCATGGGCGGCCAGCAGGCGGCCCGTATGGGTCGAACCGGTAAATGCCATGGCATCGGTATCTTCAATGGCTTGAAGCGTGTCTTCATGGCTTAACCATGCGCCGATAAGCGGCAAACCTTTGGGGACAAGACTGAAGAGGGTTTCGCTGACGCGGGCGACACTGGGCGCAGGTTTGACCGCGCAGGCATTGCCGGCGCACAGGGCAGGGATGGCAAATCGTAAAATCTGCCAAACAGGATAGTTCCACGGCATGACCGCCAAAACAACGCCCAAAGGCTCGAAGCGGACTTGGCTGAGGCTGGCTTGGGTGGCGATGGTTTTATGGGCAAGCAGTTCGGGGGCAAGGCGGACGTAGTAGCGGATAAGCTCGATGGATTTGCTGATTTCGGCACGACATTCGTGCAGGCAGCGTCCGACTTCTTCGCAAACCATTTCGGCAAGGCGTTCTTGGTTTTGGGTAAGGCTGTCGGCAAATTGCTGTAAGAGGGCGGTGCGCTCGGTAATGCTTGATTGGGTGAAGGTTTGCTGAAGGGTTTGGAGGCGGTTTAATTCGTCGGTGAACTCGGTATAGCTTTGCGCCGGTCTGCTGTAAATGGTTTCTCCGGTGAAGACATGGGTGCTGTGAAACATGGTTGGCTCCTTTGTTTTTATGTTTTTATGAGGCCGTCTGAAAATGTTTCAGACGGCCTTTTATTGTGATGATTGTACTTCAAGCGACCAATTGGGGAAAAATAGATTTTAAGCCGGCAACAATAATCTCTACGGAAATGGCGGCAAGCATCATGCCCATGATGCGGTTGAGGATGGTCAGGCCGGTAGTGCCCAAGCGTTTGCTGATGCGTCCGGCCACGACCAGAATGAAATAGCAAATCAGGCTGACCAAAAAGCCGGAGATGATAATCAGGGCAATATCGCTGTAATTTTTGGCGGCAGAGGAATAAATGATGACAGTGGAGATACCGCCAGGACCGATGGTAATCGGAATGGCAATGGGTACGACGGCAATCGCTTTTTCATTGCGGCGGACTTGTTGCGCACTTTGATGTTCTTCTGAATGGGGATCAATTTTGGGTTTGGCAGGATTATCGTTGCCGTTCATTAAGGAGATGGCAATCAGTAAAACCAGAATACCGCCGCCGACTTGGAAAGAGCCGACGCTGATGCCGAGTACTTTCAATAAGATACCGCCGCTCAGTGCAAAGACGATGATTACGATGAAAACGGCCAATGCGGCAGTACGCGCGATTCTGCGCTTTTCTTTGGTGCTGTGGTTTTGTGTCAGATCAAGATAAATTGAGAGCGCGCTGAAAGGATTAATCAGCACGAGAAATGCCACAAGCAGCTTGCCGATTTCTACACCCAGTTCCATATTATTCCTCGCTTTCAGTTAGGTTATCGTTATCCGCATTACGGCGGCGACGGTTTTTGTGTTCGTTGGCAATACCCATCAACAGGGCGAGTACAACCATGATGGAAAGCGTAGCCG
The DNA here is from genome assembly GCF_001815615.1 of Neisseria sp. HMSC075C10. Classification (NCBI taxonomy): domain Bacteria; kingdom Pseudomonadati; phylum Pseudomonadota; class Betaproteobacteria; order Neisseriales; family Neisseriaceae; genus Neisseria; species Neisseria sp. HMSC075C10. The sequence goes on from NZ_KV821262.1 coordinate 2,379, forward strand.
TACCGCCGTAGCTGACCAAGGGGAGGGGGACGCCGACAACGGGCAAAATACCGCTGACCATGCCCATGTTTACAAAGGCATAGCAGAAAAAGGTCATGGTCAACGCACCTGCCAAAGTACGACTGTAAAGGGATTGCGCTTGCGCGGCAATCCACAATCCGCGTGCCAGAATGATAAGGTAAACCAGCAGTAAAAGGATATTGCCAATCAGGCCGAACTCTTCACCGAATACCGCGAAAATAAAGTCAGTCGTTGATTCGGGAATATAGTCCAAATGGGTTTGCGTACCGTTGAGCCAGCCTTTACCCCATACACCACCCGAGCCGATGGCAATCATGGATTGGATGATGTGGTAGCCTGCACCTAACGGGTCTTTGGTTGGGTCGAGCAAGGTAAGGACGCGGGTTTTCTGGTAGTCATGCATGCCGTAGTTCCACAAGAGCGGCAGGGCGGCCACAAAGGCAATAATAGCGACAAAAATGGCTTTCCAGGGCAATCCGGCAAAAAAGATGACAAAAATACCCGAAGCCATAATCAGCGCGGCCGTACCGAGGTCGGGCTGCTTCAAAATCAGGGCGACAGGAACAAGAATCAGCACGAGGGCGACAATATAATGTATCCATTTCAGACGGCCTTCATAGCGTTGGAAATACCACGCGACAGTCATGGGAATACCGATTTTCATGATTTCGGAAGGTTGGATACGGGTAAAGCCGAGACTCAGCCAACGGGTCGAGCCGTTGACGGTAACGCCGGCAACTTCGACGCCAATCAGCAGTAATACGCCGACAATATAAACAGGCAAGGCAACTTTGGCAGCCGTTTGCGGCTTAAATACAGCAATAATCCATAAAAGGGTAAAGCCCAAAACGGTATGGATGGTTTTGTTTTCCAATTGGCCGAACTCTTGCCCGTCTGCAGAATAGAGCAAAAACAGGCTCATGATGTAGATGGCGAGCATGGCAAAAAACAGCCAAGGGTCAATCGGGGCTGCAATGGTGGATTTGAAGTTTTTCCACGCTGATGTGTTATTCATGATGAACCTCCGGCTGTGAGGCAGGGCTTGTCGGCGTCAGTCCGTAGGCGGATTGGAAAATGCTAGGAATAGGCTGATGTTTATCAGTTTTTTCAGTTTTGGCCGAATCTGTTTCGAGGCCGTCTGAAAACTGTTGCGGCTTGACGTGAAGCATATAAAAATCAGTCATTTCACGGGCTAATGGCGCGGCATACGCACCCCAGCCGCCGTTTTCCAAAATAACGGCAATGGCAATTTCAGGTTTTTCCAATGGCGCAAACGAGATAAACCATGCGTGGTCGCGGTGTTGTTCGCGCAGGGCTGCGGCATTGTAGCGGCCGCCCTGTTTGATTTGTACGACCTGGGCCGTACCGGTTTTACCGCCCATTGTGTAAGCAAGTCCGCCACCGATACGGTGTGCCGTACCGCCCGGTTTCAATACCTTCTCCATTGCGCGTTTGACGTATTCGAAGTTGTCGGCTTTGAACGGAATTTGACGTTCGGGATTAGGATTGATGCGGGTAATTTTGCGCGCGCCGAAATCCAATATTTCTTTGACCAAATGCGGCTGATGAACAACACCGTTGTTGGCCAGAGAGGCTGTCGCATGTGCCATTTGCAAAGGCGTGTAGGCGTTGTAGCCTTGGCCGATACTGACGGAAACCATCTCGCCGGCACGCCATTCTTTGGCAGTCGGGTCGGAAGATTTGGCAAAGCGTTTAGCCTTCCATTCGCGGCTGGGCAAAACGCCTACATATTCACTAGGCAGGTCAATACCGGTTTTTTGGCCGAAACCGAATTGCGCCAGATACGGAGAGGCTTTGTCGATACCCATTTCGTAACCCAAGCGGTAGAAGAAGGTATCTGAGGATACTTGAATGGCTTTGCTCAAGTTGGCAGAGCCGTGACCGCTTCGGACAGAGTCGCGGAAAATATGGCGGCTGCCGGGTATACTCCATGCGCCGGGGGCGGGGACGATAGTGTTTTGAGTGATTTTGCCGCTTTCCAACAAAGCCATGCCCATAAAGGGTTTGAATGTAGAGCCAGGCGGATAGAGGCCTTGGGTAACGCGGTTGATCAAAGGCTTTTTCCAATCGTCATTCAGCATTTTCCAAGTATCGCTGTCGATGCCGTCAATAAAGAGGTTGGGATCGAAGGAAGGTTTGGAAACAAAAGCCAATACGGTACCGTCTTGCGGATTGATAGCCACCAATGCGCCACGGCGGTCGCCCAAGATTCGGTCGGCTTCCTGCTGCATACGGATATCCATCCCTAGGCGTAAGGTTTGCCCCATTTTGGACGGAACATTTTTCAATACGCGGACGATGTTGCCATAAGCGTCTTTTTCGACTTCTTGATAGCCTGGAACGCCATGAAGCTGGTGTTCGTAATATTTTTCCAAGCCGGATTTGCCGATATGCGTACTGCCGCGGTAGAGGGCAGTCAGGCCTTCTTCTTCCAGCATTTCTTTGTCTTTATCGCTAATACGGCCGATGTAGCCTAAAAAATGGGAAGTCAGCTTGCCGTAAGGATATTCGCGGAATGTGCGTGAATTGACCTCTACGCCTTTGAATTCGCGCAGATGTACGGACAAACGGGCGGCCTCTTCATCGGTCAGCCTAAGTTTGAGCGGGATATTTTCAAATTTTCGATAGCTTTCTCGGTATTTTTTGAAGCGTTTTAAATCTGTCGGCGTGATATCGACGTATTTTTTCAATGCTTCAATGACATCTTCCATCTTGCCTTCGATGCGGCTGGGAATAACTTCGAGCGAAAAGACTGGATAGTTTTTGGCCAAAGGAACGCCGTTGATGTCGACGATTTCGCCACGTACGGGTGGCGTTGGAATCAGGGTAATGCGGTTGCTCGATGCCTGACCGGAAAACTCGTTGTGTTGAGTCACTTGCAGGTAGAAGAACCGCGCCAGCAAGATGGAAAAGAAGATGACAATCAGGATAAAGGCAACGAGCAGGCGCAACAAAGCATCGGTTTGTGCTGCCTGAGCGGAAGGTTTTTTGGTATGTTGACCACCGGAAAGACGGCGTGGAAGAATCGGTTTCATCTTTTCAGTGGGAGCGGTAAATACGGGTCACGATCAGCATCAGCTGGCTGAGTATCGGCCAAAGCAATGCGCCGACAAATGGGGCAACAAAGCCTTGCAAAGTAATGACCTGATGATTGAGGAACAGACGGGCAACAGTTAAGACGGCCTGATTGAGAAGCAGCGCAGCCAAGACAGCGGCCAATTGCATAATATGGCCGTAAAGCATGATTTGGCGGCGGCGGTTTAAGATGAAATAAGTCATCACGACGTAAGACAGGGCATGTAATCCCAAAGTCGCGGCGGTTGCTGCATCGACAATCAGACCGATGGCAAAAGCCAGTCCCATGCCTGCGCGTTGCGGTTGGTGCAATGCCCAATACAGCAACATCAGTGCCGTCATTTCAGGCAGCCAGAAGAATCCGTCAAAGGAAAACGGCATAAAGTCCAGTATCATCATCACAATGAGACTGGCCGCCATGATGTGCAGCGGTACTGCACGGTAAGAATCGTCAAAATCGTTCATGAAATCAGCGTGGGGAAGAAGGGCCGGAAGAAAGTACCAAGACAAAACGGCTGCTGCGTAAAGCGGCCAAAGGCGTCAGTTGCGTATCGTAATAAGGTGTTCCCGATGCGCGGACAACCTTGCTGACGGTTGCAACGGGAATCCCCGCCGGATAAGTACCATCCAGGCCGGAAGTCAGCAGAATATCGCCGGGTTTCAAGTCTGAGCCGGTTGGAAAATAGCGCAAATCCAAACCGTTGCCATTGCCGTATGCCAAGTTGCGTTCGCCGGTGCGGCTGACGGCTATGGGGACAATGCTTTGTCCGCCTGAAATCAGCCCAATTTCTGCACTTTGTGTGTGAACTTGTGTCAACAGGCCGATCAAACCGCTTTGATCGATGACTGCATCGCCAACTTTCAAGCCGTCTTGACTGCCCTTGCCGATAATCAGTCTTTCGGAAAGCGGATCTTTGCCATTGGAAATGACTTCCGCACCGATAACGTTGTGAATACCTTTTTGTTGCAAACCGTACAGTTTTTTTAATTCTCGCAATTCATCGGTATTGACTTTATCCCGCTGCAAATCGATTTTCAGACGGCCATTTTCTTCCATAAGCTGGCGGTTTTGTTCCAAGAGCTCGGATTTGGACTGGGAGAGTTCGGCAAAATATTGATAAAGTTGAACAGGTTGATTGGCCAGCCATTGAACAGGGTAGAGCATGGGCATGACTGCCGCACGTACAGGCTGCATCAATGAAAAGCGGTAATCTGCCACCATCAGGCCGGCAGCTAGAGCGATATAAACGACAAAACGAGGCAACAGCTTAGAGCCTTTTGCCTCGTCAAAGCGCAAAGAAGAGCGTTCCATAACCATCTACCTTATGGGTTTTCCGTAAACACGGTATCCCATTTGCCGATATAGTCCAAAGCCTTACCGGCACCATAGGCAACGCAGTTCAGAGGTTGGTCGGCAATACCGACGGGCAGGCCGGTTGCATCGGCCAAGACGGTATCGATACCGTGCAGAAGCGCGCCGCCGCCTGTCAGCATAATACCGCGGTCGGCGATGTCGCCAGCCAATTCGGGCGGAGCCTGTTCCAAAGCCAGACGGACGGCACGGATGATTTGATTTACCGTTTCACTCAATGCTTCACGGATTTCATCTGAAGTAACTGCCAAGGATTTAGGCGTGCCTTCAGCCAGATCACGGCCTTTAATGCGCATGGCTGTTTCGGTTTCAAAGCCCGAGGCAGAGCCGATTTGTTTCTTCAATTCTTCGGCTGTAGCTTCGCCAATCAAGACACCGCGATGGCGACGCAGGTAATGGATGATGCTTTTATCGAATTCATCGCCGGCTGCGCGGACAGAAGCAGAATAGGCCATACCGCCCAGTGAAAGAATGCCGATTTCAGTCGTACCGCCACCAATATCGACAATCATCGAACCTGCCGCATCTTCAATCGGCAAGCCTGCGCCCAAAGCGGCGGCCATCGGTTCTTCAATCAAATGCACGCTTGCCGCGCCGGCGGCAAACGCCGAATCCAAAATCGCTTTACGTTCCACTTGGGTAGAGCCGCCCGGAACACAGATAACCACACGAGGTGGAACCAAAGACCATCCTTCGGTGGCTTTTTTAATCAACATACCCAGCATACGCTCGGTAATCACAAAATCGGCAATCACGCCGTCCCTCATCGGGCGGACGATTTCAATATTGCGTGGCGCACGGCCCTGCATTTTTTTGGCTTCCGTGCCCACCGCCATAATTTTACTTTTATTGCCTGCACCGGATTGAATCGCAACCATGGACGGCTCATCCAAAACAATCCCTTTGCCGCGTACAAAAATCAGCGTGTTGGCCGTGCCCAAATCGATGGCAATATCATTGGAGAGGAAACGAGATAAAAGACGAAACATTAGGATTCCTGAAATTCCGGCCCAGTCCGGATGCTTTAAGCAGTATTTAAAATAAGAAAAACAGGTACACGGTTTTAGACGGATAAATGCGCCCTTAAAAGGCCGTCTGAATCAAAACACCATGCCAACCTGTTTGGTTTTCGGTTATAATTCTTCGCTTCATAGAAGACGAAATGCAATGATACCCCAAACCTAAGAGGCATTGCTATCAGACAAGGATTTTTTATGGCTTTAAGCTTAAATGATGTGGAAAAAATCGCAAAACTCTCGCGCCTCACTTTAACGGACGAAGAAAAAAACAAAACGCTTGCCGAGTTGAACGACATTTTCGCCATGGTTGAAAACATGCAAAGCGTCAATACCGACGGCATCGAACCCATGGCGCATCCGCACGAAGCCGCTTTGCGCCTACGCGAAGATAAAGTGACTGAAACCGATCACGCTGCAGAATATCAGGCTGTTGCCCCAGAAGTGCGCAACCGTCTGTATATCGTTCCTCAAGTAATTGAAGAATAAGGTTTCAGACGGACTTTGCTTATCGGCAAACCCCTATTGCAAGGCCGTCTGAAAGGATACTTTGTTCAGACGGCCCGATTTATTGATTTAAACGGATGTTTTCAATATCTGTTTTGAAAGCAAAAACTGTTTTATAGAAAGTACGGCACAATGACCGCTTACACGCTCAAACAAGCCAGCAGCCTGCTGCAATCCAAACAAATTTCCGCAGTCGAATTGGCGACCGAATATTTGGCCGCTATTGCTGCGAAAAACCCTGCCATCAACGGCTACGTTACCATCGATCAAGATAAGACCCTTGCTGAGGCCAAAGCAGCCGATACGCGTATCGCAGCCGGCAATGCAACGGCTTTGACCGGTGTGCCGGTTGCTTACAAAGATATTTTCTGCCAAACAGGTTGGCGCAGTGCATGCAGTTCCAAAATGTTGGATAACTTTGTTTCTCCTTATACTGCCACTGTGGTGCAAAACCTGTTGGATGCCGGCATGGTGACCCTTGGCCGTACCAATATGGACGAGTTTGCCATGGGTTCGACCAATGAGACTTCGTTCTACGGCGCAACCAAAAACCCGTGGAATCTTGAACATGTTCCCGGCGGTTCGTCAGGCGGTTCGGCTGCTGTGATTGCGGCACGTTTGGCACCGGCTGCGTTGGGTTCGGATACCGGCGGTTCTATTCGTCAGCCTGCGTCGCATTGCGGTATTACCGGCATCAAGCCGACTTACGGTACGGTTTCACGTTTCGGTATGGTTGCTTATGCTTCCAGCTTCGACCAAGCCGGCCCTATGGCGCAAACGGCCGAAGACTGCGCGATTTTGTTGAACGCCATGGCCAGCTTTGACGAGCGTGATTCCACCAGCTTGGAACGCGACAAAGAAGACTACACCCGTGATTTGGACAAGCCACTCAAAGGTTTGAAAATCGGTTTGCCTAAAGAATATTTCGGCGAAGGCGCGGATGCCGATGTTCAGACGGCCTTGCAAAGCGTTATTGATTTGCTCAAAGCACAAGGCGCGGAGACTGTTGAAGTTTCCCTGCCGCAAACATCATTGTCGATTCCCGCTTATTACGTTCTCGCCTCTGCGGAAGCAAGTACCAACTTGTCCCGTTTTGACGGCGTACGTTATGGCCATCGTGCAGCGCAATTCGGCGATTTGGAAGAAATGTACAGCAATACTCGTGCCGAAGGTTTCGGTAGCGAGGTCAAACGCCGTATCATGATTGGTACTTATGTATTGAGTCATGGTTACTACGATGCTTATTATCTGAAAGCGCAAAAACTGCGTCGTCTGGTTGCCAATGATTTTCAGACGGCCTTTGGTCAATGTGATTTCATTTTGGCGCCGACTGCACCGACTGCCGCGCCAAAACTCGGCAGCGACATTCACGACCCTGTGCAAATGTACTTATCCGATATTTACACCATCGCCGTGAACCTTGCCGGTTTGCCTGCACTGACTCTGCCTGCCGGTTTCAGCGCAAACGGTCTGCCGATTGGTGTGCAATTTATCGGCAACTATTTCTCCGAAGCCAAAATTTTGGGTGCCGCACATCAAGTTCAGCTGAGCAGCGATTGGCACACCAAAGCGCCGGAATAATGTTTTAGGGCCTTGATGATTCAAGGCCGTCTGAAAATAAACCATATAAAAGCGCCTGAATGTATTGAGGTGCTGCATATTGTAGATATTTAAAAAATTATGACAGCCACCGACTTCATTCAAATCATTGGGACAGCTGCGTTTGCCATTTCAGGCTATTTGGTCGGCTACAACAAGCGATTGGATGTACTCGGTGTCGTCATTACTGCGTTACTGACGGCTGTCGGCGGCGGCATGATACGCGATGGCTTGGTCGGCCGGATTCCGCAAGTGTTTTTGCAAACCGATGCGCTGATTGTTGTGTTTGCTACGCTTTCCATTGCATGGTTGATAAGGGTGCAACGTTATCGCAGCACCTATTTGGCCGCTGCTTTTATTATTGCCGATGCCATTGGTTTGGCTGCGTTCAGCATTACCGGTGCACAAATCGGTATGGCCTTGCAGCTCAATCTGTTCGGCGTTATTTCTTTGGCTTTTGTGACTGCTGTTGGTGGCGGTATTGCGCGCGATATTTTGGTCAATGATGTGCCGATGATTTTGCGCACCGACCTTTACGGCAGCGTGGCTATTTTGATTGGCGGGCTGATTTATCTGTTCGGACATTTGGGCTGGATTAATATTTTTACGTTAAACCTGCTCTTTGCTGGTGGATTGTTGTTTCGCCTGACTGCATACCGTTTCCATTGGCAACTGCCCGGTTTCCAACGCCGCAGGAAATAAACTTATCTTACAGACGGCCTGTTATTGTTTTTTTATTCAGGCCGTCTGAAAAACGAATCACTCATTTAACCGATTAACTTTTTTTCGACAGAAAGACCCTTATGACTTGGGAAACCGTAATCGGACTGGAAATCCACGTCCAACTCAACACCCAATCCAAAATCTTCAGCGGCGCATCCACTGCATTCGGTGCCGAGCCTAATGCCCACGCCAGCGTGGTTGAGTGTGCGTTGCCGGGCGTATTGCCGGTAATGAACCGCGAAGTCGTCGAAAAAGCCATCAAACTCGGTTTGGCTTTGGATGCGAAAATCAATCAGAAAAACGTGTTCGACCGTAAAAACTATTTTTATCCTGATTTGCCAAAAGGCTATCAAATCAGCCAGTTGGATTTGCCGATTGTTGAACACGGTAAACTGGAAATCGTAGTGGGCGATGAGGTTAAAACCATCAATGTTACCCGTGCGCACATGGAAGAAGATGCGGGTAAATCCGTGCACGAGGGTTTGAACGGTGCGACCGGTATCGACTTGAACCGTGCCGGTACGCCTTTATTGGAAGTTGTCTCCGAGCCTGAAATGCGCTCTGCAGCCGAAGCTGTGGCATATGCTAAAGCGCTGCACGGTTTGGTGACTTGGCTGGATATTTGTGACGGTAATATGGCGGAAGGCTCGTTCCGTGTTGATGCCAACGTTTCTGTACGTCCAAAAGGTCAGGCGGAGTTCGGTACACGCCGTGAAATCAAAAATCTCAACTCTTTCCGCTTCTTGGAACAAGCCATCAATTATGAAGTGGAAGCGCAAATCGAAATTTTGGAAGACGGCGGTAAAGTACAGCAGGCAACCATGTTGTTTGACCCTGAAAAAGGTGAAACCCGTGTGATGCGTTTGAAAGAAGATGCGCACGATTACCGCTATTTTCCAGATCCGGATTTGCTGCCTGTCATTATTTCAGACGGCCAATTGCAGAAAGCCAAAGAGCAAATGCCTGAATTGCCGCATGAAATGGCGGCGCGTTTTGTTGCCGATTACGGTGTGTCTGACTATGATGCGCGCCTGTTGACTGCCAGCCGCGCCCAAGCTGCCTATTTTGAAGAAGCGGCCAAAGCCTGCGGCCAAGGTAAATTGACGGCGAACTGGATGAACGGCGAGCTTGCTGCTACTTTGAACAAAGAAGGTTTGGAATTAGCTGAAAGCCCGATTACGGCTTCACGCCTTGCCGAGTTGGTTGCTAAAGTTGCAGACGGAACATTAAGCAGCAAATTGGCGAAAAAAGCTTTTGAAGCAATGTGGACCGAGCCTGAAGCAGGTATTGCCGAAATTATCGAAAAACATGGTTTGCAACAGATTACTGACACTGGTGCAATTGAAGCGATGGTGGATGAAGTGTTGGCAAACAATGCGAAAGCCATTGAGCAATTCCGTTCCGGTAATGAGAAAGCCTTGAATGCGATTGTTGGTCAAGTGATGAAAGCAAGTAAAGGCAAGGCTAATCCGGCTCAAGTTCAAGAGTTGATTAAAGCTAAATTAGCTTGATGGATAGGACAGGCCGTCTGAAAAATAGGTCTTATTTTTCAGATGGCCTTTATTTTTGATTCTAAAATTATTCTAAAAATACCATGACACATACTATTACCTTATCAGATCAAATAACATTTACGGCAAACGATGATGAAACCGTTCTTGCTGCTGCGACCCGTCAGAATTTAAATCTGCCCCATTCTTGTAAAAGTGGCGCCTGTGGACAATGTAAGGCCGAGTTGATGAGTGGCGAATTTGAAATGGGCGAGCATATCGATAAAGCCATCAGCGCAGAAGAAAAAGCGCAGGGTAAAGTGTTATTGTGCTGCACTACTGCGAAGAGTGACCTGAAAATCAATGTGCCTGGGTTTAATCCGAATGCTTTACCGGTGCGTACTTTGCCTGTACGCATCGAAACGATTGAAATCAAACATGATGTTGCTTTGTTAAGATTGGCTTTACCTAAAGCGCCGTCATTTGCATTTTATGCCGGACAATATATTGATTTGCTGCTTCCTGGCAATATCAGCCGCAGCTATTCAATCGCCAATTCGCCTGACCAAGAAGGCGTGTTGGAGCTGCATATCCGTAAACGTGAAAACGGCGTATGTTCGGAAATGATTTTTGGTGTAGAGCCTAAGATCAAAGAAAAAGGTATTGTCCGCGTTAAAGGCCCATTGGGTACGTTTACTTTGCAAAAGGACGGCGATAAACCGATTATTTTGTTGGCAACAGGTACAGGTTACGTACCTATCCGCAGTATTTTGCTTGATTTGATTCATCAGAATAGCGAACGTCCAGTTCATTTCTACTGGGGAGCACGTCAACAGGAGGATTTGTATGCATTGGAAGAAGCAGAAGCATTAATAGGCCGTCTGAAAAATGCGAAATTCTCGCCTGTTCTTTCTAAGCCTGATTCCGATTGGAAAGGGGAGAATGGATACGTGCAAAATGTTGCCGCACAAAATTATCCTGATTTGAGCCAATATGAAGTTTATGCTTGCGGGTCACCAGCCATGACGGAGAGTGCGCAAATTTTGCTGACTCAAAAATGTGCTTTACCGGAAAATACCTTTTTCTGTGATGCTTTTTCACCGGCATAGTGATGTTTATACGGAATTTATATGTTTGAATGCAGGTTTTAAGAGTAAAATTTGATGGCAATCTGTTTGAAAAAGAGTGTGTTTTTGCACACTCTTTTTTCTATGTGGTAGTTATTGAACAGATGCTTATATAGCTATTTTGTTTTTAAAAATTGAATTGATTATTTATCATAAAGAAAAAGGCCGTCTGAATATTTCAGACGGCCTTTGTTTTGAAGCAAGTATTAGCTACCAATCAGTTTCAAACGTTGACCAGGGGTCACAGTACGGGTATTGCGGTTCCAACGACGAATATCATTAACATCAACATTGAAACGGCTGGCAATGGTGTTCAAAGTATCGCCTTTGCGTACAGTGTAGGAAACGTTTTGAATCGGGTTGCTGCGGACTTTTACCGGAGCAGCTGTAACACGGAGGATTTGGCCTTTTTTGATATTGTTGCCTTTGATGTTGTTGGCAATAATCAAATCGGCTACGCTCAAGTTGTAACGTTTGGAGATGTTAAACAATGTATCGCCATCTTCCACGCGGTGTGTGCCTGCTGCAAGTGCTGCAGTTTGTGTGTTTTGTTGACCACTTACACGGGCAAGACGTGCATTGATTCGGCTTTGTTGTTTAACGGTATTGGCTGCGATACGTTCTGTACGAGCGTTTTCAGCAGTGACAACAGTTTGAACTTGTTTGGTTTCAGGAGTCGCTTCAGCAACAGTCGCTGCAGGTTCCTCCGCAGGTCGGCTTTGTACCAAAGCCATCAGGTCATCATGCTCTTCTTGAACCGGCGCAGCAGCAACAGATTCAACTGCTGGAGAAGGGGCTACATCGTTTGCGGCAACAGTCGGTGCAGTCAAGTCGGCAGGGATAGCCGCTTTGGGTGCTTCTGCAACATTTGTGGTAGCAGGCTCAATAGCAGTATGGACCATGGCTACAACTGGGGCGGTCATTTCTATACTTGCAACTTGAGGCTGCTCTTTGGTTTCTGTTATCGCTACGGAAGTAACGTTTTCAGTTTTGCTGTGTGCAATAAAGTCAACCGGTTTAGTGGACTGAGGAACAACAGGTGCAACAATATTGGTCACGGTAGTTTGAGCGACTTTAACCGGTTCTGCTACGTTGGAAGCAATAATCGGAGACATGGCCGGCATATTGGATTGGTAAGTATCCGGCGTATTGTCTTTGTCAATAAAGTTAATAATGTCTTGGCTTTGGATAGCTGAGTTTTTAGCCACTAAAATGCTGCGGCCTTCAGAAATGGCGCTACCGCTCAGGCCATTGAGGCGCTTGAGTTCGGCTACGCTCATGCCGGTATCGTTGGCGATGGCATTAAGTTTTTTGTTGCCCAAAGAAGTATAAATATCCCAAGACATCAGGGTATCTGGATTGGCATTGCGGTAGTTCTTCTCAAATGCGGAAACCGCAGAAACCGGTAATAACAGACGACGATTATTTTTAGGGATAAATACCGGGGCATTGAAACCTGGGTTGAGTGCCAACAGTTCGCTTTCGCTGATGTTTGCAAAGCGAGCGATTGTGCTGTTATCGATAGGTTTGTCGATGCTGACAGATTTGAAATACGGCTGATTGCTGATTTCGCTGATATTCATGCCGAAAGTTTGCGGATTGGCGACGATATTGCGGACGGCCAAAAGTTTGGGAACGTAGTTGCGTGTTTCGTTCGGCATACGCAGGTTTTCGTATGTTGGTTCCAAACCTTGCGCACGGGCACGGTTTACGGCACGGCCGACGTTACCTTCGCCCCAGTTGTAAGCGGCAAGGGCCAAAGACCAGTCGCCGAACATACTGTGCAGGTATTGCAGGTAGTTTAATGCGGCATCGGTAGCAGCGTAAACGTCGTGGCGGCCGTCATACAAAGGCGTTTTTTCCAAGCCGAAGTGGCGGCCGGTAGCCGGCATAAATTGCCACAGGCCGGATGCGCCGACGTGTGATTTGGCTTTGGTTACAAATGCGCTTTCAATGAAAGGCAGCAAAGCGATTTCAGCAGGCATATTGCGTTTTTTAACTTCATTGGCAATATGGTACATATAAGGTTTGCTGCGGGAGATGGTGCGGTCGAAATATGCGCTGTTTGCAGCAAATTTGTTTTCATGGCGGCGAACCAGTTCTGTGTTGACTTCGTTAATGCGGAAGTCTTTACGTAATGATGCCCACAAGCTACCAGAGCCGAAGGTTTGTGCTTTGGCTTGGTCGAGCAGGGAAGAGTTGAGGCGCATCATTGCCATGCCGACTTGGTTGGGCGTAGCGTTTTGCGCGTAGGCTGTGGCGGAAACTGCCGACAGGCTTGAAACGGTCAGAACGATGGTTTTTAGTTTTGCCATAGTAAATAGAGTTATCAAATATATAATAAAATTTTGTCCCTTCGATGGTATCGTTTCAGCATTCAAACGTCAAGTCGGGCAGGGAATTTGCGTGTATGATGTGGTCGTGGTGTTAAAATTCTGTCACACAAGTCGGGATGCATAGGGGAGCATTTAATGGAAACTTTTTTTATGCAAACGCCAATGGGGCAATATCTTGCTCAAAAAGAGGAGGATTTTTTCAGACGGCATTTGCAATATTTGAATGGCCAAGTGGTGGTTCAATTGGGCGGCATATGGCAGAGGCCGTCTGAAAATATGATTGTGGTGCCGCGCGATGTGCGGATGGATGCTGAAATGTTGGCATTTGAAACGCATTCCGTGGATGTGTTATTGATGCCCCATCTTTTGGAAATTTCAACTGCCGATTTGGTGTTGCAAGAAGCATTTAGGATATTAAAACCCGAGGGTAGGTTGATTTTGACGGGGTTTAACCCTAAATCTTTGTGGGGGTTGAGCTCGTGGTTTGATGGCAAAAGACTGCCTATGAAATCTCAATGCTTGGCTCTGGCTGAGTTGAAACGAAAAACTGCCGCTATTGGTTTTGAAATGGAATATGGGCAGTTTATGGATTATCTGCCTGCTGTGAATTCATCATCTGCTTTGAAATTTTGGCAGTTTATGGAAAAGGCAGGGGATAGGTGGTGGCCGCAGTGTGCGGCGGTGTATGGTGTGGTTTTAACAAAACATTTGATTGGTGTCCATCCTTTGCCTGAATTGGAATCTGCATTTGATGGCAATACGGTTGCTTTAAGTACGGCACGTTTGGCCGAATAGTTTTCAGACGACCTATATATAATGATGGATAATGATGAATTTGGAGAATAATGATGCCTGAATTACCTGAGGTGGAAACGACTTTACGCGGAATCGCGCCGCATATTGATGGCAAAAAGATAGAAAAAGTCATTATTCGCCAGTTTAAATTGAGATGGCCTATCCATCCGAACTTGGCGCAAATTTTGGCCGGGCGCAAAGTTTTGGCATGCAACCGGCGTGCGAAGTATTTGATTGTTACTTTTGAAACGGGTATTTTACTTATGCATTTGGGTATGTCCGGCAGTTTGCGGATTTTTACCGCCGATGATGAGCGCATCGCCACGCCGGATAAACATGATCATTTAGATTTTGCATTTGATGACGGTACCGTATTGCGTTATCACGATCCGCGTAAATTTGGTGCGGTGTTGTGGTATGAGGGTATTGCCGAGCATCATCCGCTGTTGGAAAAACTGGGGCCGGAGCCGCTCTCGGATGATTTTAATGCAAATTACCTGTATCAGAAATTGAAAAACCAAAAGCGTGCAGTCAAATTAGCGCTGATGGATAATGCAGTGGTGGTTGGTGTCGGTAATATTTATGCGAATGAAAGTCTGTTTAAGGCAGGTATTTCGCCATTGCGTCCGGCGAATAAGCTGACCAAGAAAGAATGCGTATTATTGGTGGAAACCGTTAAAGCGGTTCTGCAAAGGGCGATTGCAACGGGCGGCAGTACGCTGCGGGACTTTGTCAATAGCGATGGCAAAAGCGGCTACTTTCAGCAGGAATATACGGTCTATGGCCGCCACAATGAGCCTTGTGTCCAATGTGGCGGGTTGATTTTTAAAGAAACTTTGGGGCAGCGTGGAACATTTTATTGTCCAAATTGCCAGAAATAGTTTCAGACGGCCTTAAATGTCAGAGGCTGTCTGAACATAATGAACACAATACAGAAGAAATTTTATGTCTAAACAAAAAGCTCCTTTTTTTAAACGTCTGAGCCGACTTTGCCGTTTGGCGGCTTGGTTGTTCCGAACCGGTCGGAATTTGCGTGCCATCGATGGCAATAATGCAGAGGAACGCAATCATGCGGTGGTTGTTTTGGGAAAAGGCGCATTGGATGCTTTGGATATCGAATTGGAAATCGGCGTACCGCCTCAAGGAAATGTGAGTGGTACTTTGGTGGTAGCCAATCATGTGTCTTGGTTGGATATTTTTGCCATGAGCGCCGTTTATCCGAGCAGTTTTATTGCCAAGCAGGAAATCAGCGGTTGGCCGGTTTTGGGAAAAATGGGTAAAAATGCCGGCACGGTGTTTATCAACCGCAATTCCCGCCGAGATATCGAGCCGATTAATCAGGCGATTTGTGCAGCATTGAAAGCAGGGCAGAATGTCAGCTTCTTCCCTGAGGCGCGTACTTCTTCCGGCTTGGGTATTTTGCCGTTTAAAGCTGCCCTGTTCCAATCGGCTATTGATGCGAAAGCGCCGATTCAGGCGGTAACTTTGCGATATTATGATGACGAAGGACAACGGACGGTTCTGCCATCCTATGCGGAGGTAAACCTGCTTCAATCTTTATGGCGCATTGTTTCTATGAAGAAAATCTGTATCCGCTTGGATTTCTCGCCTCAGTACAAATCGACAGATATGCCTGATAAAGACCGCTATGCTTTGAAGGATATTGCGGAAACAGCCATCGGTGAAATTGTGGCTTCGGATTCTCCCGTTCAGCCCTTACCTAAAAAATAATTTCAGTCAGGCACTTGTTTTATTTCAGATAGCCTTCATTTAGAGGAATAGCTGTTTTCGGTTTAATTGAATTGATAGTTTGATGTAATTAATATTATTTGAACTATAAATTATACAAATCGATGGGCCTGCATTAGAATGCAAGCATTGATTCATTTCTCAAACCCGAATTTTTAAGGAGCTTAAAAATGGCTTTGCAAGATCGTACCGGTCAAAAAGTACCTTCCGTAGTATTCCGCACTCGCGTTGGCGACACTTGGAAAGATGTTTCTACTGATGATTTGTTCAAAGGCAAAAAAGTAGTCGTGTTTTCTCTGCCTGGCGCATTTACTCCAACTTGCTCTTCTTCTCACCTGCCACGCTACAACGAATTGTTTGGTGCGTTCAAAGAAAACGGTGTTGACGCAATCTACTGCGTATCTGTAAACGACACTTTCGTAATGAACGCTTGGGCTGCTGAAGAAGAAGCCGACAACATTTACATGATCCCTGATGGCAACGGTGAATTCACTGAAGGCATGGGCATGTTGGTTGGCAAAGAAGACTTGGGCTTCGGCAAACGCTCTTGGCGTTACTCCATGCTGGTTAACGACGGCGTGGTTGAAAAAATGTTTATCGAACCTGAAGAACCAGGCGATCCTTTCAAAGTGTCTGACGCTGACACTATGTTGAAATACATTGCTCCTGACTGGAAAGCTCAAGAGTCTGTTGCCATCTTCACCAAACCTGGCTGCCAATTCTGCGCTAAAGCTAAAAAAGCGCTGCAAGACAAAGGCTTGTCTTACGAAGAAATCGTATTGGGCAAAGATGCAACTGTTACTTCCGTACGCGCTATTACCGGCAAGATGACTGCTCCTCAAGTATTCATCGGCGGTAAATACATCGGCGGCAGCGAAGACTTGGAAGCTTACTTGGCTAAAAACTAATTGCCTGTATGCTTAAGACGGCTTGAAAAAGCCGTCTGAAAGACCCAAATATAGAGTTATTCAGACGACGTTTGCAAATCGGCGTTCTGAATAACTCTATATTTACAAATAGAATTTGAGATTATTGTTTTAAATCGATATTTAGGTATTGACTATTAATTTTTAAATTTTGATAGTTTATGAAGTTTAGGCCGTCTGAAAACGGATAACCTGATGGCAATATCGGTTTGGATATAGACAGTAAGGATAAAATATGAAAAAGATTCAAGCAGATGTGGTAGTGCTGGGTGGCGGTACAGCCGGTATGGGCGCATTTCGCAATGCCCGACTTCAAACAGACAATGTTTACCTGATTGAAAACAATGTATTCGGAACAACTTGTGCGCGTGTCGGCTGTATGCCGTCCAAATTGCTGATTGCGGCTGCGGAAGCGCGCCATCATGCTCTGCATACTGATCCGTTTGGCGTGCATTTGGATAAAGACAGCGTAACGGTAAACGGCGAAGAAGTCATGCATCGAGTGAAGTCCGAACGCGACCGTTTTGTCGGTTTTGTAGTCAGCGATGTAGAAGAGTGGCCTGCCGACAAGCGTATTATGGGTACGGCAAAATTTGTTGACGAACACACCGTCCAAATCGATGACCACACTCAAATTACTGCAAAAAGTTTTGTGATTGCCACAGGTTCGCGCCCTGTGATTTTCCCTCAGTGGGAAGTTTTGGGCGATCGCTTGATTGTGAACGATGATGTTTTCTCTTGGGATACCCTGCCTAAGAGTGTGGCCGTATTCGGTCCTGGCGTAATCGGCTTAGAGTTGGGTCAGGCTTTGCACCGTTTGGGCGTAAAAGTTGAAATTTTTGGCGTGGCTGGTGCCATTGGCGGTATTTCCGATCCTGTTGTCGCTGAAGAAGCCAAAACCGTTTTTGGTGAAGAGTTGACTTTGCATTTGGATGCCAAAACCGAAGTCAAACTGGATGCTGAAGGTAATGTTGAAGTTCATTGGGAACAAGATGGCGAAAAAGGTGTGTTCCATGCCGAATATGCTTTGGCTGCCGCCGGTCGCCGTCCGAACGTAGACAATATCGGTTTGGAAAACCTGAATATCGAAAAAGATGCGCGTGGTGTGCCTGTTGCCGATCCGTTGACCATGCAAACCAGCATTCCGCACATCTTCATCGCAGGCGATGCGTCCAATCAATTGCCTCTGTTGCATGAAGCTTCCGACCAAGGCAAAATTGCCGGTCACAATGCCGCTATTTTCCCGAATGTTGAGGGCGGTTTGCGCCGTAGCGTAATCGGCGTGGTATTCACCAGTCCGCAAATTGCCACTATCGGTTTGAAATATGCGCAAGTTGCGGCAAAATATCAACCTGATGAGTTTGTCATCGGAGAAGTTTCCTTCCGAAACCAAGGCCGCAGCCGCGTTATGTTGGTAAACAAAGGCCATATGCGTTTGTATGCTGAGAAAGCGACCGGCCGTTTCATTGGTGCGGAAGTTGTCGGCCCTGCTGCCGAACATTTGGCACACTTGATGGCTTGGGCGCATCAAATGAAGATGACGATTCCGCAAATGCTGGATATGCCGTTCTACCATCCGGTTATCGAGGAAGGTCTGCGTACTGCATTGCGTGATGCCGATGCAAAATTGAAACAGGCTTGATTATTTGATGGAATAAAGGCCGTCTGAAACTCGTAGTGAGGTTTCAGACGGCCTTTTTTTATGCTTGGAAGCTGTTAAATCAATTCTAAATCCGGACCGGCATTTTGTGCACGACGGCTTCGTAATTGAATATCTAAGCGTAAATCATGGGCGGAGTCGGCATTTTTAATAGCGTCTTGATAGCTGATATCGCCGTTTTCATATAAATCATACAAAGCTTGGTCAAAAGTGATCATGCCCATGCCGGTTGATTTTTTCATCATTTCTTTGATGTTGTGGACTTCGCCTTTTTGAATCAAGTCGGCAATAATTGGCGAATTGAGCAAAACTTCAACCGCCGCCACACGACCCCGTCCGCTTTCACGGGGAATCAGTCGTTGTGAAATAAAGGCTTGCAGGTTGAGTGATAAGTCGGTCAGCAACTGGGTACGGCGCTCTTCGGGGAAGAAGTTGATGATGCGGTCGAGTGCTTGGTTGGTGCTGTTGGCGTGCAGTGTCGCCATACACAAATGGCCGGTTTCCGCGAAGGCAATCGCGTAGTCCATGGTTTCGCGGTCGCGGATTTCGCCAATCAAGATAACATCCGGCGCTTGGCGCAGGGTGTTTTTCAGCGCAATCGGCCAATTTTCGGTATCTACGCCGATTTCACGTTGGGTGATGATGCAGTTTTTGTGTTGGTGGATAAACTCAATCGGGTCTTCAATGGTAATGATGTGGTCGAAGCTGTTTTCGTTTCGATAGTCGATAAGGGAGGCGAGGGAAGTGGACTTGCCCGAACCTGTACCGCCGACAAAAATAATCAGGCCGCGTTTTCTGAGGGCAATGTCTTTCAGAATAGGGGGCAGATTGAGCGTTTCAAATTTCGGTATATTGCTGGTAATGGAGCGGAACACCAAAGCAGTTGCACCGCGTTGAACCATGGCATTGACACGGAAGCGGCTGGTATCGGGCAGGCTGATGGCGAAGTTGCATTCGTTGGTGGAAGAAAATTCTTCGATTTGTTTGGAAGACATAACCGAAAAAGCGATTTCCATACATTTTTCAGCACTTAGCGGCTCATCGCTCAGTCGCATAATTTTGCCGTCCACTTTCATGGCCGGCGGGAAATTGGTGGTAATGAAAAGGTCGGAGCCTTTGTATTTGTTCATATGGCGTAGCCAAGCGAATAATTCTTCTTTTGCGTCCGGAGTATTTTCGTTAAACATAAGAATTTAGGTATTTAAAATAGAGTTATTTTATTGAGAATAATTATAACAGAAGCAATTATTATTTGCTGTTTTGCCCGCTAGAGCGGCTATCTGTTTTAAATTGAGTGTCGTGCTGGGAATATAGCAGATTTTTTAGCATCCCTGTGATTTTAAATTCTACTGTTATAATGTTGCCCGATTAGTGAATGGAAAGGTAACAAGATGTCAGTACAAACAATTGCCGTGGTCGGCGCAATGGAACAGGAAATTGAGCTTTTGCGTGAAAGCATGGCAAATGTCAAACATGTGTCCTTCGGTAAATTCTCGGCATATGAAGGCGAATTGGCCGGAAAATGCATGGTATTGGTTTTGAGTGGTATCGGTAAGGTCAATGCGGCGGTTTCGACTTCTTGGGTCATTCATCAGTTTGCACCGGATTGCGTCATTAATACCGGCAGTGCAGGCGGTTTGGGTAAGGGGCTGAAAGTCGGCGATGTGGTCATCGGCGAAACTGTGGCGCATCACGATGTTGACGTAACGGCTTTTGGTTATGTTTGGGGGCAAGTACCGCAACTTCCTGCTGTGTTTGCATCGGATGAAAACCTGATTCGCCAAGCAGAAAAGGCGGCGCAAGTGTTTGAAGGTGCGGCCGTAACGCAAGGCCTGATTGTCAGTGGCGACCGTTTTGTGCACAGCAGCGAAGGTGTTGCGGAAATCCGCAGTCATTTCCCTGACGTTAAAGCAGTAGAAATGGAAGCTGCGGCGATTGCGCAGACCTGTCACCAGTTGGAAGTGCCGTTTGTGATTATTCGGGCTGTATCCGATTCGGCAGATGAGAAAGCGGACATCAGCTTTGAAGAGTTTTTGAAAACGGCTGCCGTCAGCTCGGCGAAGATGGTGACCGAGATTGTTAAATCGCTATAAAATCATGCAAAAGCGTTGAATTTCCGTTAGAATACGGAACGATTCAACCTTATTCTAAGGCCGTCTGAAAACCGAATCCCTGTTTTTTCAGACGGCCTTTCCGACTTTAATTGCATTTATCTTAATAACAATATGAAAAACATACGGAATTTCTCCATTATTGCCCACATCGACCACGGTAAATCAACGCTTGCCGACCGTTTTATCCAATACTGCGGCGGTTTGGATTTGCGCGAAATGAGTACGCAGGTGCTCGACTCCATGGACATCGAAAAAGAGCGCGGTATTACCATTAAAGCGCAAACCGCAGCGCTCAACTATAAAGCACGCGACGGGCAGGTGTATCAGCTCAACCTGATTGATACTCCGGGACACGTCGACTTCTCTTACGAAGTATCCCGTTCGCTGTCAGCTTGCGAAGGCGCGCTTTTGGTCGTTGACGCATCGCAAGGCGTGGAAGCGCAAACCGTGGCGAACTGCTATACCGCGATTGATTTAGGCGTGGAAGTTGTTCCTGTTTTAAACAAAATCGACCTGCCTGCCGCAGAACCCGAGCGCGTGGAGCAGGAAATTGAAGACATTATCGGCATTGATGCCGTTGGTGCGGTTCAATGTTCTGCCAAAAGCGGCATTGGTGTGGAAGATGTTTTGGAAGAAATCATTGCCAAAATCCCTGCGCCGACCGGCGATGAAAATGCGCCGTTGCAAGCGGTTATTGTCGATTCATGGTTTGACAACTATGTCGGCGTGGTTATGTTGATTCGTGTGAAAAACGGCACCATCAAGCTGAAAGACAAAGTGCGCTTTATGAGCACTAAGGCGGAAACTCAGGTTGAGCAGCTGGGCGTTTTTACGCCGAAATCAGTTCAAAAACAAGAACTCAAAGCCGGTGAAGTAGGCTTTTTAATTACCGGCGTGAAAGAATTGGGTCAGGCGAAGGTCGGCGATACGGTGACTTTGGTTGCCAACCCTGCCTCTGAACCGCTGCCTGGCTTCCAAGAAGTACAAAGCCAAGTATTCGCGGGTCTCTACCCCGTGGAGAGCCATGACTATGAAGCCTTGCGTGACGCTTTGGAAAAATTGCAGCTGAACGATGCTTCGTTGAAATTTGAGCCTGAGGTTTCCCAAGCATTGGGCTTCGGCTTCCGTTGCGGCTTCTTGGGCCTGTTGCACTTGGAAATCGTGCAGGAACGCTTGGAGCGCGAGTTCGACATGGACTTGATTACCACTGCGCCAACGGTGGTTTATGAAGTCGTGTTGAAAAACGGTGAGAAAATCGAAGTTGAAAATCCGTCCAAACTGCCTGAAATCAGCACCATCGAAACCATTCTTGAGCCGATTATCACTGCGACCATCCTCGTGCCGCAGGAATATGTCGGCAACGTCATGACTTTGTGTAACCAAAAGCGTGGTGTTCAGGTCAATATGCAATACATGGGCCGTCAAGTCATGCTGACTTATGATTTGCCAATGAACGAAGTCGTAATGGATTTCTTTGACAAACTTAAATCGACTTCGCGCGGTTATGCTTCGTTGGACTACCATTTCAAAGAGTTCCAACCGTCTGATTTGATTAAGCTCGATATTATGGTCAACGGCGAAAAAGTCGATGCCCTGAGTCTGATTGTGCACCGTCAAAGCGCCGTTCACCGCGGTCGAGAGCTGGCATCAAAAATGCGCGAACTGATTCCGCGCCAGATGTTTGATATTGCCGTACAGGCCGCCATCGGCAGCCAGATTATCGCACGCGAAAACGTCAAAGCCCTGCGTAAAAACGTTTTGGCGAAATGTTACGGCGGCGATATTACGCGTAAGAAAAAACTTCTCGAAAAACAAAAAGCAGGTAAGCGCCGCATGAAACAAGTGGGCAATGTGGAAATCCCGCAAAGCGCATTCTTGGCGATTCTGCAAGTGAGTGATAAATAATGAGTATAAATCTGACTTTAGGCGCAATCGTTGTACTGCTGGCCGGCTTGGTCCTCAACTTCAAAAGCAGTAAAGAGCGTCAGAAAAACGGCGAATGGAGCTCCGGCCTGCAATGGAGTTATCTCCTGTGTATGGTCGGCGTATTCGGCATTTTGTCCGAATTTATGAGCTTTACCGCCGTATTGCTGGTGTTTGTCGTGTTCACCGGTATTGTTTGGGCAATCCATAAAGGCCGTCTGAAAAAAAGCGAAACCGGCGAAGACAATGCGCATTTTACCGACTACATGGGCGGCTTTTTCCCCATCATCTTGGTTATCTTTGTGTTGCGCAGCTTTATTGCCGAGCCGTTCCAAATTCCGTCCAGCTCCATGCGTCCGGGCTTGGTCAAAGGCGATTTTATCTTGGTGAACAAATTTTCTTACGGGATCCGCCTGCCGATTTTGAATAAGGTCATTATACCTGTCGGCAACATTGCCCGAGGCGATGTCGTGGTGTTCAATTACCCACTTCAGCCTGAGATGAATTACATCAAACGCATCGTCGGTATTCCGGGCGACGTTGTGGAATACCGTGATAAGGTTTTGACTGTTAACGGAGAAATTATTTCCGAAAAACCAAATGGCAATTATCAATACGCAGATGATACCGATCCATCTATGATTCATACGCTTGAGCGTTTTCAGACGGCCTTAAACGGCAAAAATTTTGACGTTATCAAAGAGGCCGGTCAGCCTTCCGTATCTATTGCCGTATTGAACAAATATACTTCCGAAGTGATGCCTGAAAGCAATTACTCGCTTGAAACAAGCGGTTTGGAAAATTGCGAATACGCAGAAGACGGCAATGGCTTTATCTGTAAAGTTCCTGAAAGCCGTTATTTCGCGATGGGCGATAACCGCGACAACAGCGCCGACTCCCGTTATTGGGGATTTGTCGATGACAAACTGATCGTCGGTAAAGCCTTCTTCGTTTGGATGAACTTTGGCGAACTCAGTCGTATCGGTACCAGTATCAAATAAGCAATAAACAGATTAAAAGGCCGTCTGAAATTTTTCAGACGGC
>NZ_KV821262.1:25976-144200 GCF_001815615.1 Neisseria sp. HMSC075C10
CCGTCTGAAATTTTTCAGACGGCCTTTTTTGTATCTATTTTTTGTCTTTTAACGAACCTAAATAAATCGCCAATAAAGTCAAAGTGGCGCCGCTCCATTGGATGATGTTAATCGGTTTATCCAGCCAGAAATAATCGATCAACATGGCGGCGACTGGTTCGGAGAGCAGTAGTAGGCCGGTCAGTGATAAGGATAAAAGCGGGATGGCGTAAGCAATCAATGCCCAAGCAAAGCATTGCATGACGATGCCGTAGATGGAGACTAGAATCACATCGTTTAAAGTTTTGGGGTAAAGATGGGCGGCATCGAATAGCAGCGATGGGATGACCAGCGCCATTGCGCCGCCGAAGCTTAAAATCATCATCAGCGGAAACAAACCGACTTTTTCCTGCTCATGGGTTTTGCGTACGAAAACCATAGACAGGGCCAGCATGGCACCGGATACTACGCCGCTGACAAATCCCCATGCGGCATTGTCGTTATGACCGAACTCTGGGCTGCCGATTAAGGCTACGCCTATGGTGGCCAATATCAAACTTAAAATTTGCAGGGTGCTTAAACGTTCTGAATAAAAGAAGAAGCCGATGGCGGCTAAAAAGAAAATCTGCAGGCTGTTGAGCAAGGTTGAAATGCCGGGGCCTACGGCGTGAATGCTTTCGTGCCAAAGGGCAAGGTCGAATGCGAGGAAAACGCCGGATAAGATTGCGTAGCCAACTGTTTTTCTTTTTGTGGGCATTTTTTGTCTGAAAAAACGCCCGAGCAGGGAGAATATAGGGGCGGCGATCAGCAAGCGCCAGAATGCGATGGCGTAAGAGCCGACATCGACAAATTTGACGATCAAACTGCCCAAGCCGAAGACGACGCAGCCGACGACGAGCAGGGGCGCTGCATAATTTCCTGAACGTGTGTTCATCGGCTTCTCCAAGAATCAAATGAAGGCGATTATTCCATAAAATATAGCTGGGGCGCTAATGATAAATAGTCGTAAGCCAAGATAAAGGGTTTATGATGAAAGGCCGTCTGAAAACTATTTCAGACGGCCTTTTGATGATTTTCTGGCTTGATTTCGTATTGTTGTAGTATAAAATCGTTTTACGCCGTGTTTTCAGACGGCCCGATCAGTTTTGGTTTTGAGAAAAGGATTATTGGAAATGGCAAACCCTATTCGTGCGTTTTTGGATTATGTGCCGTCGGTTGATGAGTCTTGTTTTGTAGATGAGACTTCGGTAGTGATTGGCGAAGTGTCGCTGGCGGAAGATGTATCGATTTGGCCTTATGCCGTATTGCGCGGCGATGTGAACAGTATTTCTATCGGCAAACGCAGCAATGTGCAGGACGGCAGTGTTTTGCATGTATCGCATAAGAATGCGGCGAAGCCTGACGGTTCGCCTTTGATTATCGGCGATGATGTGACGATTGGGCATAAGGTCATGCTGCATGGCTGCCGAATTGGGAATCGTGTGTTGGTGGGCATGGGTTCGATTATTTTGGATGATACGGTTGTCGAAGATGATGTGATGATAGGCGCGGGCAGTTTGGTGCCGCCGCGCAAACGTTTGGAAAGCGGTTTTTTATACGTCGGCTCGCCTGTGAAACAAGTGCGTCCGCTGACTGATGAGGAAAAGGAATTTTTGACGTATTCGTCCGCGCATTATGTCCGACTGTCCGGTCAGCATAAAATGTCAAAATAAGGAAAACCAATACAATGAACGCAATTTATCTGGCTTCGGGCAGTCCGCGTCGTCGTGAGATTTTGGAGAATTTGGGTTTCACGGTACGTCGCCTTCCTGCGGATATTGATGAAACCCCCAAAGAAAGCGAAGCCGCAGTAGAGTATGTGCGCCGTATGGCCTGCGAGAAAAATCAGGTAGCAGTAGCGCAATGGTTTATTGCTCATGATCAAGAGCCTGAGTTTGCTGTATTGACGGCGGATACGACGGTGGCGGATGGTGCGGCTATTTTGGGTAAACCGGAATCCGAAGCGGATGCGGTCGATATGCTGGAACGCTTGTCCGGACGGACGCATCAAGTATTGACGGCTGTATGCGTTTACTGGCAAGGCGTGCGCCATGATGTGGTGCAGACGAGCGAAGTGCGCTTTAAAACGTTGACGGCTGAGGAGATTGCAGCCTATGTTGCCAGCGGCGAGCCGATGGACAAAGCCGGTGCGTATGGGATTCAGGGCTTGGGCGGCGTATTTGTCGAGCATTTGCAGGGCAGTTTTACCGGCGTGATGGGTTTGCCGGTTTATGAGACCGCGCAACTACTGAAATCTTTGGGTTTGGAAGCGCCACCGTTTGCTTAAAATTAGGCAAATGCCGTCTGAAAGCGTGCCGACAAAAACGCCTGTTTCAGTTACAATACTGCCTTAAACAGCTTGCTTGAAGAAAGATATGAAAGAACATAAGGCCCGGAAACGCTTCGGGCAGAATTTTTTGCAGGATACGCGGATTATTAGCGATATTGTCAACGCGGTCAGACCGCAGCCCGATGATATCGTGATTGAAATCGGCCCGGGCTTGGCCGCCATTACCGAGCCTTTGGCGAAAAAACTCAACTGCCTGCATGTTTGCGAAATCGACCGCGACATCGTACGTCGTCTGAAAACCCTACCGTTTGCAGACAAATTGGTGATACACGAAGGCGATGTATTGCAGTTTGATTTCAACAGCATTGAAGGCAAGAAAAAAATTGTCGGCAACCTGCCGTACAATATTTCCACGCCGCTTTTGTTCCGATTGAGCGAAGTGGCAGACGATGTGATCGATATGCACTTTATGCTGCAAAAAGAAGTGGTCGAACGCATGGTGGCGCAGCCGAAAACCAACGACTATGGCCGTCTGGGCGTGATGCTGCAATATTTCTTCGATATGGAAATGTTGATTGAAGTACCGCCTGAATCCTTTGATCCTGCGCCAAAAGTAGATTCGGCCGTCGTTCGCATGATTCCGGTGAAACACCGCATCGGTAAAGCGGAAGATTTTGAACATTTTGCCAAACTGGTGAAACTGGCTTTCCATCAACGCCGCAAAACCATACGCAATAATTTGAAGGAACTTGCAGGCGATGATGATTTGCAGGCAGTCGGTATCAATCCGCAGGACAGGGCAGAACACATTGCCGCTGAAAAATATGTGGCATTGAGCAATTATCTGGTTCAAAAGGCCGTCTGAAACAGTGATGGCAATTTTTAAGCAACCTCTTATTCAAAGGGGGGACTGGGTGATTCATATTTGTGGCGCAAGTTGGCGCAGTATTTTTCCGGTAAGGATATGCCGCCTGAGCGGCACCGTTTTGAAGCGGCAATTATCGGCGCAGTTTGGGTATTGACCGGGCATCGTCTCGATAGGGAAGAGCAATTTAAAGTCAATCGGTACAATCAAGGTGGAACCTCCGACGCATAGTCAGCTGCCGCTTTTGGCTGGAAACTGCCATTCCTTTGCTTTGGCAGCGGCAAGCGCAACTTAAGCCCCGAAAATTTTGGCAGTTTGGAAAGAAATAATGATTAAATTCAAAAATGTACACAAACATTTTAAAGATTTGCACGTTATCAACGGCGTGAATCTGGAAGTCAAGCAAGGCGAAGTGGTCGTTGTATGCGGTCCTTCAGGCAGTGGCAAATCGACGTTGATTCGTACGGTAAACCAACTCGAGCGCATTGAAAGCGGCGAGATTTGGGTGGACGGCATCAATGTTGCCGATCCGAAAACTGATTTGAACAAAGTGCGTGAAGAAGTGGGCTTTGTGTTCCAAGGGTTCAATCTGTATCCGCATTTGACTGTCTTGGAAAATATTATTCTTTCTCCGATGAAAGTGAAAAACCAAAGCCGTGAAGAGGCGGAAAAGAAAGCGATGGAGCTTTTGGAACGTGTCGGCTTGGCGTATAAAAAAGACGCGCTGCCCGGTCAGCTTTCCGGCGGTCAGCAGCAGCGTGTGGCGATTGCACGCGGTTTGGCGATGGAGCCGCGCGTGATGTTGTTTGACGAGCCGACTTCCGCGCTTGACCCTGAAATGGTCGGTGAAGTATTGAAAGTGATGAAAGACTTGGCGGAAAGTGGCATGACCATGATGTGTGTGACCCATGAAATGGGTTTTGCGCGCGAAGTTGCCAACCGTGTGATTTTTGTCGATAAAGGCCAGATTCTGGAAGACGAAACGCCGGAAGAATTTTTTACCAATCCGAAACACGAGCGTGCCAAACAATTCCTGCAACAGGTGATGACACATTAAACTCAGGCCGTCTGAAATTTCAGACGGCATGATCGGTTTGAATGATTTTGAAAGTTGAAAATAATGTATTTTGTTGACCGTACTGCTGTTGTGCTGAAGCCGACCGCCCGTTTTTTGGAATGGCTGAAATCCGCCGATGAAAATATGCCTGACCTGACCGTCGAGCAACTGCGCACCAACTGCTCTGTATTCCTTGTACCGCAATTTGACGAACCCGAATCCGTCATTTCTTATTTTGACGAACGCTACCAGCAGATTTTTGAAGCCGAGTTGGCCGGCTGGGACATCGATAAAAGCAAATGGCCGCAAGACATGAGTTTGAAGGCTTTTTGGGAATTTTTCGATACCGAAATCCACGATATGGTTTTGGATATGGAAGAGGCGGAATTGAACATTACGCCTGTTTTCGACAATATGATGTAAAGCCGTGCGCAGTTTTCAGACGGCCTTAAAGCCCTCGCGTTCTTTGAAAATTCTGATTGTCTTCTTACACCTTTCGGCGGTTGCCTTATGCCTTGCCGAGTTTTACGGTTGGATGATGTGGCTGGGTTTGGCGGCATTGGCCGGCAGTTTTGCCTATGCTTGGCGCAGCGTTAATTTTCAGACTCAAAATGCGGTCAGAAAAATCATCATCGACCGCCAATACCGTGCGACGGTTTACTTGAATGACGAGGAAGAGGGAAGAAGCGCGGTTTTGCAAGACAGCAGTATGTTGACGGTTTATGCTTTGTTTTTGCAATGGAATGTTGACGGAAAAATGGTTAAACACTGCATCTTGCCCGATATGGCCGACCGTGATGCCTACCGTCGTCTGAAAGTATGGGCGCGCTGGTGCCGGGAAAAAGAAGACAAAGCAGAACTTGCGGCAGATATGGATTAAACGGCTGTTTCAGACGGCCTTTTGAAGCGATAAATACAATGAAAACATTACAAGACTGGCTTTCTCATTTGGAGACTGCCCATAGTTCCGGCCTTATCGATATGGGTTTGGAACGCGTGGGAGAAGTGAAAAAACGCATGAATTTGGTGCCACAATGTCCTGTCGTCGTGGTGGCGGGTACCAATGGCAAGGGTTCCGTATGCGCCTATTTGTCGCATATTTATAAAGAAGCCGGTTTTAAAGTCGGTACGCTGACCAGTCCGCACCTTCTGCGTTACAACGAACGAATCGCCATCAACACTCAGCCGGTTTCAGATGAACTGATTGTTTCCTCATTTGAGCGCATCGAAGCGGCGCGAGGCGAAATTTCGCTGACGTATTTTGAGTTTAATGCTTTGGCTGCCGTCGATATTTTCATGCGTGAAAATGTGGACGTAATGATTTTGGAAGTTGGTTTGGGCGGACGATTGGATGCCGTGAATGTATTCGATGGCGACTGTTCGGTCGTTACCAGCGTGGATTTGGATCATCAGGCATTTTTGGGCGATACCGTTGAGCAGGTCGGTTTTGAAAAAGCCGGAGTGTTCCGTAGCGGCAAACCTGCCGTGTGTGGTCAGAATCCTGCACCTGAATCATTGGTCAAACACGCAGAAGAAATTGGCGCAAAACTGTTGATGGTTCAGCGAGATTTTGATTTTACGTCAATGGAAAGCGTACAGTGGAACTACCGCTTCCATCCGCAATCTTCAGACGGCCAAAGCCGTAACCGCAATTCCTTGCCGTTTCCTGCTTTGCGCGGTGCCTATCAGTTGTCCAATGCCGCGTGTGCATTGACGGTGTTGGAGTGTTTGAATAATCAGCTGCCCGTTGACATCGGCGCGATTAAACGCGGTTTGCTGTTGGTTGAGAATCCTGGACGTTTCCAAGTTTTGCCCGGCCGTCCGCTGGTGGTTTTGGATGTCGGCCACAATCCGCACGCAGCACGTGCTTTGCGCCGCAGCCTGATTAACCTTGCCTTTGCACAAAAACGTACCGCCGTATTCAGTATGTTGTCCGACAAAGATATTGATGGCGTGCTGGAAATCGTTAAAGATCAGTTTGACGAATGGAATATTGCGCCTTTAGATGTGCCGCGCAGCATGACGGTGGAGGCTTTGCAGGCTAAACTAGCTGAACACGGTATCGACAATGTAAATGTTTTTGAAACTGTCGCTGCAGCCTACCGCGCTGCTTTGGCTAAAGCAACCGAAAATGATAGAATCGTCGTTTTCGGCTCATTCCATACTGTTGCCGATGTAATGGCTGTTTTGAAAGAACACTAACGAGGAAATTATCATGTCCGACAATAAACAAAAAGAAACTCCAAACGGATACGATTTAGACGGTTACGAACGACTGAAACGTCGCAACCGCCGTCGCTTGGTCTTGGCCTCCGGCTTGGTGGTGGCATCGGGTATGCTGTTCGGTCTGGCGCTGACTTCCGGCGACGATAAAAATTCACCGTTTAAAGAAGCGCCTGTCGGTCAGAGCCAAGTCAAAACGGCTGACGAGCCGAGCAAGGCTGTTGTTTTAGAGCCGAATAAAGAGGATGTTGCGATGGCTGAAGAAGCAGCCCGCCATGCGGATGCCGAAGCGCAAAGTAAACCTCAAAATGC
Organism: Neisseria sp. HMSC075C10; assembly: GCF_001815615.1. Taxonomy (NCBI): domain Bacteria; kingdom Pseudomonadati; phylum Pseudomonadota; class Betaproteobacteria; order Neisseriales; family Neisseriaceae; genus Neisseria; species Neisseria sp. HMSC075C10. The sequence goes on from NZ_KV821262.1 coordinate 32,742, forward strand.
CGGCGACGAAGAAGACAATGCGCCGGTTGAAGTATTGAAGCCAAACCGTGAGTCTGCTCCCGAAGATGTCGGCGAGCCGTTGGTTTTGATTAATGATACTTTGGATGACGGCAATATTAAAGGTTTGGAAGAGTCTGAGCGTATTCAACGAGCTGAGGCCGCCAAACGCGAAGCTGCGGAGCGCCGAGCCGAAGAACGCCGCCAACGCCAGGCAGAACAACGTGCTGCGGCACGCAAGGCACAAGCCCAACAGGAAGCGGATGAAAAAGAAAACGCATTGGCTGCTAAAAAACGTGCACTTCAAGCGCGTGCTGAAAAAGCAGAGCGTGAAGCGGCTGCCGAACGCAATAAATTGGCACAATTGGAAAAAGCAGAGAAAGCCATTGCTGAGCGTAAATCTGCCAAAAACAGCAAAGACAGCGTAAAAGACAAGGCCGAGCCTGCTAAGAAAGCAGAAGCCAAAGTTGAAAAACCAAAAAATGAAAAGGCTAAACCGGAAACGGCCAAAGCAGAAAAAGCCGATAAGGTAAAAACTGCCGAGAAGCCGTCTGAAAAAGCCAAGCCTAAAGCTGAAAAAGAAACAGCAGAAGCCAAGCCTGCGAAAAAAGCTGCCATTCAGGCTGGTTATGCTGAAAAAGAACGTGCGCAAAGCCTGCAACGTAAAATGAAAGCCGCAGGTATCGACTCGACCATTACTGAAGTGATGACCGATAAAGGTAAGGTGTATCGCGTGAAATCAGCCAGTTATAAAAATGCACGCGATGCAGAGCGCGATTTGAACAAATTGCGTGTACATGGCATTGCAGGTCAGGTGACCAGTGAGTAATTTGCCTGTTGCCGATTTGTTGGCGACCACCGTCATCGTCATCTGCATCATTATCTCGTTGACACGGGGTATTATTGCTGAAGCAGGGGCGATGGTGGCGTGGGTGGTATCGTTTATTGCAGCCAGAACGCTTGCCGTTCCGTTTGCCGATGTGGTCTTTAAATCGGTTGAGTCGCATTCTTTGGCGGTTGCCATGGGTTTTGCCGCTGTGTTTTTTCTGGCATGGCTGTTGCAGAAACTGGCACGATCGCTGTTGAGCAGTTTGATGTCTGCCGTTGGTTTGGGAAGCATCAACCGTTTGCTTGGCGGCGTATTCGGTGCAGTGAAAGGTGTGATTTTGGTGACACTGGCAGTGATGGTTTTTTCACACACTGATTTGCCGAAAACGGAAGAGTGGCAAAGTTCGCACACAATTCCGTATTTTGAATCACTTGCTGATGCTGCGATGCCTTATCTGCCAGGGAAAGATACCGCAATGCCGCATCTTTCGGGTAAAGCAGCTGAAGTTGAAGAATTGGATGATTGAATTTGACGGATTCAGACGGCCTATGGGTCGTCTGAATCCGTTTTTATTTGCGTAAATTTGACATCATATTGTCAACAATTCGAGCAAACTCATCTAAATTATTTTATAATGACAGCTTACCCATTTAATCTTCAAACTCGGAGAAGCACGATATGTGTGGTGTATTAGGTTTGGTCAGTCATGAGCCGGTCAATCAGATGTTGTATGATGGTTTGCAGATGTTGCAACACCGTGGTCAGGACGCAGCAGGTATTGTTACTGCCGAAGGCAATATATTTCATATGCACAAGGGCAAAGGCATGGTGCGCGAAGTGTTCCGTACCCGCAATATGCGCGACTTGGTCGGTAATGCAGGCATTGCACATGTCCGCTATCCGACTGCAGGCAATGCGGGCAGCAGCGCAGAGGCTCAGCCGTTTTATGTCAGCTCCCCATTCGGCATTGTTTTGGCACACAATGGTAATCTGACTAATACCGAAGAGCTCTATGAAAACGTATGCAACAAACACCTGCGCCACGTTAATACCAGCTCCGATTCTGAAGTCCTACTCAATGTATTCGCACACGAATTACGCCGCGAAGTCTCTAAAAATACAGCCCCTTATCAACTTACCATCGACAATATTTTCAACGCCGTTTCCGAAGTACACCGCTTGGTGCGCGGCGCATACGGCGTAGTAGCCATGATTGCAGGATACGGCATGCTGGCTTTCCGGGATCCTTTCGGTATCCGTCCGTTGGTTTTGGGTTCGCAAATTGACGAATCCGGCAAAAAATCTTATGCTGTTGCCTCCGAATCCGTTGCTTTCAATGCGCTTGCCTATGATTTGGAACGCGATATCCAGCCGGGCGAAGCTGTATTTATTGGTTTTGACGGCACGATTATTTCCCGTCAATGCAGCGATAAAGCCAAATTAAGCCCTTGTCTTTTTGAATATGTTTATTTTGCCCGACCGGACTCCGTCATCGATGGCGTTTCCGTTTATCAGTCCCGTATGGATATGGGTGTATCTTTGGCAGAAAAAATCAAACGCGAGCTGCCTGTCGATGATATCGATGTCGTGATGCCGATTCCCGATACCAGCCGACCCAGCGCGATGGAGCTTGCCGTTCATCTCGAAAAACCTTACCGCGAAGGTCTGATTAAAAACCGCTACATTGGCCGCACCTTTATTATGCCTGGCCAAGCAACACGCAAAAAATCAGTACGCCAAAAACTCAGCCCGATGGAAACCGAGTTTAACGGCAAAAGCGTTTTATTGGTGGATGATTCCATTGTACGCGGTACGACCAGCCGTGAAATCGTCGAAATGGTACGCGCGGCAGGTGCACGCAAAGTCTACATTGCTTCTGCCGCTCCTGAAGTACGCTATCCGAATGTGTACGGTATCGATATGCCGACCCGTGAAGAACTGATTGCAAACGGCCGCAGCGCAGCAGAAATCGCAACCGAGATTGGCGCAGACGGCATCGTCTTCCAAAACTTAGAAGATTTGGAAGCAGTAGTCAAAGCACTCAATCCAAAAATCGAATCCTTTGATTCTTCATGCTTTAACGGTGTTTATCAAACCGGCGATATCGATGAAGCATATCTGAACCGTCTCTCTACCGAAAAATCAGGTTGTGGCGGCTTGAAAGTTCATCCAAGCAAAATGGAACACAGCATCAGTATCAGCGATAGCGATGATGAAGAATAAAGTAAATTGACTTACAATAAAGGCCGTCTGAAAATTAACGTTCAGACGGCCTTTAATTATGTTTTAGACACATCATGAGTACCGAAACCAAAAATTACATCACACCTACCGGTTGGCAGGCATTGAAAGACGAACTGTATCATCTGGTCAACAAAGAACGCCCGGAAATCGTCCAAATCGTTAACTGGGCGGCAAGCAATGGCGACCGCAGCGAAAATGGCGACTATCTTTACGGTAAACGCCGTATGCGCGAAATCGACCGCCGTATCCGCTTCTTAACCAAACGCTTGGAAGCAGCCGTTGTCGTCGACCCTGAAGCGCGCGAAGCCACGGACCAGGTTTTCTTCGGCGCAACCGTTGGCTTACTGCGCGGAGACGGTCGAGAACAAACCGTCAAAATCGTCGGCGTAGATGAAATCGATACCGCTAAAAACAAAATCTCATGGATTTCCCCTTTGGCACGCAGCCTGATTAAAGCGCGCGAAGGCGACGAAGTTGTCTTGAATACGCCGGAAGGGCAGGAGGTTATAGAGATTTTGTCGGTAGAGTATATTAAGATTGAATGATTATATATGAATAAAAGCTATTAAGGCTGTCTGAAAAATAGACTTCAGACGGCCTTTTATTGATTGTATCTACACTTTTAAGATTTTCCGGCTTTATCCCCGATTTTGCTTTCTTTGCCTTGAAGCAGGTTTTGAATATTGCTTTTATGGCGGTACAACACCAATGCTGCAATGAATACGGTTGCCCATGCCCAAGAGGCGTGCGGCATCATGAAGAAGGCGAAGATGGGTGCGCAGACGGTGGCGACCAGTGCGGCGAGGGAGGAAACTTTGAAACCGAACGCCATAACCAGCCAAATCAAGGCGCAGAGCAGGGCGGTTGCAGGGGAGAGGGCGAGCAAGACGCCCAATGCGGTGGCTACGCCTTTGCCGCCTTTAAAATTGAAAAATATTGGCCACATATGGCCGACCAATGCTGCAATGGCGACCAGGGCTATTGTTGCATCCGACAAATCTAAAGCATTTTGCAGACAGCGCGCCAAGATGACAGCAACCAAGCCTTTTACTGCATCGCCGAGCAAAGTTAATGCGGCTGCTTTTTTCTTACCGCTGCGCAAGACGTTGGTGGCACCGGGGTTGCCGGAGCCGTAAGTGCGCGGATCGTCCATGCCGTAATATTTTGATACGATGACGGCAAAAGACAGGGAGCCGATAAGATAGGCGGCAATAATGGCGAGTACATTGAACATTTTGGGTGCTTTACTTAAAATGGGAACGGTTATTCTATCAAAAAAACGGACAGGCAAATGGATAAAATCTTTTTGTACGGCATGAAAGCCGATACTTTAATCGGCGTATATGATTGGGAACGCGAGCGTAAACAGACTTTGATTTTGGATTTGGAAATCAGTGTTCCCGAGCGTACGGGCACAAGCGACGATATCGGCGACACCATCCATTATGGCGAAGTATGTGAAGTCGTACGCCGTAACCTTGCCGAACAGGATTTTTTACTGCTGGAAACGTTGGCGGAACATATCGCCCAATTGATTTTAAATGATTTTGGTGCGGCCAAAGTGCGCGTCCGTATTGTGAAACCGGGCATCTTGCCTGATGTGGCGCAGGTTGGTATTGAAATTGAACGTGCTCGGGAATGAGGCTTGTCTATGCCGTCTGAAAAAGGATTTCAGACGGCCTTTAATATTCAATAATTTGGAAATGAGGTAAAAAAATGGATTTGAAAGAAACTAAATTAAGCAGCGAGCCAATCTACGAAGGTTCTTTTGTTACCATTAGTCGCGATCGGGTGCGCCTGCCCAACGGCAATGAAAGCCAAAGGGTTGTGATCCGACATCCGGGTGCTGCGTGTGTGTTGGCGGAAACGGAAGACGGCAAAGTTGTTTTGGTTCGCCAATGGCGTTATGCTGCGGATCAGGCGACGTTGGAATTGCCGGCGGGTAAATTGGATATTGCAGGCGAAGATCCTGCCGAATGCGCTTTGCGTGAGTTGGCGGAAGAAACGCCATACGTTGCCGACAGTGTTAAATTGTTGTACAGCTTTTACACGGCAGTCGGTTTTTGTGATGAGAAAATGTATCTCTACCAAGCGCAAGGCGTGCGTTTGGGCAGCGAGTTGAGCAATGATGAAGATGAAATTACTGAAACTGTCTTGATGAGCAAGGAAGAGGTGCGCACTGCATTGGCAAACGATGAAATCAAAGATGGTAAGACTTTGATTGGTTTGCAGTATTGGTTGACTCAGAATTGATATGTTAAGATACGAACAAGGCCGTCTGAAAAAGCTTTCAGACGGCCTTGTTTTATTTTGTAGCCGGATTTTAACCTAATAAGGCTGGTGCAAACCGTGTAATCGTGTCGCGTAAAACGATAAGTTTGCCGTGGAAGAAATGGGACGAGCCGGCAATAGTCACAACCGGCAGGCCTTGGGGTTCTGCCCATGTCAGGGCTTTGTTGATTTCGACGACTTCGTCTTCCGCACCATGGATCATCAATGTTTTGGCGACATCGGGAACGTCGGATGGTTCCAGGCGGTCTTTGTAGTGATGGACGGCTGCACCCATCAGCAACAGCAAATCAGGCGTGCGTTCTTGGGCGGCAAAGGTGGAAACGTAGCCGCCGAATGAGAAGCCGGCCAGGGCGAATTGCGGTGCGTCTGGATGTTGCGCGCGGGCGTAGTCGATAACGGCAATGCAGTCTTGTGTTTCGCCGCGGCCGTAGTCGTGTTCACCTTCGCTGTTGCCTACGCCACGCAGGTTTGGCAGATAGCAGTGAAAACCGAGTTGCGATAAGGCTTTGGCGGCGGTTTGGATGACTTTGTTGGTGTTGGTGCCGCCTTGCAGGGGATTGGGGTGGTTGATGACGGCGACGCCGCGGGCGGACTCTTGTGTGCTTGGCAGGTAGATGGTTTCCAGCAAACCGGCCGGGCCGGGGATTTGAATGATGTCGGGTTTGAGCATGAGTGTGTCCTTGTTTGTTTTTTCAGACGGCCTGAAGCGGTTTACAGATAAAAATTCTTGCCGTTGTTTTGATTGTTGGCTTTCAAATCAGCAAGCATCCGTTTGAAGTCCAAGCCGTATTTTTCGCTTAATTTTTCGGCGCGTTTTTTCAGGTTGTCGAGATTTTGTTCTTTAGAGCTGCTTTGGAAGGCCATGACCGCTACGTTGCCGTGGCTCTCGGCAGGCAGTTCGAGCACGCGGCCGTCAAAGACGTTGAGCAGGCGTTCGACAAAGCGTTGATAACGCTGGTCGCCGCTCCACCAGTTGGTCACAAATACGCCGTTGGGAGAGAGAGCGTTGCGGCAGTCTTGGAAGAAGGGTTCTTCCACCAAAGCATCGATAATCTGTTCGCCGTCAAAACCATCTACTAAAATTACATCGGTATTGTGGCGGAACACTTTAATATATTCCGCGCCATCCGCCTCGATAATTTCAAAATTTTCGCCTTCGTGCGGCAATTCAAACAGGCTGCGCGCCACGGCGATGACTTGCGGATTGATGTCCACGGCGGTTTGCTTGGTATCGGGCAGGTAGCTGTCTATCCAACGGGCAAACGAGCCGCCGCCTAAGCCGATTTGGGTGATGTGTTTGGGCGGGTTTTCTGCAAACAGCAGCCAACCCATCATGGCGCGGCTGTACGACAACACCAGCTCGGACGGATGATCGACATTCATGGAGCTTTGAATGGTGTCGCTGCCCAAGTGCAGGGAACGGATATTGCCTTCTTCGGAAATGCCGACTTCGGGCAGATGGGATTTGGCTGGGCGCAGGCGGCGGTAAGGATGGCGGGGTGGCATGGGCAAAGACGGAAAGATGTAAAAGGCGTTATTTTAACAGAAACCATGATGTTTTGCGCTGGGGCGGTTTTCAGACGGCCTTTGAGTGTGTTGGATAGAAAGATAATGCATGTATTTAATTTTCTTTAAAATCATTGGTTTTTATAATTTCGTGAGTAACTTTGTTTTAAAATGCTTGCCAAGATGGGAACTTATCGGCATAATGCCGACTTCCTTGCCGGTATAGCTCAGTTGGTAGAGCACCTGACTTGTAATCAGGGGGTCCCGAGTTCGACTCTTGGTGCCGGCACCAGTTAAAGACTGATGGTGCTGTAAGGCATTTCAGTAAGCCGGTATAGCTCAGTTGGTAGAGCACCTGACTTGTAATCAGGGGGTCCCGAGTTCGACTCTTGGTGCCGGCACCAATTAAAAGCCCGATTGTGAAAGCAGTCGGGCTTTTTGCTTATGCTTTGATATTTTAAAAGCAGACCTTATAATACCGCGTTTCCATTTATAACAAAGGGCTGCCCGTCGGGCGGAACACACAACACCATGATTACCGTAAACACTTTGCAAAAAATGAAAGCAGAGGGCGAGAAAATCGCCATGCTGACCGCTTATGAATCCAGCTTTGCCGCGCTGATGGACAATGCCGGCGTAGATGTACTGCTGGTCGGCGATTCTTTGGGCATGGCGGTGCAAGGTCGTCATTCCACTTTGCCGGTGAGCTTGCAGGATATGTGCTACCACACTGAATGCGTGGCTCGCGGCACTCAAAATGCCATGATTGTCAGCGACTTGCCGTTTGGCGCGTATCAGCAGAGCAAAGAGCAGGCATTTGCGGCGGCGGCCGAATTGATGGCGGCCGGCGCGCATATGGTCAAACTTGAAGGCGGCGTCTGGATGGCGGAGACCACTGAATTTCTGCAAATGCGCGGTATCCCTGTTTGCGCCCACATCGGCCTGACCCCGCAATCCGTGTTTGCATTCGGCGGCTATAAAGTTCAAGGCCGAGGCGACAAGGCGGAAGCGTTGCTCAACGATGCCAAAGCGCATGATGCTGCAGGTGCGGCAATCGTATTGATGGAATGTGTTCCTGCAGAGTTGGCGAAAAAAGTGACTGAGACCGTTTCTTGCCCGACCATCGGTATTGGCGCAGGCGTGGATTGCGACGGTCAGGTTTTGGTGATGCACGATATGCTCGGCATTTTCCCCGGTAAAACCGCCAAATTCGTGAAGAACTTTATGCAGGGCAAAGACAGCGTTCAAGCTGCGGTCAAAGCCTATGTGGACGAAGTCAAAGCAAAAACGTTCCCATCTGTCGAACATACGTTTGCCGGATAAAATAAAAACCAGGCCGTCTGAAACTTATTTCAGACGGCCTTTTTGATAAATAAAAGCGTATAATCGGCGCGTGATTTCCGTTGATGAAACGGCGGAAAAGATAAAGGATTTTTCAAACCATGCAAATCATTCATACGATTAAAGAATTGCGCGAGTGGCGCAAAACTGCCGGAAAAGTGGCATTTGTACCGACCATGGGCAATCTGCACGAAGGCCATCTTGCGCTGGTGCGCGAAGCGAAAAAACGTGCCGATAACGTTGTAGTCAGTATTTTTGTCAACCGTCTGCAATTCGGACAAGGCGAAGATTTCGACAAATATCCGCGCACTTTGCAGCAAGATGCCGACAAATTGGCAGGCGAGGGCGTTGCCGTCGTGTTTGCGCCTGATGAAAAAGAGCTGTATCCGAATGTGGAACAGCGTTTCAATGTCGAGCCTCCGCACCTGCAAAACGAATTGTGCGGCAAATTCCGCCCGGGACATTTCCGCGGCGTTGCCACCGTTGTAACCAAATTGTTCAACATTGTTCAACCCGATACCGCCTGTTTCGGCAAAAAAGACTATCAGCAGCTGGCGATTATTAAAGGCTTTGTCGAAGACTTGAATTTCAATATCGAAATCGTCCCGGTCGATACCGGCCGCGCTTCAGACGGCCTGGCACTTTCCAGCCGCAACCAATATTTGAGCGAAGCAGAGCGTGCAGAAGCGCCCCGCCTCTATCAAGAGTTGCAAAACATTGCCGCAGCCCTGAAAAACGGCAATCTGGATTACGCCCAGCTCGAGGCCGAATGTATCCGCCGTTTGAGCGATGCCGGCTGGGTAGTTGATTACGTTGAAATCCGCCATGCACACAGCTTGGCAGTGGCTCATGTCGGCGATAAAGAATTGGTGGTGCTTGCCGCCGCTCGTTTGGGTACCACGCGCCTGATTGATAATTTGGAAGTGACTTTGGCTTAAAACCAAGCTACTGTTAAAGGCCGTCTGAAACCTGTTTTTCAGACGGCCTTTTGTTACAATAACGCTTTTGCGTTTCTAAGGTTTTTCCATGTCCAAACCCACTGTTTCCCCGATGATGCAGCAGTATCTCGACATCAAATCGCAACACGCCGACAAGCTGGTGTTTTACCGCATGGGCGACTTTTACGAGTTGTTTTTGGATGACGCGGTGGAAGCGGCGAAGCTGTTGGACATCACCTTGACCACGCGCGGGCAGATGGACGGCGTGCCGATTAAGATGGCGGGCGTGCCGTTTCACGCGGCGGAGCAGTATCTGGCGCGGCTGGTGAAGATGGGAAAAAGCGTGGCAGTGTGTGAGCAAGTGGGCGAAGTCGGCGCGGGCAAAGGGCCGGTGGAGCGCAAAGTCGTGCGCATCGTTACGCCCGGCACGCTGACCGACGCGGCGTTTTTGGAAGACAAGGAAACCAACCGCATTGTGGCGGTGAACGCAGACAAGAAAAACGTTGCCATCGCATGGGCTTCTTTGCAAAGCGGCGAATTCAAAACCAAGCTGACGACGGCGGACAAACTCGCCGATGAGCTGGCGCGTTTGCAGGCGGCGGAAATTCTGTTGCCCGAAGGCAAAAGCCTGCCTGATGGTTTTCAGGCAACCTCTGCCAACATTACGCGCCTGAACTCATGGCAGTTTGCCGCCGACGCGGGCGCGAAGTTGTTGACCGAATACTTCGGCTGCCAAGACCTGCACGGTTTCGGTTTGGACGGCAAAGAATACGAAGCCGCCGTCGGTGCGGCGGGCGCGCTGTTGAACTACATCCGCCTGACGCAAAACCTGATGCCGCAACACCTCGACGGCATTTCGCTCGAAACCGACAGCCAATATATCGGCATGGACGCCGCCACGCGCCGCAATCTCGAAATCACGCAAACCCTCTCCGGCAAAAAATCGCCGACCCTGTTTTCCATACTCGACGGCTGTGCCACCCACATGGGCAGCCGCCTCTTGGCACTCTGGCTACACCACCCCTTACGCAGCCGCGCCCACATCCGTGCCCGCCAAGAAGCCGTTGCCGCGCTGGGTTCGCAATACGAAACCCTGCAAGGTCGTCTGAAAAACATCGCAGACATCGAACGCATCGCCGCCCGAATCGCCGTCGGCAACGCCCGCCCGCGCGACCTCGCCGCCCTGCGCGACAGCCTGTTTGCCCTGAATGAAATTGAATTGTCCGCCGAGGGCAGCAGCCTTTTGGAAACCCTCAAAGCCGTTTTCCCCGAAACCCTGCCTGTTGCCGAAACTCTCAAAGCCGCCGTGATGCCCGAGCCCGCCGTCTGGCTCAAAGACGGCGGTGTTATCAACCAAGGCTATTCGGCAGAACTGGACGAACTGCGCCATATCCAAAACCACGGCGACGAATTTCTGCTTGAGCTTGAAGCGCGCGAACGAGAACGCACCGGCCTCTCCACCCTCAAAGTCGAGTTCAACCGCGTCCACGGCTTCTACATCGAGCTATCCAAAGTCCAAGCCGAACAAGCCCCCGCCGACTACCAGCGCCGCCAGACCCTGAAAAACGCCGAACGCTTCATTACCCCCGAACTCAAAACCTTCGAAGACAAAGTCCTGACCGCGCAAGAGCAGGCATTGGCATTGGAAAAACGCCTGTTTGAAGCCCTCCTCAAAGACATTCAGACGACCCTTCCCCAGCTTCAAAAAGCCGCCAAAGCCGCGGCTGCCCTCGACGTACTTTCTACGTTTGCCGCGATTGCAGCCGAACGCGGCTTCGTTTGCCCCGAGTTTGCCGACTATCCGGTCCTCCATATCGAAAACGGCCGCCATCCCGTCGTCGAGCAACAAGTGCGCCACTTCACCGCCAACCACACCCGCCTCGACCACAAACACCGCCTCATGCTCCTGACCGGCCCCAATATGGGCGGTAAATCCACCTACATGCGCCAAGTCGCCCACATCGTCCTCATGGCGCACACCGGCAGCTTCGTCCCCGCCGATGCCGCACAAATCGGGCCCATCGACCAAATCTTTACCCGTATCGGCGCATCGGACGACTTAGCTTCCAACCGCTCCACCTTCATGGTCGAAATGAGCGAAACTGCCTACATCCTCCACCACGCCACCGAGCAATCCCTCGTCCTTATGGACGAAGTCGGTCGCGGCACTTCGACTTTTGACGGTCTCGCCCTTGCGCAAGCCATTGCCGAACACCTGCTGCAAAAAAACAAATCCTTCAGCCTCTTTGCCACCCACTATTTTGAGTTAACCAAACTGCCCGAAGCCCACGCAACGGCAGTCAATATGCACCTCTCCGCACTTGAGCAAGGCCAAGACATCGTCTTCCTCCACCACATCGAACCCGGTCCTGCCAGCAAAAGCTACGGTATCGCCGTTGCCAAACTCGCAGGTCTGCCCAACCGCGCTTTGAAAGCGGCTCAAAAGCATTTAAACGATTTGGAAAACCAAGCCGCCGCCAACCGCCCGCAGTTGGACATTTTCAGCGCAATGCCGTCTGAAAATAGGGCAGATGAGGAAGGGAAAACACAAGAAATTGAACCTGTTGATAATTTGCAGGCCAATGAATTGGCTGAAGCTTTGGCGCAAATTCAGCCCGACAACCTCACGCCGCGCGAAGCCTTGGATGCCTTGTATCGCTTGAAAGAAATTTGCAACAAGGTGTCGTAAATAACTCAAAGGCCGTCTGAAACAGGAGAAACATATAATGAGTTTTGCTGACATTACCGTGGTTGGTATTACCGGTGCAGATTCTTATACCGAGGGCACGATGTATGCAATTATCCGCAGCTGTGCCGAATTGCCTGGAAGCCGTGGATTGCTGATCAGCCCGAGCTGTCCGCAAGGTTTGCCGGAAAATATCCGACATCAGCCTTGCCGGCCATTCGGTTATCTCGAATATAATCTGTTTGTTTTGTACCAACTGATGTATTACATCGATACTGATTATTGTTTGATCGTTCAAAATGACGGCTGGGTGTTGAACGGTCAAAACTGGCAGGATGCCTATCGGGAATATGACTATATCGGCGCACCTTTGCCGATTTTGTTGGAAACCGAAGCCGACGGGCAGTTTTTCCTGAAGGGAACCGACCAATATTTGGCCAAACAACATCTGATTCAGACTTCTCCAAATTTGGACGAGCCGCAGAATGGCGGTTTCAGCCTGCGCAGCAGACGGCTTTTAGCTATGCCACGACAACTGGGCTTAAATGTAGAAATCCGACCGCCTTTGCCGCCGAAAGACGAAAAAATTGCCGATATGGAATGGCTGATACGGCTGCACCACGAAGATATGTTTTTGACGGCGCAACATCGTTATAGATTGCAGGACTTGGGTTTGAAATTCGCGCCTCCGAATATTGCTACACAATTTTCTTCAGAAGTACCGTTTATCAATCAAATGAGGAATGTCCCTTTAGAGCGTGTCTTTGGGGCGCATTGGATGGGCAATGTGGTCTTGACCGGCTGCAACCGTGTCCGGTTTGCCCAATTGAATGAGGATAAATTGGAAACATTCTCCCGTTTTTTTAGAAATTTGGGTTATGAATTAGAATAAATGAAGGCCGTCTGAAAGTTCAGACGGCCTTTTTTAATGGCTGTTAATGTTGATGATGGTGGGCATGGCGTGCAGCCGCGCGTTTGGTACCGACAGGCACAATCAGCGTTGCGTAAGTATTGTCTTTCTGACATACGCTTTTATCGCCGTAATCGGTCTCGTTCACGACTTTGATTTTCCACAAGCCGTCAATCAACGTAATCACATTGACCACGCCGTTTTTATCGGTTTTGCCGGAGAAGCCTTGAGGCTCGCGGTGGTCATGGGTTGATTCCAAGTCCATTTCGGCCAAAGTGTCCGAGCTGGCGGTAACGGTGGCTTTAACCAAAGGCTCGCCTTTGTACAGGACTTTGACCGGCAAAATGCCGCCGGCTTTGACTTCGTTCGGATTTTGCAGCGGAACCAGTTCCAGCTCTTGGCCGATAGGGCGGGTCAATACCGCTTCATCGACTGCGCCGTTGCCCACTTGGACAAAGCTTTTGCCGAACATTTGTGCCTGTTCGCAATAGGTGGCACCGGCCAGTTGTTTTAAGGTTTGCTGTTTCCAGCCATCTTTGTTTTTCGACCAGAAAGTAGGCTTGTAGGTTGCGCTGACCCAGTAGGAACCTTCAGGCAAAGCAGCTCTGGAAACGTATTGATAGTTTTCGCCTTTATTTACCAAATCAACGGTTTTCTTTGAGTTGCCGGTCAATTGCAGCGGTTTGAAAATATGCACGCGGTCGTCGGCGATTTTTTCGACATTGGGGAAGTCATGGCTGTAACCCAAATCCGCATGCAGGATTTGGCCGGCAGGCTGATGTGTCGGTGCGGCCACCCAAACATCGTGCGCCTGTGCCGCTGCGCCTAATCCCAGCAATCCTAAAAGCATCCATTGTTTCATCGTTTCTACACTCCATTTTTCGATTATTGAACAAAACGCCTAATGATTCGGCAAATACGAACGGTACTCTTTTTTATTAACTTTGTAAATAATATGGTTTAGATTTTATAGTTATAAATAATTATTTTTTGATTTCAGACGGCCTCGGTTTATATAACCAAAACTGATAAACCCAAAAGCAAACATTATTTCCCGTTTGCCTCCGATCCCGATAAAGTATCGCCATACTTTTAATAGGAGCCGACCATGAATATCCGTACCCTTTCTTTTGCCGCATTGACCGCCGCGCTGGCGTTGAGTGCCTGCTCTCCCAAAAACGAACAATCTGCCGACAATGCAGCTTCCGCAGGCAAGGGCGGTAATGTGAAGCTGTTGAATGTCTCTTATGATGTCGCACGAGATTTTTATAAAGAATACAATCCTTTGTTTGTCAAAGAGTTTACCGCAAAAAACGGCGGACAATCGGTTGAAGTCCAACAGTCACACGGCGGCTCCAGCAAGCAGGCTTTGGCTGTCGCCAACGGTTTGGCTGCCGATGTGGTGACCATGAACCAGACTTCCGATATTGAGCTTTTGGTGAAAAAAGGTTTGGTCAAAGCCGATTGGAACACGCGCCTGCCGGACAATGCCGTGCCTTATACCAGCAACGTCGTTTTCTTGGTGCGCAAAGGTAATCCGAAACACATCCAAGACTGGGGCGATTTGGCCAAAGACGGCGTGCAAATTGTTTTGGCCAACCCGAAAACCACCGGCAACGGCCGCTACGCCTTTTTGGGTGCGTACGGTTATGGTTTGAAAGTGAATAACGGCGATGAAGGCAAAACCAAAGATTTTGTGGCCGCATTGCTGAAAAACACGCCTGTATTTGAAAACGGCGGCCGTGCGGCGACGACGACTTTCAGCCAACGCCATATCGGCGATGTCTTGGTTACCTTTGAAAATGAGGCCAACTACGTCAGCAAAAAGCTGACCCAAGACCAATTTGAAATTGTTTATCCAAGCTACACTATTCTTTCCGAAGCGCCGGTTGCCGTCGTGGACAGCGTAGTCGACAAAAAAGGCACACGCGCCACTGCCGAAGCCTATCTGCAAAACCTCTGGAGCGAACCTGCCCAAGAGTTGGCCGCCAATCTTTACCTGCGTCCGCGCAATGTTGAAGTATTGGCAAAACACAAAGCCGATTTCCCTGAGATTGAGACGTTTAATCCGAATGAGAAATTTGGCCCGTGGGAAGAAATCATGAAAAAATTCTTTGCCGACGGCGGATTATTTGACCAGCTTTCCAGTAAAAAATAGGGCTTAAACATAGAGGCCGTCTGAAACTTCAGACGGCCTTTTGTTACAATAAGCCTTTTTCTTATCCATCTTTTCCCATGTCTCAACGCAAAATCATCCATATCGATATGGACGCATTCTACGCTTCGGTAGAACTGCGCGAGCAGCCGCACCTGAAAGGGTTGCCGGTCGTTGTGGCGTGGGACGGTACGCGGTCGGTCATTTGTGCCGCTTCTTATGAGGCGCGCAAATTCGGTTTGCACTCGGCCATGTCGGTGGCGACGGCGAAAAGGCTGTGTCCGCAGGCGGTGTTTGTGTCGCCGCATTTTGATTTGTACCGCCAAGTATCGGCGCAGATTCATGCCGTGTTTCGGCGTTATACCGATTTGATCGAGCCTTTGTCTTTGGACGAAGCCTATTTGGATGTTACCCGAAATTTTGAAAATATCCCGTACGCCAGCGAGGTGGCTAAACGCATTCGTGCCGAAATTTTTGAAGAAACCGGTTTGACCGCCTCCGCAGGTATTGCACCCAATAAGTTTTTGGCAAAAATTGCTTCAGATTGGCGGAAGCCAAACGGGCAGTTTGTGTTGCCGCCGCAAAAAATCATGGCGTTTTTGGAGAGCCTGCCGTTGGGTAAGATTCCCGGTGTCGGCAAAGTCACGCTGAAAAAGATGAATGCCCTCGGTATGCAAACTGCCGGCGATTTGCGCCGTTTTGAGCGCGGCGAACTTTTAAACCATTTCGGCCGCTACGGCTACCGCCTTTATGATTTGGCACGCGGTATTGACGAGCGGCCTGTCAAAGCCGAACGTGAACGCCTGCAAATCTCAACCGAAATTACCTTGCCCGAAGATTTGTCTTTGGCGCAGGCTTCAAGTCATTTGCCGCACCTTGCCGAAGACCTCTGGCGGCAAATCGAACGCAAAAACGTCGAAGCCAAAGGCGTTACCCTCAAACTCAAAACCCATGATTTCCGCATTATTACGCGTTCGCTGACGTATTCTTCCGTCCTTCCCGACAGCGCCTCGCTGCTTCAGGCGGCGCATACTTTGTTGCAACGCATACCGCCGCAACGCGAAGACGCCTTCCGCCTGATCGGTATCGGTGTGAGTCATTTGCTGCCGAAAAACCAGCAGCAGACGCTTTGGTTATAAAGAAATAGAAAAGCATTCTTTCCGTTTGAAGATAGGGCGCAGGACAATATTGTTCCATAACCATATCGGCAGCCGTTTCAACAGGCCGTCTGAAAATTATTAGGAACAACCAGCCATGTCTTTATTCCGTCCACAACTCTGGAAAATCCCCGAAATCAGCGATGCCGAACGCCGCCGCCTGCCTGAGTTGGCAGCCGCTTTGGAGCGCCGTTTGCAAGACATTGCCGTACGCTATCCGCAAGCCGTGTTCGCATCCAGCCTTGCAGTTGAAGATATGGTCATTACCGATGCCGTGAGCCGTCTGAAACTACCCATCCGCATCATCACGCTCAATACGGGCAAACTCAATCCCGAGACCGCCGCGCTGATTTCCGAAACCAATGCGCGTTATCAAACCGAATTGGAAGTGTTTTATCCCAACCGACAAACCGCCGATGAATTTGAAGCGGAATTTGGCACGACCGCGATGTACGACAGCGTCGAGTTGCGCCGCCGTTGCTGCCATATCCGCAAAATCGAACCGCTCAACCGCGCTTTGCACAACGCCCCCGCATGGCTGACCGGACAACGCCGCAGCCAGTCCGAAACGCGCAGCGAATTGAATTTTGAAGAGCTGGATACCGGCCGCAACATCGCCAAATTCAATCCTATTTTTGATTGGGAAGAGCAGGATGTTTGGGCATATGCACACGAACACCAAGTTCCGCTCAATGCGCTTTATCATCAAGGCTATCCCAGTATTGGGTGCGAACCCTGCACGCGTCCGGTCAAGCTAGGCGAAAATATCCGCGCCGGGCGATGGTGGTGGGAAAGCAAAGACAGTAAGGAATGCGGTTTGCACAAATAATCAAAGGCCGTCTGAAAACGTTTCAGACGGCCTTTTTGACGGCTTAACAAAATGATTTATCAAGAATTTGTTTTTCGTTCAACGAAAGTGGAAAGCAGGGCGGTATCGATGTCCCATTTCCAAATGCCGCGATCCGAGCCGTCCATGCCGCGCAGGAAGAGGTAGCGGATGGCGATTTTGGGCAACGGCTTGCCGCGCAGGGCATAGTAGCGTGCGGTGGCAACGGCGTAGATCAGGGCTTGCAGATAGTAGTGATGATGTGCCACGGCTTCGTTCATCGCCTGTTGCGTGTAGGCGCTTGCATCGTTGCCCAAATGGTTGGATTTGTAGTCGATTAAAACGACATTGCCGTCTGAATCTTGGCAAACCATATCAATAAAGCCGTTCAAATAGCCTTGTAAATCATGGAAGTCAAGCAGTTGCGCGGCTTGAACGCATTCGGGCGGCAGGTTTGCTTCGCTTGAGGCAAACCAACGGCGCAAGTCGTCCAGTTTGAAATCGTCCATGTACAGGGTAAACCCCATTTCGGGCAGGCGTCGGGTCGGCGGAATCTGCGACAGGCTCTCGTTGATTAAAGGCGTAAGGCGGCAGGTATCGAGCATGGTGATTACCATCGGCAGCCATTTGTCTTCAAAGCTGTGGCGTTGCAAAACTTCGGCAATCATTTCGGATTGGCTCTCGGCAGAGGCGGCGAAGTCGAGTTTTTCCAGCATTTCATGCAAACATACGCCGGCATTGGTGCCGTGGGGGAAATGGTGGATATCGAGGCCGTCTGAAAGTGGGGGCGGCAGGTTTTCAGACGGCATGGCACGGTCTGCGCTTTCTGCCGGATCGATGGCAGGTTGCAAAGGCTCGTGTTGTTCGTCGGTTGACTTGGTATGCCGGCTCAAACCGGTAAAGCTGGTGTGGCGGATAAAGTCAAAATCGCGGCGTTTGATGCTATGTGCGCTAAAAGCTTGGTCTTGCTGGCGGCTGTATTGGTAGACGGTTTCCGGCGGGGCTTCTTCCGTGAATGCAAACTCCGTATTTTCAGGCGTGTTTGTGATAAAGCGTTGCCAGTTGGTTTTGAGCATTTCCACAACGTCTGTCGCGCTTTTATAGCTTTGGCTGACGCTTTCGCGGCCGGCATCCGGCAAACCTTCGAGCAGATAGGCAAAAGGATTGTTTGGCGTACAGTTTTTGTTGGCGGCGGCGTAGATATTGAGCTGTTCTTCGGCGCGGGTAAGGGCGACATAAAGTAGGCGTAAATCTTCGGCCGTCTTTTCGTCGGCAAGGTGGCTTAGTTCTGCTTCTGAGGTTTGCGATTTGGCCAGCAGCTCGGTTTCGTGGTTGTCAGTATGCAGGATTTTCCAGTTTTCTTTGGAATTGTCTTTGGTATCCCATGCGAAGGGGCAGTAAACCAAAGGATATTGCAAACCTTTCGACGCGTGCATGGTAACGATTTTGACCAGTTTTTCGTCGCTTTCAAGACGGATGGTTTGCGCGTCTGATGGGAAATGGCCGCTGCGCGCACGGCTGATTTGTTCGTTCAGCCATTTATGCAGGGCGGCAGGGTTGCGGCTTTGGCTGTCTTCTTCGGCCAAAAGCTCCAGAATTTGATAGTAGTTGGTCAGGCTACGCTCGTTGCCGCCTTTGAGCAGGCGTGTTTCGATGTCATGTAGGGCGGCAAACTGCTGCACGGCGGCAAAAATGCCGCCTTTCCGCCATTTTTCCATGGCTTGGGCAGACGACTCCAGCCATTTCAGCAGCTGGTGTTCGTTGTGGTTGAGTTCGTAAATCTCTTTGGCGGTATAGCCGAACAAAACGCCGGTCAAGACAAAGCGCAGCCAGTCGGTTTGCCTTGGGTTGAGCCAAAAGCCGATCAGCGCGGACAGAGAGTCTGCCTCGGCGGAATCGAAAACGGACTGGCGCGACAGCAACACGCTTTGGATACGGCGCTGTTTCAGTTTCCCTGCAATCATCGCCGCTTCGTTGTTGGTGCGCACCAAGACGGCAATATCGCCGGATTCCAACGCGCGGCCTTTGAAGTTCAGACGGCCTTCGGCTGCTTCATTGAGCGCAAAGGCAATTTCATCGGCGCAATATTCGGCGGCACAGCCGCGCAAAATCTCTTTGTCGGTTTGGTCGTCCGTATTGAGCCAGCGCACTTGGATGGCGGGGCGGTGTGGCGACAGCCGGCTTTCGGCGCGGCTAGCGGAGACATCGCTGTAATCGATGTTTTCCAATACGAAGGGGTGTTTTTTTTGTTTGAACAAGGCGCTGATGCCGTTAATCAGTTTGGCATGGCTGCGATAGTTGACAGCGAGGGTGTAATGCCTGTCCGCATCTTGCGCGGCTTGCAGATAGGCGTAAATGTCCGCACCGCGAAAGCTGTAAATCGCCTGTTTGGGGTCGCCAACGAGAAACAGCGGGCAGCCTTGTTCGATAAAAATTTGGCGGAAAATTTCGTATTGCAGCGGGTCGGTATCTTGGAATTCGTCAATCAGCGCGATTTCCCAGTTTGCTGCCGCCGCTTTTGCCAATGCGTTGCCGTGTTCATTGGTGGTCAATGCCTGATGGACATCCAGTAGCAAATCGTCAAACACACGCTCGCGGCGTGATTTTTTTTGTTCGGCAATGGATTGGTTGATGTAGGAAAGTAGGTCGAGTTGCAGGCAGATGAAGACTGCTTCTTCTGCGCTTTCCATTGCCTGCAAATCACGACCGAGATTGGCCAAGGCTTGCAGCTGAATAATTTCCGGCGCATCGGCATCGGCTTTATATTCTTTTTTCAGTTTGCTGTTGAGTGTATCGACACTGAAATGGTTTAGTTTTCCTAGTGTTTGTTTGCTTAGGCGGGGCAGACGGTTGGATTCGGAGTTTGTTTTTAAATCGGTAAAAACATTTTCAAAGGTATTTCTTCTGTAGATCTGGCCGTTAAGTTTGGGCAAGATTACCCAAAACGCTTTTTCCAAGTCTTCCAACTGGCTGCAAACTTTTTGCCATGTTTCTTGAAGGTTAGCTTGGGCTTCTTTCAAATCGCCTTCGGGCCGTCTGAATTTCAGATAGGGGCGGCCGGTATAGCTTTTGATTTCGGCAAGCATTTCTTCAGGCGTGCATTTCCGATCAAAAACCAATTGTGCCAATGTGGCATCGGTTGCCACTTTTTGCCGCCAAAAGTCTTGCGCAGGAATCAGCAGCCTCTCGCGCGAGTCGTCCGACAGCTCGACATCCAAAGGTGCGCCGCACAAAAACGCGTAATCGCGCAAGACGCGCTGACAGAAGCCGTGGATGGTGTAAATCGATGCGTTGTCAAACTGGCTCAGCGCGGCTTTGAGGCGGAGAGTCAGGCGATGGCAGCTTTCCTGTCCGTCTTGCTCGCCTAAAGCCAAAGGAATCAAGCGATTGAGAAAGTCATCGGGGGATTTTTTCTCTTTTTCGTAATATTTGTTCAGGCCGTCTGAAATATGTTCCGGCTCGCCGCCCAAGGTTTGGATTTCGTTCAAAACCTGCAACACTTCGTCCAAACGCGCGCGCAAACGGGTTTTCAGTTCTGCCGTCGCCGCTTTGGTAAAGGTAACGACCAGAATTTTCTCGATGTCTTTTTTTTCTAAAACAATCAGTCGGGTAAAAAGCGCGGCAATGCCGTAGGTTTTACCCGTACCGGCAGAAGCTTCGATGAGGTTGGTACCGTCGATGGAAAGTGTGAGCGCGTCAAAAGGAAGGGCGGAAGACATGGTTGGAACGGAATAATATTAGCGAGGCATTATCATAACAGAGATAGTGTGTTGTTTTGCATTGATGATAAAAATGCCGTCTGAAAACTTTCTGTTTTCAGACGGCATGTCTTAATGGCTATTAAATGACTTCAATAGTGCATTTTAGTAGCGCAAACGGCGTCTGGCGTAGCTTGGTTGGCGAGGATGGTAGGTATAACGGTTCGCCGCAGGAGCTTTACTGTCGTCATAGTAGTACGCAACATTATTACCGTTGATGGTCGTATTGTTGACGCTCAAACCGGTTGGAGAGCCGGTAGTGATAACAACATTGTC
The DNA here is from genome assembly GCF_001815615.1 of Neisseria sp. HMSC075C10. Classification (NCBI taxonomy): domain Bacteria; kingdom Pseudomonadati; phylum Pseudomonadota; class Betaproteobacteria; order Neisseriales; family Neisseriaceae; genus Neisseria; species Neisseria sp. HMSC075C10. The sequence continues at coordinate 53,657 of NZ_KV821262.1, forward strand.
GCTTTGGATGGTGTTTGCCGTATTGGTTACGGTGGCGTCGTTTTTACCTTTGGCGTTGATGCCGCCGTTTGGTTTGCCTGAAGCGTAGCTGCCGTTGACATTGACGGTCAGATTTTTTTCGTTAACGCTGCTGATCGCGCCGGAAGTATTGACTTTGTTGCCTTCTACTTCAACGGAGTTATTGGATACCAGGTTGGTACCGTGCAGGTTGACGTCGCCGTTGTTGGCATTGATTTTAATATCGTTGCCGGCCACTACATTTGCGCCTGCGGCGGTAGAAGACGCGTTATCGGTTTTGTTGACGCCGACAGAGCCGTTGACGTGAGGAACGGCAACACCGGTTTCAACATTGATTGTCGCGCCAGCGCCGATACCGACATTAACGGCTGTACCTTGGTTGGAGGCAGTATTGGCTGACTCGGTGAAGGTTACGCCGTTGCCTGCGGTAATGTTGACGTTGTTGTTGGCAGTAATGTTGGATGCGATTTCAGCAGAGTCTTTGGCGTTGATGACAACATTGGTCGCATTCATATCGCCTTTGACGGCGGTAGATTCTTTTTTGTTTTCATCAGCGTAGTTGACGTTCAGGTTGGCATTCACATCAACGTTTGAACCGTCTTTGGTGTATGCGCCGACAGTCAAAGAAGCGCCTCCTTGTTTACTGCTGCTGTTGCTGGTGTTGTGGGCGGCAGTGTTGTGGTATGAACCTGCATCAATGTTGATCGCACCGGTAACATCATATTTTGTACCTTCATCAGACACTTTGTCATTTGCCAAAACGATGGCATTGCCTGCGTTGATGGTGGTTACGGTTGCAGTGGATTCATTGTGGGTCGAAGAGTTGCCTTGACCTTGTGCAGTGATTTCACCGCCGATGCCTTTGTTGGTGCTGATGCCAACAGAAACGACCAAACCGCCGCCGTTTTGTTTCACATCGGATTTTGCACCGCTGTGTGCCGCTGCATGGGTAACGTTTTTGGCAGATTCAACCACATTGCCGGTCGCGTTAATCACGGTACCTTCTTGATTAATATTGCCGTTTGCAGTGATGGTAGCGTTGCCGCCGGTGTTGATGTTGGATACATGGGATGTATTCGTTACGGTAGTTGCATCTGTTTTGGTGCTGGTAATGCCGACAGATACGCCGACGCCTGCAACGTTATTTTTTTCGTATGCAGTAGCAGATACGCCCAAATCGGTTACGCGGCCGGATTCGGTCACAGTGCTGCTGCCTTTGGATGCAACAACATTGACGTCATTGGCTGCGGAAATGTTGACAGATTCTTCGCCGTTGACTTGGCTGCCGCTGACGGTAACGTTTGAGTTGGAAGACAACTGGGTGTTTTTACCGGTCAAAATGCTGCCGTTCAGGCCGACAGAATGGGTGTCGGTGTGGGTATCGGTAAATTTGATACCGGCTTTGGCAGTCACGCTGCCGTTTTCTTTATTGGTTTCGATACCAGAGTAGCCTTTGATGGAATACTCGTTGACCTGCTTGTTTTCTACTGCTTTGGCTGCATCAATGGTCAAATCGCCTGCGGAAGACAGTTGCAGTTTTTGTGCCGCAAACAATGCAGAACCGATCACATTGATGTCTTTGTTGGAAACAACGGTCAGGTCGGCATTGGAAACCAGGGTAGAACCGGTTACTTTTTCAATGCTGCTGTTGCTGCTGGTTTTAGAGGTAGTGATATTGAAAATCGTACCTTTACGCGCGCTTTGTGCGGAAGTATCGGTGCTGGTGGCGTTTTTAATATCAACATTGCCTGCTTTGGAGCTGACGAATGTACCGGCTTGGCCTTCAACGGTACTGCCGTAAACGTTGACGCCGTTTTTTGCACCCAAGACTACGTTTGAGTTGGCAGTAATGCTGCTGCCGTGCAGGTTTTCTGTACGGTTGTTTTGAACTTGGCTTTCACCGCCGAACAGGCCGCCCCAGTATTTTTTCTGGTCATCGAGGCTGTTGGTATTAGTGGTGGTTTGAGTGCCCAAGTTGATCTTGTTGACATCGGTAACGACATTGCCGTTTGCCGCGATGCTTGCGCCGTAAGTGCTCAAATCGCCTTCGGAAATCAAACCGATATCACCGGCTGCGGAGATTTTGGTTTGATGGGCGGTAGAGTTTTTGGAAGATTTTGTAGCGATACCGGTTTTCAGGGCGGCAGTTTCATTTTTGAAGCTGACATAAGTCGAGCTGCTGTCGGTTTCGCTGTTGCTGCTCAATACGATTCCTTGTTGGGCGGCAATGCGAGCATCAGCAGCCGAGTTTAGTTCGGTCGCATCCAATTGAACTTTGCCTGTGGTGGCAATATTGACAGAGCCGGCATTGATTTTGGTTTGATGCAGGCTTTCGTCAGCAGAAGAGCTCAGGTTGTTGTTGTACCAAAGGCCTTTGCTTTGAGTATGGTCGGATTCTATGCGGTTGGTGGTTTTTACCGCGTTAGAATTGAAGTTGCCTGTGGCAGATGCGGTCAGCGCGCCGGCATTGATGTTGGCTGCGCTCAGGTTGAGGCTGCCGCTATTGTTCAAAGTCAATGACTCGGATGCATTGATATTGCTGGCGGTAAAGGTTTCCGTTTTGTTGCGGTCTGAACGGAAGTGCTGAACATTTTTCGCCTCTTTGCCGCTGGAAGACTTGTTAGCAGAATGGCTGTTAACCGTGCCTTTGATGTCGGTATCGCGGGCAAACAATTCCATTTGTGCGCCGGTCAGATTGGCAGACTGGATGCTCAGGTTGCCTTTGCTGTCGATATTCAGGTAGCGGGTGCCGGTAATCGCCGCATTTTGAATGTTTTGTTTGGCGCGTTTGTCGGTCGCGTGGATGCGGATGGTACCGGCACGCATACTGCCGAAGATATGACCGTCAAGCACCGGCGCATTTGAAGCAGCGTCCAATGCTTCGATTTGCGCGGTTTTGTAGTCGAAGTTGCTTTTGCCTGAAGAAACGTTGATGGCGTCGGCGGCATTAACATTGGCTGATTTACCGACAACAACTTGCGGCGCGAGCAGGTCAACTACGCGGTTGCCGCTCAAATTGCCGTTTACTTGCAGTTGTTTGCCATTGTCGCTGATATTAAAAGATTTCAACGTGCCGTCTGAAACGGTTGGCGTACCGACAACCAAGGATGTGCGGTTGGCATTCAGGATGCTGCCGCCGTTGTGGGTAATGCCGTTAGGGTTTGCCAAAACATAGTCTGCGGCAATACCGAAGATCTCTTGCTGACCCAAGATCAGAGAAGGGTTTTTGCTGACCACTTCGTTCAAGATCACAGATGCGGCCTGACCTTGGAAGTTTTTGTTGGCAGACAGGTTTCCGGCCAGTTGGGATTTACCGGCAGACAGGGCGTTATTCAAAACGGCACCGTGTTGGGAAACGTTGTACTTGTTATATTGGTTGTGAGAAAGACCTTGGGCCGTCGGTGCGGCAATGTTGACGATGTCAACATTGTGTTGCTGCTGTACCGAAGTTTGGCCGATGGCTTCGATATTGGCCGCTACCGCTGCATTTCCCAGGAATGCAAAGCACACGGCGACAGTTACTTTGCCAGAAGCTGAGAGCTTAGGCTGATATAAAGTGTCGATTTTCATGGATTTTAATCCTTATTTATCGTGATGGAGATTGAATCAGAAATCCCATATCGGGTATGAGATTTCTGTTGAGGAAATTTTGAATGTATTAACATTGTTATAAAATTTTTTACAATAATACCACCAGTACGGCCTTGTGTGCACTATTTCAAATGCAAATATAAACCGCCCATCTTATTGATATTAATGAAAAATTAATAATGTTAAGATGGGCGGTTTATATATTGGATAAAAGGATATATATTTACATAACTTTAAAATGGAATGCGCAAAGAAACGGTCACATGATCCTGTATTTCACTGTTTGATTGGTTGGGCATGCGCGCAAAACCTTTGCCATAGTCGGCAGAAAGTTGCCATTTATCCGCCTTGCCCAAATTCAAACCTGCAACCACACCCATGGCGCGTTGCGAACCTTCGTTATTGTTTTTGGCAACGCCGATGTCTGCACCCAGATAAGGCTCGATATAGATGCCGTGAGGCGTATTGCGGCGGAAATAAACGGTATTGCTTAACAGGACTGCGCTGTTTGCGCTCAAAGAAGTTGAACGGAAACCGCGTACATTTTGATGACCGACGACGTCCATTTCTTTGGTGGCAAACAAATCATGAGGGCTATATTGGGCATCGATTTGGTGATGGTTGCGCACGATCCATTTACCCAATGGGCGGTTTTGAATCAAATTGCTTTGCAAGGATACAGAGGTATAGCGCTTGTCGAACGGCGTATGTTCGGTATTTTTCGCAAACCCTTGTTCCACGCCGATATTGTTGAGCCAAATACCGTTTGGCAGGATGGTTGTATGCGACAGGCCGACTTGTGCCGAATAGATTTCCGGGCTTTGCAGTTCCAGTTTGCTGTCGGCAAATTTTGCAGTCTGTTTCACATAATCGATGCCGGCATAGGCGGAGGTAATGTGTTTTTGACTGCGTGAAAATACGCGGTCCGCTTTGATTCCTGCCGCTTTGGATTTGGAGCGGTAGGCATAGCGCGTTACGCTGGGCGTTAAGATGCTTTGCGATTGCGACGCGGCGGCGTAAGTGCTGAATGTCCATGCGCCATAAGGTACTTGGTAGAACATACTGCCGCCGCGACTGTAATGGCTGTCGTGATTGTTTAGATTGGTATAGCCGTTTAGATAAAGGGAGTCGCTCAATCCCAACGGGCTGCCGACATTCAGGCTGCCGCGAAGTGTCGTGGTATTGGGTTTGCTGCCTTTATTGTCGATAGTCACGCTACCGCCCCAATGTTTTTGGGCATCGTTGTTGAGTTGGATGGAGGCGGTGCCGTCATCATGCGGATAAACATCGATGCTGACGTTGTTGCCGGCAACATGGTTTGCCTGTTCAATACCTTGGTCGAGGTATTGGATGTTCAGCGGTTTGCCTTGATGATCGGGGAAGAGGGTATTGACATTGACCGTACGGGAGCCGCCGGTAATTTCACGGATTTTGCCTTCGATGACTGCCAATTTCAGGACGCGTTCAGGCGTGGTTTCAAATTTGATTTGCGTATGCGGATAGCCTTGAGCGATATATTCGGCAACGATATCCCGGTTCAGTTGGTTGATACTGTTTTGATTGATGCATTTGGGTAACTTGGCTTCAATCTTTTTGGAATCGATGAGGGTAATACCGGAAAGCTCAATACCCGTGTAATCCAAGCATTCGGTATTGTTTTCAGACGGCATTTCTTGTGCAACCGCGTCATTATCTTGCTTTTTCTGCAAATCCCATGCCGACTGCTCGCGTTTTTGGATTTCGACGGAATGAATTTGGTCGAGATTGTCGCGGAAGTCTTTGTCGAATTGGTTGGGTACGTTTTTATCGATTTGATCAAGCGGATTCGGCGTATTGGCCGCATAGGCGTTTAGCGCGGAGAGAATCAATACAGGCAAGGGAAGAAGGCGGGATTTATACATGGTGTCGTAATTTTATAGGGATAATGATTGGGTTTATTTTATCGAAAATAGCTGCTTGGGCGTATCAGTTTTTATCGTTGTCTGTAATCAGGGTTTATTAAGCAACAAGTGGATAAATTTCTATGATAATACCATAAAAGTATTAAGGGAATTTAAATAACAAAAACCTGCCTTTTCAAAGGCAGGTTTTTTTCAGACGGCCTTTGAGCCGTTAAAGATTTTGCAAACGCTCGACAGAAGGTGCGTAGTAGTAAGCACCTGATACGGCTTTAGACAAATGTTTCAACAGCAAGTCGGTTTTGCCGTCAGATTCGCCGAACATATTGAGCAGTTGAACTTCAATATTGTGCAGCGTGTTGCAATAGGAAGTGAACATCAGACCATGTTCGCCACTGAGTTTGCCGAAGGGCAGGCTGCGGCGAACGATTTTCAGGCCAACGCCGTTTTCTTTGACATTGACGCGACCGAGATGAGAGTCGGGCAGGCGCACGTCTTTGCCGAATTCGTCATTGGTTTCTTTGCTGCGGCCAACGCTGGCTTCTTGTTCGGCAGTAGAAACAGCATCCCATTTTTTCAAATCGTGCAGATATTTTTGAAGCAAAACATAGCTGCCGCCGGCATCCGGCTTGCCTTCGGGAATGATGGCAACATTGCGCACATTGTCATCGCCCTGCGGATTTTCCGTACCATCGACAAAACCGTCCAAGCCGCGGTCTTCATACAGGCGCAGGCCGTGTTCTTCAGTGGCTACTCGGATGCTATCACCGAATGCGCTGAAAACAGATTGGGCCAAGGCGTAGGCGGCTTTTTGCTCGGTGGCTTGAATGTGGATATAGAGGTCGTGTTGGGTGGAGGGTGCGAGGCCGTTGCCCAATTCTGGGAAAGGTTTGATTTCGCTGCCTTCGTCAGTATGGCCGAACGATTGCCATGCGCGGCTGCCAAAGGCAATGGTCAAACCCAAAATATCATTCGGAAAACGGGTTTTCAGTTTAGCCAGAGCCTCCAAAGAAAGACGGCAGGCAGATTTGATGTCTTCATTGCGGCCGTCTGAAATGTCTGCTTCGATAAAAATACCGGCTTGTGCGTGATCAGGAATAATGGCTGATTGGGGATGGCTCATGATGATTCCTTTCAAAATATTATGGGTTTTTACGCGGGGGATTATACACTGAAAGTTTCAGACGGCCTAAAATCTGCCTTTTGATTTTTTAGGGCGGAAAGGCATGTTTGGCAAGATGTTTTTTGTGAGCGTCATTCTGTTGCAAGTGTTTACATTCGGGCTCGGGCGTTCGCTGCAATGGTTGTTTGCGCCTTGGATTGGCAAAGTCGGCAGACGTTGGCTGATGGGTATTTCCTATTTCATTACAAACGGCTTGTTGGTCGGTTTGCTGCTGGAGTTGGGACATATAATATTCCGCGCGATGGCGTTTTGGATGGTGATCTTGCTGTTTGTGATGTATGCCGCGCTGGCGACATTTATCCTGTATCTTTTGCTGCGCCGTTTTATGGCACGCCAACTGCTGTCACGAAGCCTGCGGCTGTTTGCGCCTTTGTTTGTGGCCGGTTTGCTCGGTTTTGGGATGTATAACGCCTATACGCCTGTTGTTCGCCATCAGACTGTATTCATCAATAAGAAAATGGATAAGCCGCTGCGTATCGGCGTGGCCAGCGATTTGCACTTGGGGATTTTGTTTGGCGCGCGTCAATTGGACAAGCTAACGGACATCATGAAGCGGGAAAAAGTCGACATGGTGTTGCTGCCGGGGGATTTGATGGACGATACCGTTGATGCCTACCTTAAAGAAAACATGAAACCGCATTTGCAGAAGCTGACTGCGCCGATGGGCGTTTATGCCACTTTGGGCAATCATGACTGGTTCCGCGATCAGAAGCGTATCAAACATGAATTGGAAGCGGCAGGTTTGACGGTTTTGGCCAATCAGGTTCTGGAAGTGAATGGTGTGTTGCTGGTAGGGCGGAGCGATGATTTGGATCGCAAGCGTCCCAGTGCGGAGCAGCTTTTGGAAGGTCAAAATACCCAATTACCGGTTTTATTGATGGATCACCGTCCTACTTCAATCGAAACCCATGCCCGGCTGCCGATTGATGTGCAGGTCTCCGGCCATGTCCACAACGGCCAAGTTGCACCTGCCAACCTTATCGTCCATACGCTTTATCGTCTCGCTTATGGTTATGAAGCAATCGGCAACGGCCATTTCTTCACCACTTCGGGCTATGGCTTCTGGGGCATTCCCCTTCGTTTGGGTTCGCAATCAGAAGTGTGGATTATCGACATCAAGTCAAAGCATTGAAATAGAAATATAAACTTCAGGCCGTCTGAATTTCAGACGGCCTTTTTTATGAAAATTGGGAAAAATATTGAAATTGGATTATAATCAATGTAAAAAATCAGCCACCGATATGAGTGGCATCATAACTAGGGAACTTACTATGGGTATTATTAGTCTTGCACTTATCTTCGTATCAATCACCGCCGTCTTATTGTATTTCAAACAACAGTTGAAAGACCGCAAAAAAGACTGTCGCGAATCTTTTGTCTCTTTGCGCATTGCGCTCGACTGCCGCCATCAGGCTGTCCGTCATGTATTGGATGCATACAGCAAACACCTGCAAGAGCAGGGCATTGCATCGGATCAAAACGTTCAGCAGATGTGTGCCGAAGTCGAAACCGCATTGGCGCAAACTGTCAAAACATTTTCCGAATCCAAAATCAAACATCTGTGTGAAGCCGAAACAGCATTGAATTATGCCCTGAAAAAATTGCAAACTGCCGTCAACGGTCTTTTGAAACAGTATCCTGATAAGAAATTGGCCGGTTTGATGGAAATGCTGAATGCAGCAGAAGCGGAAGTCGCATCGGCACGCCGCACTTACAACCGCAGAGCCGGAAGTTACAACCATCATTTAAACAAGCTGCCCAACCGTCTTGTCGCCAAGCCATTAGGCTTTGACAAGCAGGCAGGATTGGTTCGTTTTACGGAAAATCAAACGCAACGCATGAGCAGCAATATGTTGGCTTAAAAATTAAGCAGTTTGCTGAATAAGCGATAAATAAAAGGCCGTCTGAAATATTAATTTCAGACGGCCTTTTGTGTACTGTTAATGAAAAGTACTTAGGCTTTGGCTAATTTATTGAGCAAAGCGGATCAGGCTGTCGGCAAGCTTATCGGCTGCAGTTTCGTAACCTTGTGCAGAGAAGTGAACGCCGTCTTTGGTTGCCAAGCCTTGAGCCATCCAGCTTTTCATGCTGCATGCGCCCCCCATTGCATCTTGCCAAGACCAGAACATGATTTTTTCGTCACGGGCAACGCGTTGCTGCATTTGTTGTACTTCGCTGAGCAAGACCGGACGGTTGCCGCAGCTGCCGTAGGCGGTTTTCAAAGATTCCGGAGCGCCGAGGATCAGGATACCTGCGTTGGGCAGGGTATTTTTGATTTGGCGGATGTAATTGCGCCATGTCCGTTCGGTAGAGGAAATATCGAGATTGCCGGAAAAGGCTTCATTGGTACCGTAGGCAAGGATGATTAAATCGGCTTTGGTTTGTGCCAAATCTTCCCACATGCCCGGCCGCCATTTTGACCATTGGGATAACTGCGCGCCGTTGATGCCCATGGCGGAAACAGTTACGCCGCGTCCGGGGCGTTCGATATTAATGAAACCGATTTGCCAAGGCATGCTGCTGCTGAGGGTCATCGGTAGGGAGGCATTGGTATGCATCAGTTGCCAACCGTTTTGTGTGGCAGGGATTTCGTGGCCGTTGACGGTCAGGGTTTGCTCGGACCAAACCGGTTTGCCGAAAATGGAGATTTGTTGCATATCCATGTTGCCGTCGGCTGCGCTTAAGGTAACGCTGCCGCCATCGGCGCGTGCTTCAATACCGCCGAAAGAAAAATCGCTGTGTGATTTGCGGCTGCTGATGGTGTTCCAACCGCTGCCGTTGTAGCGGACGGTTGCCATACGTTGGCCCTTGACGGTGTTGGGATAAACCCAACCGATGCCGCCGTTGCCCCATTGTTGTTGCAAACGGCGACGAAGGCGGTCGGTGAAATAGTCGCCGGCGGTGTGGGAGTCGCCGACTTGGATAATACGAAACTTGCCGTCTGAAGCATTGTTGAGCTGTTGGAGTTTGTTCAGCCAGGCAGGGCGGTTGGAGTCGTAGTTGCTTAACAGGCCGTCATTGGAGGCGCAGGCGGTAATAGGGAGTGCGAGAAGCGTGAGGAGTAAGGTTTTATTAAATTTCATGGTTGTGTATCGTGTGTAAAATTAATTTTTTCCATAATTTTTCCGGCCAATAGCTTTTGGCCTTCTGCGGAAAAGTGAATGCCGTCCTTACTGCGGTAACGGATGATTTTTCCATCTACTTTGACAGAGTCGGCATATTCTTCTGCGCCATTGCTCAACAGTTTGTCGGTCGGCAGCCAAATGGCTTGAGGCGACACCGTACCTGACAGGATTTTGTCGAGGTAGCGCATCTGTTCGTTGAGCTTGGCTTTTTTCATGTAAGGAATGCCCAGCCAAATGACTTGGACATCATGTGTAGAGGCTGCATCAAGAATACGGCGGACGCGGTTGAGGTATTCTGCCTCCCATTCGGGGGAGGCGAACTTCAGGTATTTTTTACCCATCGGGAAATCCCAAGGGTCGTTAGGGCCTAAGAATACAACCAAAACGCGGATGTCGGGTTCTTTTTGCAAAGTTTGTTCGATGGTTTTCGGCCAGTCGAAGAAATTGGGGTAGGATAAACCGGTGCTTTGTTTGCTGAGGTTGACCGATTGTACGCCATATTCTTGCTTGAGGTGCTTTTGTACGAAAGGTGCAACGCCCTGCATCAGCGAGTCGCCGGCAAAGAAAACTTTGTTGCCTTTTTTCAATACAACCTGCGTTGCCGACTGATCAGCCTGATTGCTTGGCTCGCTGGCTGCGGTATCTGTATTGTTAGCCGCATCGGAAGCAGCAGGGTCTTTTTGATTGTCCGATACTTCAATGTTTTCCGTATTTTCAGACGGCCTTGCTGTTTCAATGCCAGAGTCTTCCGAAGCCAAAGCGTCTTCTGTTTCCAGTGAAGCTTTCAGGCCGTCTGAAAATTCGTAGGCTTTTTGTTGCCAATCCGCACCGATACGCCACCAAGCATATTCGGATAAAGGCTCAAGCGGACTGTTTTCATGATAGGTCTGCTGCCAATAGGCATTGATGGAGTTTTGGGCAAACCACGTCAGCGCAACCGCACTGAGCAGAATAGAAACAAACAGGGAGATAAAGCGTTTCATGTTCTGCTCCTTAGAAGTTGGCATAAATAAAGCCGGGAATGCCGGATGGGGCGAAGACGATAATCAGGGCGAGGATAAGCGTGATGGGGATAAACCACAGCCATGCAGGCAGTTTGTCCAAGCCTTTTACCGATGCTTCAAATAAGCGAAGCAAATACGGGTACAGCAAAAGCATCATCGCAAATGCACCCAGCAACATAAGGTCGGTCGGCAGAGGTGCGTTCCAACCTTTATCATTGGCAAATAAGGCGCTGAACAGCATTTCCGTATCGGCAAGCGTTGCGCTGTTGAATACGACAAAAGCGAAACAAACGAAATGGAAGGTAAACAGCCAGGCGAGCGGTTTGCCGATTTTCAGACGGCCTAAGGCATTGCGGCCAACGATTTTATCGCCACAATTAAGAAATACTAAAGCCGCACCGTGCAACGCGCCCCAAATCAAAAAGCTCCAGCCGTAGCCATGCCAAATGCCAGAAAGCAACATGGCAATCATTAGGTTGAGCTGGGTGCGGCCGAAGCCTTTTTTGCTGCCGCCCAAAGGGATATAGATATAGTCGCGAATCCAAGTGGACAGGCTGATGTGCCATCTGTCCCAGAAGTCACGGATGTTGATGGCGCGAAGCGGCGCGGCAAAGTTTTTCGGCAGCTGGAAGCCGAGCAGCATGGCCAAGCCGATGACCAAATCTGAGTAGCCGGAAAAGTCGAAAAAGAGTTGGAAGGTGTAGCCATAAATCGCAGACAACACGCCCCAGCCGTCGAACTGGGCCGGATTTTCAAAAACAGGCGATACCCAGCCTTCCGCCAATACGCCGGCAAGCCACCACTTTTTGGCAATGCCCAACATAATCAGGCCAACCGCCAAAGCCGGATAAATCAGCTGGCGTGCCTGTTTGGTGCGGATTTGCACCAATGCGCCTGCTTGTTCGCCATCTATGCTTTTAAAAGCGGCTGCACGGATAATCGGGCCGGATGTGATGGTGGGGAAGAAGCTCAGATGCAGTAGGAGCTCGTGCCATTCAAAACGCTCTCCCTTAGGCTCACGGTAGCAATACACCAAGTAAGCCAGCGATTGGAAAGTGTAATAAGACAAGCCCAGAGGCAAAAGGATGTCGATGATGGCGCTTTGTCCTGTATATTGCTGAATAATCGGGCGGAAAAAGTCGAAGTATTTGAAGAAACACAAAACAGTCAATGCCGCCAAAATACCGCAACCCAGCCAAAATTTGCGGATATGCTCGTTTTCAGAAAACATCAGCACGCTGACCAGGTAAACCACAGACGAGTAAACCAAAATCAGCGCGGCAAAGATGGGGTCGATACGGTAAAGCCAGCCCAGTCCGGCAACCAAAAGTAAAACGTTTTGAACTTTCGGCAAACGTGCAAATGCCCAGTACAGCGGCAAAAATACGATAAAGAATACCGCAAACTCAATAGACAACAACGGCATGACAATTCCTTGATGTGTTTAAACTTTCAAACTTTTCGATTGATTGTTATTTTTGGGCGTTAAGTTTGGCACGAATGACTTCAACTACTGCAGGTAAAATCGAAATTACGATGATTGCCGCCATGACTAAGCCCAGATTGTTTTTGACGATGGGGATATTGGCGAAGAAGTAGCCTGCATAGGAAAACGACAATACCCACAACACTGCGCCGATAATGTTGTAACGGATAAACGTCGCGTAGTGCATATCGCCCATACCGGCGACAAATGGCGCAAACGTCCGCACAATCGGCACAAAGCGGGCAATGATGATGGTTTTCCCGCCGTGTTTTTCATAAAACGCATGGGTTTTTTCCAAATACGAACGGCGGAAAATTTTGGAATCAGGATTGGCAAACAGTTTTTGTCCAAAATACTTGCCAATCATAAAGTTGGCCGCATCGCCTAAAATGGCGGCCGCTAAGAGCAGCAATACCATGACATGGATGTTCATGCCGCCGATGGCCGCAATACCGCCGGCAGCAAACAGCAGCGAGTCGCCGGGTAAAAATGGAGTCACGACCAAACCGGTTTCGCAGAAAATCACAACAAACAAAATCGCGTAAATCCACGGGCCGTATTGGGCGGAGAGGTGGACAAGGTGTTGGTCGATATGGAGGATGAAATCAATAAGGGTAGAAATCACTAGGGTTCCCAAATAAAAAGGTCGTCTGAAAAAGAACAGACAAATGTTTCGGCCAGAAGTTCGACATTGTAAAACCAAAGCGGAATAAAACCAATGCCGTAAGCGCGTCAAGATATGTTTAGAAGTGCAGATATGTTGCAGGTATAGGCTTCAGACGGCCTTTATCCTTGATGGTGAACCGCAAAACAACGTAAAATAAAACCGATTTCAACCTAACCGGTGCGCCTTTGTGAACCAGCTCATCTTCGATTTTGCCAGCCATGATTATCCCGGCTTCGACAAATTTCTGGGAACAGAAAATGCCGAGCTGGTGTATGTGTTGCAGCACAAACATGGGCAATTTATCTATGTTTGGGGCGAAGAGGGTGCAGGCAAAAGCCATCTTTTGCAGGCATGGGTCGCACAGGCGCTCGATGCCGGACGAAATGCCCTCTATATTGATGCCGCCGCCACGCCGCTGACAGAAGCCGCGCTGGATGCGGAATATCTTGCCATTGACCAAATCGAAAAGCTTAATAATGAAGAACAGGCTTTACTGTTTGCCATCTTCAACCGCTTCCGCAACAGCGGCAAAGGCTTTTTGCTTTTGAGTTCCGAATATACGCCGCAGCAGCTCGTTATCCGTGAAGACCTGCGTACACGCATGGCGTATTGCTTGGTTTACGAAGTCAAACCGCTGACCGACCGGGAAAAAATCGATGCGCTCGTCAGCATGGCGGCCGCCCGTCAGGTAACCATCGATCCGGAAATCTTTGAATACCTGATGAACCATTGGCGGCGCGATATGGACAGCCTGATGCAAATGCTCGATACCCTCGACAACTACGCCGTTATGATGGGCAAGCGCATTACTTTGCCGCTTTTGCGTCAGCTTTTAAAACAACAGGAAACCCAATGAAAAACCTTGCCATTTTCGACCTCGACAATACCTTGATCAATACCGATTCGGATCACTCCTGGCCGCAATACCTGATTAAAAAAGGCATAGTCGATGCGGCTGAAACCGAGGCGCAAAATGAAAAGTTCTACCAAGACTATCAAAACGGTTGTCTTGATATTGATGCTTTCCTCAAATTTCATCTCGCGCCTTTAGCCCGTTTCAGCAAGAAGGAATTGGCTGAGTTTCATCGCGAGTTTATGGCCGAATATATTGTTCCGCACATTTCTCCGATGCAGCGTATGTTGGTGCAAAGCCATCAAATGGCGGGCGACGAAATGTTGGTTATTTCTTCGACCAACGAATTTATCATTACCCCTATCTGCCAGCTTTTCGGTATTCACAATGTTATCGGCACACAGCTTGAAACCGGCGAAGACGGCCGATATACCGGCAACTATATCGGTACGCCCAGCCTGAAAGAAGGCAAAATTACCCGATTGAACCAATGGCTTGCCGAGCGTGGCGAGACATTTGAAAGCTACGGTAAAGTTTATTTTTACAGCGACTCCAAAAACGATTTGCCTTTGTTGCGTATTGTGGACGAACCTGTTGCCGTCAATCCGGATGCCGAGCTGGAAAAAGAAGCCAAAGCAAAAGGTTGGCCGATTTTGAATTTCAAATAACGATCAATCAGGCCGTCTGAAATATTTAACCTAACCACAACCCTAATAAGGATAAAACATGAAAACGACTAAACTCCTCGCCTCAGCCCTGTTGTTTGCCGCTGTATTCGGTACTGCACAAGCAGCCGATACCGAAACTCTGGAAGCCATGAAAGCGCAAAACGGCAGCGTTAAAACCGTTTTGATGGATGTCTTCACAACTCCTGCCGGCAACGTTGACCGCGTGAATATCATTCAATCCAGCGGCAATCCTGAAATGGACGAACGTGCAGTGAAAAGCGTTTCCAAATATCCTTATCCAAAACGCAAAACCGCATCTAAATATCAGCACACTGTTACTTTTGAAACCAATGTTGAAGTAATCAATAACTGATTCGGACGCAAGGCCGTCTGAAAAACAGAAGGCGTTTTGATTGGGAAATTCCCTGTCAAAACGCTGTTTTATTCTTTAAACAAGTATAACCAAAATTGCCGTAAAACCACACGCTCCGGTGCTATACTGAAACAAATAAACCGCTTAATCATACATCATGTCTCCCCGTCCAGTTACCATTACTTCCTACAATATGCACAAAGGCATGTCCGCACTCAACCGCAAAGTGCAAGTCAACCGCATGGCTGACGCGCTGGGTGCATTGGGTTCGGATGTTTTGTTTTTACAAGAAGTCCAAGGACAACATCTCAACAGAAGCCGCCGTACCGACTTTCCCGATGCACCGCATTACGACATCATCGGCGACAGCCTCGATTATCATCGCAGCTACGGCAAAAATGCCGTCTATCCCAAACGACACCACGGCAACGCCATTCTCAGCCGCCTGCCGCTGAAAACGGAAAACAACCTCAACATCAGCGTCAATAAACTCGAACAACGCGGCCTGTTGCATTGTGAGGTCGTACCCGAAGGTTGGGAAGATCCGCTGGTGTGTTTGTGCGTCCACCTCAACTTGCGCGAGCCGGACCGCCTCAAACAATACCGAGCCATCAGCGACTACGTTGGCCGGTACATTCGTCCGGAAAGCCCTTTGATTATCGCCGGCGATTTCAATGACTGGCGGCAGAAATCAGCGCGTGAGCTGGGCAGTGCATTAGATTTGAACGAAGTATTTGTCGATAATACAGGCAAACGCCCCAAAACCTTCCCTTCGCGCCTGCCAATCCTCAGCCTTGACCGCATTTACACGCGTAATCTTGATGTCATCGATTCTGAAATCCACAACAGTAAAGACTGGCAGCATTTGTCAGATCATCTGCCCTTGAGTGTAACGGTTAGACCTCATCGTAAAATGAATATGAAATCAGATAGAAAAATGTAAGGCTGCAATCTTTTTTAAAGCACTATTGGCAATAGATTGAAAGAAAAAGTTTTTTCACTCAGATATTTGAGACAAAAACAGGCCGTCTGAAAAGTTTCAGACGGCCTGTTTAAGTTTATAAAAAAGCGCAAACCTTTTTATATCAAAAGTTTGTGCTTCAAATCTGGTGGAGGCGGGGGGAATCGAACCCCCGTCCGAAAGTCCTCTACAGAGCGTTCTACATACTTAGTTGTGTCTATTTAGAATCTCGTCCCCATCATGCCGACCAACAGGCCTTCAGAGAACCAGTTACCTTAAATCTCGTTTCCTGCCAAGTAACCCGACAGAAAACCAGTCAATGTAGAATGACGTTGCGGTAGCTTGCGCTACACAGCCCATTGACCAACTGCTGCAACGGCAGGCCTTAAGCGGCCAGTGCGTAAGTTTCGTCGTTTGCGACTATTTTGATTCAGTGTTTAACGGGAAATCTGAGACCCCGGTATGCCCGCATCTGCTTTGCAACCCCCGTCGAAACCAAGATCGCCCCCAGATAGGAAGGGTTGATTATACGCATGTCGGCGGGCTTTGCCAAGTTGCTGTTTGATTAAAAAGGCCGTCTGAACAGCGGTTTGCTTTTTCAGATGGCCTCTTTGTTTAGGTTTATTGACGGTAGTTTTGCAAGAAGCGTTCGAGTTTGCCCATGGCCTCTTCAATTTGATGAACGGGCGGCAGGGTAACGATACGGAAGTGGTCGGGGCGTATCCAGTTGAAGCCTGTGCCTTGGACGAACAGGACTTTTTCACGTACGAGCAAATCGTAGATGAATTTCATGTCGTCGTGGATGCTGTACATTTCGGTATCGATTTTGGGGAACATATACAATGCGCCCATGGGTTTGACGCAGGATACGCCGGGAATCTGGTTGACCAGTTCCCATGCTTTGTTGCGTTGCTCGAGCAGGCGGCCGCCGGGGAGGAGGAATTCGTTGATGCTTTGGTATCCGCCCAAGGCCGTCTGAATGGCATGTTGCATGGGCGTGGTGGCACAAAGGCGCATAGACGAGAGCATGTCCAAGCCTTCGATATAGCCTTTTGCATGATGTTTCGGGCCGTTGAGTATCATCCAGCCTTGACGGAACCCGGCAACGCGGTAGGCTTTTGAGAGGCCGTTAAATGTCACGGTCAGGAGGTCGGGGGCGAGCGCGGCGATATGGTAGTGTACTGCGTCGTCGTAGAGGATTTTGTCGTAAATTTCGTCGGCAAAAATAATCAGGCCGTGTTTGCGTGCCAATTCGGCGATTTCGAGCAGGATTTCTTTGCTGTACACCGCGCCTGTCGGGTTGTTGGGGTTGATGACGACGATGGCTTTGGTTTTAGGCGTAATTTTGGCTTCCATGTCGGCCAGGTTGGGAAACCAGTTGTTTTCTTCGTCGCATAGATAATGGCGGACGGTGCCGCCTGCCAGTGTTGCGGCGGCGGTCCACAAAGGATAGTCCGGTGCGGGAATCAGGATTTCGTCGCCGTCGTTGAGCAGCGCCTGCATGGACATGGTAATCAATTCGGAGACGCCGTTGCCAATGTAAACGTCGTTGACGGTAACATCGAGCAGCCCTTTGGTTTGGTAGTAGTGGACGATGGCTTTGCGTGCGGAGTAAAGGCCTTTGGAGTCGCAATAGCCTTGAGAAGTGGGCAGGTTACGGATGACGTCAACCAAGATTTCGTCAGGCGCTTCAAAGCCGAACGGAGCCGGATTGCCGATATTGAGCTTGAGAATTTTGTTGCCTTCTTCTTCCAGTTGCAGGGCTTTTTTGTGAACCGGGCCGCGGATGTCGTAGCAAACGTGATCCAGTTTGGATGATTTGGGGAATTTCTCCATGATGTGTGTTCCGTAAAATTGTTAACAATGGGATAAATGTACTCTTTTTGCGGGTAAATTAAAAGGGCTTCAGACGGCCAAGGCTTACTTATTGCGCGCTTCGGCACGGCGAACCGTCACGCTTTTACCGCCTATGCCCCAGTTGTCCATATCGATTTCGTCGATGACGACAACGGTCGTCTCAGGGTTTTTATTGAGAACGCGTGAGAGTAATTCGGTAACGCCGCGGATCAATTCGGCTTTTTGCTCCGCGCTCGGGGCTTCGCTGCCGCCGGTTACTTTAATGTTGACGTAGGGCATGGTTTCCTCCTTTGAAAATAATGTTTATATGTTATCTTATTTTTATCAGGCCGTCTGAAATTTAATTGCAGGATTTTTCATTGCCCATGCCTGCTTTTACAAAGAATTAAGTTTTTTGGAATGGATTGTTTTTACAATGCGGTTTTATTTTGGATGGATATCATCATGAACCGTTTTCTCCAAACTTTGATTGTGGCCGCTCCGATGGTGATTGCCGCACCTTATGTGGCGGCGGAAACGCATCCGGCGCAAAAGCAGATGCAGCAGAACATTGATTCTGTGTTGAAAATCGCACGCAATACGTCTTTGACAGAGGCGCAACGCGTGAAACAGGTTGAGCAGTATGCCAACCGTTATCTGGATTATGAGCGTATTTCGGCTTTAGCGGTCGGCGCGCCATGGCGTGAATTTTCTGCCAAACAGAAAACCGATTTTATCCGTGCATTCAAAGACATGGTCATTGCGATGTACTCGCATTCCGCGTTAATTGGCGCGGCGGATGCAAATGTGCGCCTGTTGCCGAAGATGACGGCAAACGGCAATAAGTTTGACGTTTTCTCAGAAATTCAAACCAAAAAAGGCACGAAGTATGAGGTGGCTTACCAACTTTACCAAAGCGGCGGTGTGTATAAGATTTACAACATCCGCGTGGACGGTACCAGCTTGGTAACGGTATACCGCAACCAATTTGGCGAGCTGATTAAGAGCAAAGGCATTGACGGTACGATTGCCACTGTCGAAGCCAAGGGCTTGAAGAAACAATAAGGCAGATTGATAAAAGGCCGTCTGAAACTTGTTTCAGACGGCCTTTTTGTATTACGGGCTGATTAGGCGCGTTTGCGGAATTCGCCGGTACGGGTATCGATTTCGATTTTGTCGCCGTTTTCGATGTAAGACATCACTTGGATTTCAGTGCCGCCGACCAGACGTGCGGTTTTCATCACTTTGCCGGAAGTATCGCCTTTAACGGCAGGCTCGGTGTATTCAACTTCGCGAACGATGATGGTAGGCAATTCTACGGAGATTGGGTTGCCTTCGTAGAAAGTGACTTCGCATTGGTCTTCCATGCCGTCAACGATGAATTTCAACGCGTCGCCGATGTTGTCGGCTTCGATTTCGTATTGGTTGAACTCTTCGTCCATGAAGACGTACATTGGGTCGGCAAAGTAGCTGTAAGTACAGTTTTTGCGGGACAGGATTACGACGTCGAATTTGTCGTCGGCTTTGTAAATGGTTTCAGTAGCGGCACCGGTCAGCAGGTTTTTCAGTTTCATGCTGACTTTGGCGGAAGAGCGGCCGCCTTTGATGTATTCGGTTTTTTGAACGACCATAGGATCGTTGCCGACCATGAATACGTTGCCGGCGCGCAGTTCTTGTGCTGTTTTCATTGTGGTTTTCCAATCAAATCGGTTGTAATAAAACGCGCTATTTTAGCGTATTTTTTTGTGCTTTGAAATAAAGGCGGCAAGTTTTTCGACGGCACTTTTTTGGGCAAAAAGTCCGTCCCGCCATTTTGCCGCGCTTTGGCGCCATTCGTTTTGATGTGCCGTCAGGGTTTGCCATGCCTGCAGGCGTTGGTTGTCGCTGAGTGCTTTACCGTTGTTGAGTTCGTCGGAAAGGAGGCGGTGTGCCGTGGCGACAACATCCGGATAAACTTGATGCGCTTTGTCCCAAAAAGCGTGCAGCTTGTCGAGATGGATATTTTCTTCTTGCAGATAGATGTGCCAAAAGAAAGGTTTTCCGGCGAGCTGGGCGCGAACAAAGCTGTCTTCGCCGCGTATGACGGCGCCGTCGGCAAGGTTGAGCAGTTTGTCAAAATCCTGTTGGGCAACGAAAGGGATTTTGATCAGGGTAATGTGTTCGCTCTGATACACATCGCCGTCTTCAAGCAGGGCGTTTTGCGGTACTAGGCCGCTGTTTTTCAGGCTGGCGATGATTTGTGTACCTGCAAGCAGCAAGGTAATGGGTTGGCCGGCCTGTTGCCACATGGTCAGCCATTTTGCCCAAATATCGCTTTGATAGCCGAAAAGCAGCCATTCGGGCGCGTTTTTTGCGGGAAGTTTGAGTTGTCGGCGTAAGGTTTCCGTATCAAAGCGGGCAAATTCGGCGTAATCACGTTCGCGCAGCAGGCCGCCGCTTTTTTCGCTGAAACCCATAAACCAAAAGTATTTCTGTATGCCGCCGGCTTGGAGCGAGGGCATTAAGTGCAGCCTCTCGTTGCTGTCTTCTGCGCTGAGGTATTCCCAGTTGAGCCAAAGCGGTTGATGTTGGCGAATGATGGTTTGAACGTTGTCGGGCAGTTCGCAGGCGAAGGTTTCGATGACGATGTCTGGGGTAGGGGCTGTATCGGTATCTTCGGCATGGTCGGCTTGCCAGGCGTGAATGCCGATGCCTTGATGGATATTGGGAATCGAGGCCAAATCAGGGCAGATTGCCTGAAGGGACGGGAAATCGTCTGTCCATAAATGCACTTGCCAGCCGAGTTCCCGTTGCAAAACACGCGCTAGCCGCCATGAAACGCCGATGTCGCCGAAGTTGTCGATGACATTGCAGAAAATCCAGCAGGTATAAGGTGAGGTGGTGTTCATGGAAAAATATGCCCAAGGCCGTCTGAAAACATCAGAATGCGCCGAAATAGTGGAATAAATAAACAATCAGCAAAACAATCGGGATAAACATCCAAATGCTTTGCCGTTTCAATTCGGGCTCTTGTTTGAGGTGGTGTTTGATGACGTCAAAGAGGACGAATTTAAATAGGAACGTGGCTTCGCAGGCAAGGATGATGCCGTTGATGAGGTGTTGCGTTTTGTCTTCGGGCGGATTGAGGGCAAACCACAAAAGGGTGGCGAGCGGAATCAGGCAGACGGCGAGCCAGCGCAGAAGGATGGGTTTGGACATGGTGTGTGTGCAAGAAATAAAAGAAACATTATACCCTGTCGTCTTTCAGACAAGTGCAAATCAGGCTATCATTCGGTTTATTTGAAGCGAACATTTATCCCTATGCAAACCCAAGCCATCATCCGCCATATCGTTCAATGGCTCAAAGATTACGCCGAGCAGGCGCGTGCCAAAGGTTTTGTCGTCGGCGTATCCGGCGGCATCGATTCTGCCGTGGTTTCCACACTTGCCGCGCAAACCGGTTTGTCGGTTTTGTTGTTGGAAATGCCGATTCGTCAGAAATCCGACCAAGTCAACCGCGCGCAAGAACACATGGGCCGTCTGAAACAGCGTTATCCCAATGTAAAAGCGCAAAGCGTTGATTTGACTCCGGCGTTCGATACGTTTGCCGATACCGTTGACGTCAGCGAAACCGAATTTCCCAATAAACAGCTGGCACTGGCCAATGCACGCAGCCGCCTTCGCATGACGACGCTTTATTATTACGGCCAGCTTCATGGTTTGCTGGTGGCGGGGACGGGCAATAAAATTGAAGATTTCGGCGTCGGTTTCTTCACCAAATACGGCGACGGCGGCGTGGACATCAGCCCGATTGCCGATTTGACCAAAACTCAAGTGTACGCGCTGGCAGCCGAGCTGGACGTATCGGAAGACATTCAAAAAGCCGTACCGACAGACGGCCTTTGGGATACCGAGCGTACCGATGAAGAGCAAATGGGTGCATCTTATCCTGAACTCGAATGGGCGATGAGCGTGTACGGCAGCCACAAGCCTGAAGATTTTGAGGGCAGGCAGCGCGAAGTTTTGGCAATCTATACCCGATTGCACAAAGCCATGCAGCACAAAGTCAATCCGATTCCGGTTTGCAAGATTCCGGAAGAATTGTTTTAAGTTTGAATATCAAAAGGCCGTCTGAAAACGCTGGATTAAGGTTTTCAGACGGCCTTTTATATTTTATTTCAATAAGAATTGGGAATATGCTTGAAGAACAGCATCATTAGATACCAAAACAGTGTAGCCGCGGCCGCCCCCAGCAATACCCACGCGCTGATTTTGGCGATTTCCCGAATGGTGCGCTTTTGTTGGCGGCTGAACAAACGGTTCACAATCAATGCCGCGATGGCGCAAAAGAAAAAAAATCGCAAAAGCCTGCCTATCATTCCACATCCTCCCAAAAATATTGCCTCTAATTAGGGCAGGCCGTCTGAAGCCTCATGCACAAAACAAAAACGAAACGTTATAATACCCCTTTTGCCGCATCACTTGGAAATTACAAATGACAACAAATGCCTCAGTGGGCATTGTAACGCCCCGGAAAATTCCGTTTGACACACCGCTTGCTCTGGAAAACGGCAAAACCTTACCTCGTTTCGATCTGATGATTGAAACCTACGGCACGCTCAATGCCGACAAAAGCAATGCCGTCCTTATCTGCCATGCCTTATCAGGCAATTATCATGTTGCCGGCAAGCACAGTGCGGAGGATAAATACGCCGGTTGGTGGGACAATATGGTCGGCCCCGGCAAACCCATTGATACCGAACGCTTTTTTGTGGTCGGTTTGAACAACTTGGGCGGCTGCGACGGCAGCACCGGCCCTTTGTCCGAGAATCCTGAAACCGGCCGCGAATATGGTGCGGATTTTCCGGTTGTAACCGTCAAAGACTGGGTGAAGTCCCAAGCCATGCTTGCCGATTATCTCGGCATTCAAAAATGGGCGGCCGTTGTCGGCGGCAGCTTGGGCGGTATGCAGGCATTGCAATGGACGATTTCTTTGCCCGAACGCGTTGCCCACGCGCTCGTTATCGCTTCCGCGCCTAAACTTTCCACCCAAAACATCGCGTTTAACGATGTTGCCCGCCAGGCGATTTTGACCGATCCCGATTTCCACGAAGGTAATTACCGCAGCCATCATACCGTTCCTTCACGCGGTTTGCGTATCGCGCGCATGATGGGGCACATTACCTATCTTGCCGAAGACGGCTTGGGTAAAAAATTCGGCCGCATTTTAAAATCAGACGGCTATCAATACGGCTATGGCGTTGAATTTGAAGTGGAATCTTATCTGCGCTATCAAGGAGACAAGTTTGTCGGCCGTTTTGATGCCAACACTTATCTGCTGATGACCAAGGCGCTCGACTACTTCGATCCGGCCGCCGATTACGGCCACAACCTCACGCGCGCCGTGGAGAATGTGCAGGCCAAATTCTTCGTTGCCAGCTTTAGCACAGACTGGCGCTTCTCGCCGCAACGTTCGCATGAATTGGTCAAGGCATTAATCGCCGCGCAAAAATCCGTGCAATACATTGAAGTCAAATCCAATCACGGCCACGATGCGTTCTTGATGGAAGACGAAGCCTATATCCGCGCGGTTGCCGCTTACATGAACAACGTTTACAAGGACTGCCAAAAATGAATCTGCGCGACGATTTGCAACTCATTTACGATTGGATACCCGAAGGCAGCCGCGTACTTGATTTAGGCTGCGGCGACGGTGAGCTGTTGGCCGCGTTGGTGGAACATAAAAATTGCACCGGCTACGGCGTTGAAATCGATACCGACAGTGTAATTGCCGCCATATCCCGCGGCGTGAACGTCATTCAAGCCGATTTGGAAGAAGGCTTGGTAGCGTTTGGCGATCAAAGTTTTGATGTGATTGTCTTGAGCCAAACCATTCAAGCCATGCAGAACACGGAAAAAATCCTGCGCTGCCTGATGCGCGTGGCCAAGCAGGCTATTGTCAGCTTCCCTAACTTCGGCTACTGGCGCAACCGCTTTCAAATCGCCGTCGGCGGCCATATGCCGGTTTCCGAGCGGATGCCGTATCATTGGTACGATACGCCCAATATCCATTGGTGTACCCTCAAAGACTTTGATTTGCTGTGTGCCAAAAACAAAATCCGCGTGCTTGAGCGTGCGGTCATGACGGGCAACCGACAGGTTAAACATCTGCCGAATTTATTGGGCAGCCTGGCGTTTTATCGCGTAGGTTGATGCGGTTATCAATAAAGGCCGTCTGAACAGGTAATCACGAAAGCATGGCTTTTGCGGATACCTGTTCAGACGGCCTTTTATTGTTAAAGTCGGTTTAAGCCTGTTTCAATTTTTCCAACAAGGCCAAACTGCCGGCATCGACCAGACGGTAGGTTTCGTCAAAGTCGCCTGTGTACCACGGATCGGGAACGTGGTTGTAACCTGAATCGGGGATAAGGTCGGTCAGTTTGAAGATTTTGCCGGGGTGGAAACCGAGCTGCTTTTCGGTTTCTCTGAGGTTGTTGTCGTCCATCACGATGATGTAGTCGAAATGATCGGCATCGCTGGGTTTGATTTTGCTGCTGGTAAAGCCTGACGGGTCGATGCCATGTTGCTTGAGCGCGCGGCGTGTGCCTTCGTGCATGTCTTCTCCGTCGTGCCAGCCTGATGTGCCTGCGCTGGCTGTAATGACGGCATTGCCCATGCCTGCTTCGCGGGCCCGATGGCGCAGGACGTATTCGGCCATGGGGGAGCGGCAGATGTTGCCGAGGCAGACGAAAAGGATTTTGTGGGTTTTCATATGCGTGAAAATGAGCGGTAAGGTTTGAAAATAAATGCAACACGCTAAACCGTTTTCAGACGGCCTTGGCGTGTTGCATTTTCAATTTAGTTTACATGGCTGAAGAAAGGATTGTGGCCTTCCAGTTTTAACGCTTGGGCATAAGTAGGGATGTTCTCGTTTTCGCCCAATGGGTTGTGCAGCAGGTAGAGGTGCTCGATTCGGCATTCGGCCATCAGGTCGAGGAAGTTTTGCTGAACGATGGCGATATTGTCGGTTGAGGCCAGCTCCCAAGTGAAGGTCTGCGGAACGATTTCAAACGCGCTGTCTGTTGCGTTGAAGCTGAACTGGAGCTTACCGTCCGCTTTTGCTGCGGCAACAACGCCGACACGTGGGCTTTGCATACGGATGGCGCGGATGGCGTTGGTGGCAAAGACGTCCATCGCCATGCGTTGGCGGGTGTGGCTGCCGTCGGTAAGCGCGTCAAGCGGCGTATTGGGCGAGAGCGGGTTGGTAAAGAGGGTAACGCCGTCAAGGGCGAGATGCTCTTGCCAAACCTGCATCAATGGCAGGCCTGCCTGTTGCAGGTTGAGACCCAAGGCCGTCTGAATGTCTTTATTGCCGTAGCCCAGCGCGTAAACAACATGGACGGATTGACCTTCGGGCAGCGTCAATGGTTTGTATTCGAATTTTTGCAGGAATGCGCCTGCCGCTTCATCGTTTTGCTTAGCTTGGAACCAGTCGCCCGGGGTAATGCTGCTCAAGTCGGTAGATTGGACGAGGTAGGGCAGCCATTGTGTGTTTTGCGTGAGGGCGCGCAGGTTGGGGTAGTTTTGCAGGCAGGCGAAGAGGGCTTCAGTAGGCAGCGTGAGCGGCAGGGTTTGTTCTTTTTTGCAACCGGCGACCAAAACGACAGGTAGGGCAAACCATTGGGCTTCGTTATTGTTTTCTGCTTTCAGGACTTCGCCCACGCTTTGAATCAGGCTGGTGTAAGTGCCGACATCGGGCGCCATGGTCATCGCCAATGAAAGATTGATGTAATGGTTTTGGCTGAGCATGGTGCGGATTTCGGTTTGCAGTTGGCCGGCCGAAAGCTTGCGTGATGCGGAGGAGGAGTTGTGCGCCAGTTGATAGGCATTGAGCAGAAGGTAGTTTTTGATAGGGCTCTGCGGATAAGGGCGGGTATCTGGAAGAACAAAGGTTTTCATGACGGTTTGAAGTGTTGTGTTGTAATTGTGGCGATTATAGCAATTTAGTCAGTCGGTGTGCTTGTTAATACATGAAATTCAAATGACGGCAGGGTGTGTGCTTCATTTTTATGCAGTTTCAGTGTCGGTATTTTGAGGCTGAAGAGGATGGTGCCCGATGTGTTATAATCCATGACCAAACATAATTCAGAAAGGAACAAAATCATGCGCTTGCTTCATACTATGCTGCGTGTCGGCAATCTCGAACGCTCTTTGGACTTCTATCAAAACGTATTGAACATGCAACTGCTGCGCCGCCGCGATTATCCTGAAGGCCGTTTTACCTTGGCTTTTGTCGGTTATGGTGATGAAGCGGACCATACTGTTTTGGAACTGACCCACAACTGGGATACCGAGTCTTACGACTTGGGCGATGCTTACGGCCATATCGCGATTGAAGTCGATGATGCTTACGCGGCGTGCGAACGTGTCAAAGAGATGGGCGGTAAAGTGGTACGCGAAGCCGGTCCGATGAAACACGGCACGACCGTGATTGCGTTTGTCGAAGATCCGGACGGCTACAAAATTGAATTTATTCAAAAGAAAAGTGGTAGCGATTCGGTGCAATATTCATCTTAAGACATAAGATAATGGAAAAGGCCGTCTGAACATTCAGACGGCCTTTTTTTGATCAGCCCAACTGTTTTTGCTTTTCGCTCAACAGGGCGTGTACGTGAAGTGCGGTAGCATAGCGGTCTTCTCCCGCTTCAATCGGATCGAGGAAATGCAGCTCGACCATGCTGGAAGGTTGGCTGATGACCATGCAGATGGATTGCCAGAGGCTGATGTCGCCGTAGTAGGCAGTGTGCGGGTTGGGGCTGCTGCCGTCCGGATTCGGATAGCGACAGAGCACCGGAATAATCGGTACGCCTGCATCATAGGCCGTCTGAAAAAAGCTGGGTTTGAACGGCAGGATTTCACGGCCTTCGGTACTGGTGCCCTCGGGGAAAATGGTGACGGTATCGCCGTTTTTCAGTGCTTCGGTCACGCCTGCAATTTTGGCGGAATTGCCTTTGATGCCGCGGTTGCGCGAGACGTAAACCGTTTGCGCCTGTGTAGCGAGGTAACCGACCACCGGCCATTTGGCCACATCGTCTTTAGCCACGAAACGGCCGGGGAAAGCGCCGTTGACCGCCATAATGTCTAACCATGAAATATGGTTGCTGATAAGCATCTGGCCGCGGCCTTCTTGCGGCGGCGTGCCGAAAGTTTGCAGTTTCATGCCGCAGGAAGCAAGCACGCGCAGCGACCATAATTGGATTGCGCGCAGTTTGCGTTTGCTGCTGTAAAAGGGAAATAGAAAAAACATTTCGGCCATGCCGTACAAAAGGCAGCCGGCAATACAGAGAAGACGGAAGATAAAACGGATTTTAGCGGTCATTGTGTGTGTTTTTATAAAGATTAGGCAGGCCGTCTGAAGTTTCAGACGGCCTTTTATTATGAATCGGTTTTAGGGGCGAAACGCTGCAAGTAGCGGTCGGCAAGGTGGTTGATGTCCATCATGATCAGCACATCCGCGCAGTTGAATGCTTCATCGACGCAAGGCTCGCCGCAGAACCACGCGCCTGCTTTGAGATAGCCTTTGATCAGTGCGGGTACAGGTGGATTTTCAGACGGCGTGATGCTGTCCCATTTGAGCGGGTTGAGCGGTTTGACACACCATTGTGCCGGAGCGAGGTATTTGTCTTTCAAAGCATGATACAGGCCGGCCGCATCGTTGCCGCCGTCGCGCATTTCGATACTGCCGCAACCAATCATAAAGCGCAGGTTTTCGTCTTTCATGAATTTGACCAAACCGGTCCACAACAGCATAACCAAGCCGCCGTTGCGGTAGTCCGGGTGGGTACAGGCGCGGCCGAGTTCGACGGTTTGTGGCAGAATGTCTTTTAAAGGCTCAAGGTCGAATTCATGCTCGCTGTACCAACCGCCGACTTTTTTTGCAGTTTCTTCTGTAATCAGGCGGTAGCAGCCGATAACTTCGCCGGTTGCATCGTCAAACGCGAGCAGATGGTGGCAATGTTCATCATAAGGATCGACATCGCGGCCGTCATCACTTTCGATTTCCGCCCCCAGTTCTTGGGCAAAAACCTGA
Source organism: Neisseria sp. HMSC075C10 (assembly GCF_001815615.1). Classification (NCBI taxonomy): domain Bacteria; kingdom Pseudomonadati; phylum Pseudomonadota; class Betaproteobacteria; order Neisseriales; family Neisseriaceae; genus Neisseria; species Neisseria sp. HMSC075C10. The sequence goes on from NZ_KV821262.1 coordinate 81,389, forward strand.
TAGCGCAATCTTTGGGCGGCTTCGATTTCAGCTTGGGTTTCTGCAAGGCGTACGCTCAGGCCGATTTTGGGGCTCGTTTGATTGAAACGGCTGGGGGACATGATGTTTCCTGTTTGAAGAAAATGGCTGATTATAGCGGATATACGGATAGATTTATATTGATTTGCTTTGCGGTAGGGCAAATTATGTCGGGTTGTTGGAAAAAGGCTTCAGGCCGTCTGAAACTGATGGTTGTTTAGAAAGATGGCCAGGAACATTTGCCAGGATGTTTGAAATTTATGACACAAATCAAAATATTTATCCGAACTATTTAATATGAGAATAAAAATATATACAATATAACTAGTTCAAAAGTATTAATACGATTGAACGAGATATTTTTAATATTTAAAAATGGAGAATATAAAGATGAAACTAAATGTATCGCTCAGTCCTTTGTGTTTGGCTTTAGCGCTTTTTTCCGGTACTGCGTATGCGGATGGAGTTATTGTTGCCGGAACCATGCACAAGACGGGTTCTTTGGCTGTCGGTAAAGAATCCGTATCGGGCGAAAATGCCGCTGCAGTTGGCGACAAGGCTAAAGCAAGTGGCTATAAGGCGGCGGCTTTGGGTTATGATTCTGCCGCTTCCGGTTTGAGCGCAACTGCTTTGGGTGGCGAATCCAAAGCGGAGGCATTACGGTCGGTGGCGGTTGGCTTTCGGGCTCACGCCAAGGGAACAAATGATGTAGCAGTCGGTGGCGCAGCGGCTGCTTCTGGCGGTCAATCCGTTGCAGTTGGCCTGCTGTCCAAGGCTTCGGCTTTGCGTGCCGTTGCGGTAGGTAATGGCGCGCAGGCAAGTAATATTGATGCAGTAGCGATCGGCAGAGATAGTGAGGCGGATGCGCTCAGTGCGACGGCCTTAGGTGATCGAGCTAAAGCACGTGGGACTCAATCACTTGCGCTGGCATCGGCTGCTGAAGCAGAAGGTTATCAAGCAGTGGCGGTCGGTACGCGTGCGGTATCGAATGCCGTAAACAGTGTAGCTTTGGGTGTAGAGTCTTCCGCTACAGCCTTGAACGGTCTGGCTGTCGGCACCAGCTCCAGCGTGCGTAAAGAAGGTGGTACGGCAGTCGGCGGCGGTGCATCGGCTTTGGAAGAGAAATCTTTGGCACTCGGTTTCCAAGCCAAAGGTAAAGCCGAGAAAGCGGTGGCTCTGGGTGCGCAAAGCATCGCAGATTTGGCTGCAGGTCAGGCAGGCTATGATTTTGCGACACAGTCGGCAAGTCAATCTGAAGAAAAGGCATGGAAATCGACATTGGGCGCGGTTTCGGTTGGCAATGAAAAGGACAGCCGTCAAATTACCCATGTGGCTGCCGGTACTCAGGATACGGATGCGGTAAATGTGGCTCAGGTCAAAAGGCTTGCGGAAAGATGGCAGGCCGACAGTCAGCAAAAAGAGTCGGCAGTAGCCGCTCAAATCAATCAGATACGCGCTGAAACACGCGTAGAAATGAAAAAACTGGAAGACCGTGCTGATGCCGGCTCTGCCGCTGCGATTGCGGTGGGTAATCTGGGACAAGCTTATCAGCCGGGACAGGGTGCGGTATCCATTGGCAGCGGCGTTTGGCGCGGAAAGGCCGGTTTTGCTGTCGGAGTGTCGAAAGTATCCGCCAGCGGCAAATGGCTGGTGAAAGGTTCGGCTGTTGGCGCATCTAAGGGTGGTGCAGGCGGTGGAGCCAGCGTAACTTATCTGTGGTAGAAAATTTCAGATGGCCTTGAATGTTGAGGCCGTCTGAATTTGGTATGCGAAGCGGTAGAAGCGTAAAATCAACGTTTTTACCGCTTTTTTATTATGGAAACCTCTTTCCTGCTTGCCGGAAAAATTACCGAGCTGACGCTGATTGTTTTGATGGGCGTGGCCTTGGTGAAGGCCGGGCTGTTGAAATCGGAAAACAGCTACACGCTCTCCGTCATCGCGCTTTACCTGATCAGCCCGTCCGTCATGATTCACGCTTTTCAGATGGATAATACGCCGCAGATTATCGAAGGGCTGAAGCTTTCCGTCATGCTGGCGGTGTTTTTCCATGTGGTACTGATTGTTCTGGGCAGGTTGTTTAAGCACTTGTTCAAACTCGATGCGCTCGAACACGCGGCGACGGTGTACAGCAATTCGGGCAACCTGATTATCCCTTTGGTAATGTCGGTCTTTGGTGCGGAATGGGTGATTTACACCAGCGGTTTTATCATGGTGCAGACGTTTTTATTTTGGACGCATCTGCGCCTGTTGATTTGCGGCCGAGGCAATGTGGCTTGGAAAACCATTCTTACCAATATCAACATCTTATCTATGCTAGTCGGGTTGCTGATGTTTACCTTCCAAATCAAGCTGCCGCATATTGTCGATAATACTTTGGCGACGGTGGGCAGTATGATTGGCCCAGTTGCCATGTTGGTGGCGGGCATGCTTTTGGCTTCTCTGCCGTTGCGCTCGATTATGTGGACGCCAAGGCTTTATCTTGTTGCTTTTTTAAGGCTGATTTTGATTCCGGTATTATTGCTTTTTGCCGTCAAAGTCTGTGGTTTTGCCCATCATGATGCGCATGCGGATACGGTTGTTTTAATCAGCTTTTTGGCAACGACTTCGCCTGCAGCTGCGACGGTTACCCAAATGGCGGTTGTTTACGGCAAAAATGCCCAAAAAGCCAGCGCGATTTATGGACTGACGACCTTGCTTTGTGTGGTAACCATGCCGGTGATGATTGCGTTATATCGTTGGATTATTTAAGAAAAGGGCAGGCCGTCTGAAACTTTGACTTTATGTTTCAGACGACCTGTTTGGTATTTTAATTTTGAAAATAACTTTTATTATCAATTAATTAAGCAACTAAAAAAACTATACAAAGCCGTTTGCAGCGTGTATCCTTATGTCTAACATTCATCCAATATCAATCTTTAAAGGAACACAGCCATGACCGACTTTACCCTTTGGGAAACCGCACCTTTCAATTCCACCATCGACCATATCTTGCAGCGTTACCACAATGTCCACCGCGCCCAGTTTGAAGAGTTGGTTCCGCTGGCGCAAAAAGTGGCGCAGGTTCATGCCGACACTTTCCCTGCCGAAGTACCTGATTTGTTGGCCTATATGCAAAACGAGCTGTTGATGCACATGATGAAAGAGGAGCGCATGTTGTTCCCGATGATTAATCAGGGTGTGGGTCGCGGCGCGGCCATGCCCATCAGTGTGATGATGCATGAACACGAAGACCACGATCAGGCCATCGCGCGTTTGGAAGAATTGACCAATAATTTTGAGCTTCCCGAAGGCGCTTGCGGCAGCTGGACCCGTTTGTACGCATTGGCCAAAGAGATGGTGGACGATTTGAAAAACCACATCCACTTGGAAAATGAGATTTTGTTCCCCCGCGTTTTGGCTTCTTAAGAATTGATGTTAATCAAGGCCGTCTGAATGTTCAGACGGCCTGTTCTTTAATCCCTTGCTAAGTTAGTACAATAGTTCTAAAATTTTAATAAAGAAACAAAAATAAGCAGTAAAGGCACACATCCGTTTTTTTGTTTACTTGAGAAGGAGTTTATGAATGAAATATTCTAAAGTTTTACTATCGGGTATTCTATTTGCTGCCGTGACTGCATGCGCCCAAGCGACGGACGGTAGCTGGAGCGCCCTGCAGGATACGAAAACAGGTGTGCAGTCGCGACCTTATTATGAATTTGGCAATGTGGTTCAGAAGATTTCTTTTAAGAAAACCGGCAATCCGGAAAATGGTCTGAAAAAGCCTGTCTTGACGGTGTATCGCCAAGGCAAGCTGTTGGGCGAAGCATATAATTTGGAAGCCTCTCATGGCAGCCCCTTGTTGCCAACCCTGTTTCTGGTAAACGGCAAGTCATTAAATGTAAATGACGGCAACGATAGAAAACAATTGGCTTCTGCGAAGAGAATCGATTTTTACGATTTCGGCCACGGCCGTATCGGCCACGCAGTCTTTACCGCGCCTAACGGCATCTGTCAGGATATGAAACACGGCAAAGGCGTTTCCTACAAGCTGGTTACCAACTATGTTAATTTTCCGGATTATCCTTCGCCTGAAAATATCTTGATTATCACTGCGCAAGGCAAATATGAGCAAGACGGGTTTATATTGGATGCCACTGAGTCAAGAGTGACCAGTGCCAATAAAGAGTTTGCCAAAAAATATGGCGAAGCCCTGAAATCCAAGAATGGCCCTGAGACCAGGCATGTGAATATGGCCAATGCAGCCAGTGCGGAAAAAGGCAGACTGTTGGCTGATTATATCTGTCAGTAATCATATTAAAGGCCGTCTGAAATTCAGACGGCCTTTTAGAATCATGAATGCATCTCTTGTTCAAACGACAGCAGAATCTGTTTTACTTCGTCCGCTTCTTTGACGGCGCGGATACGGTCGAACAATATCTGCGCCTGTTCAAACTCTTTTTTCATCATGCCCAGCCATTGTTTCAAACGGGCAACCGGATATTTGTTGTTGGCCTCTTTGGCAAGGCATAAGTCGAAGAACTGGACTATCCATGAGGAGACTTCGGCAAAGTCAGTGTCTTTCACTGTTTTGCCGTTTTCATATTGCTTGATTTGCCGTGCCAAGTCAGGACGGATAACCGCGCCGCGCCCGAGCATCACGCTGTCGCAGCCGCTGACGGTTTTAATGTCGAGATAGTCTTGAAGGCTGAACACATCGCCGTTGGCAGTAACGGGAATATTGACTGCATCGCGGATTTTGCGCACCCATTCCCAATGTGCCGGCGGTTCGTAGCCTTCGACTTTGGTGCGCGCATGGACGGTCAACGCGCAGGCGCCGCCGTTTTCAATCGCAGAAGCGCATTCCAATGCCAGACTTTTGTCTTCATAACCGAGCCGCATCTTGGCAGTCAGCGGAATGTGTTGCGGCAGGCGTTGGCGCAGGGTGCGGACGATGTGGTAAATCAAGTCCGGCTCTTTGAGCAAGACCGCGCCGCCTTTGTGTTTGTTGACCGTCGGCGCGGGGCAGCCGAAGTTGAGGTCGATTTTGTCCGCACCGAAACGCACGGCTTCCAAAGCATTGAAGGCCATGTTTTCCGCATCACTGCCCAAAAGCTGGACAGTACAGGGCGTGCCGGCCGGCGTGCGGTTGGCATGGGCGATTTCGGGAACATATTTAAGCCAAGTGGCGCGTGAGTGGACCGTGTGCGTAATGCGGACAAATTCGCTGACACATTCGTCAAATCCGCCGATACGCGTCAACAGGTCGCGCATCACATCGTCCACCAGCCCCTGCATGGGGGCAAGAATAAGCTGCATGAGTCAGGCCGTCTGAAAAAAGGAGGACATATTGTAGCGGTATATCGGTTAAAATACAGCTTCCTTTTTCAGACGGCCTTTTTATGATGCACACAATTCCGGCAACCGCCGCCATGTTGGTAAAAAATTCAGAACGTTATCTTTCAGAAGTTTTGAGTGCGCTGAAAGACTTTGACGAAGTCCTGTTGTTGGACAACGGCTCGACCGACCGTACTTTTGAAATTGCCAAGGACTTTCCCAATGTCAGCTATTACAAGCATGACTTTATCGGGTTTGGCCCGATGAAAAATCTGGCGGCCAGACTGGCGCAAAACGATTGGATTTTCAGCATAGACAGCGATGAAGTGGCGGATGAGGCTTTAATCGAAGCCATTCGTGCGGCCGTTTTGGAAAATGAGAAGGAACATATCTTTTCGCTTTCCCGTCTGAACCATTACCACGGCCGCTTGATTAAAGGCTGCGGTTGGTATCCGGATATTATTCCGCGCCTTTACCATCGTAGATTTACCCGTTTTTCCGACCGTCAGGTGCATGAGTCTTTGGTGTTGCCGCAGGAAGCCAAGGTTAAACAACTCGATGGCCGTCTGAAACATTATTCTTTTGAAAACGCCGAAGGGCTGATTCAAAAAATGCAGCAATACAGCTCGTTGTATGCGGAAGAAAACCGCTTCAAGAAAGACAGTTCGCCGTTTAAGGCTTTGCTGCATGGCGGCGTATCGTTTGTGAAAAATTACCTGCTCAAACGCGGTTTTGCCTATGGGGCGGACGGGCTGACGATTTCGGTGTCCAACGCGCAAGGTTCGTATTACAAATATGTCAAACTCTATGAGCGCAACCGCGCGATAACCGTCTCCCTCATCATCACTACCTATAATCGTCCTGATGCTCTGGAGCTGGTGTTGAAATCGGCTTTAGCGCAAACCCGTCTGCCGGATGAGATTATTGTCGCGGATGACGGCTCAAGGCAGGAAACCGCCGAAGTGGTTGATTTTATCCGCCGCAGGGCAAGTATTCCGGTCAAACATTCATGGCAGCCGGATAGAGGCTTTCGTGCTGCCGAATCGCGCAACCGTGCGCTGGCGCAGGCGAAAAGCGATTATATTGTGTTGATTGACGGCGATATGGTCTTGGATCCGTCTTTTATCGCCGATCATTTGAAGATTGCCCGCAAAGGACGTCTGATACAGGGTTCCCGCGTGATTTTGACTGAGGATAAAACGCAGGATATTTTGAACGAAGGCGATTTGCCTGCCTTGTCCATGTTCAGCTCGGGGATAGAAAAACGGCTTTCCGCCCTGCGCTGCCGTTGTTTGGCCAAATTGGCAGGCCGAAAAGGCAACCGCAAACACAAAGGCATCAAAACCTGTAATATGGGATTTTTCCGCAGCGATGCGCTTGCCGTCAACGGGTTTGACAATAGCTTTGTCGGCTGGGGCAGGGAGGACAGCGAATTTGTCGCCCGTTGCTATCATAACGGAATGAAGCGCCATAATTTGAAATTTGCCGGCATTGCGTACCACCTCTGGCACAATGAGGCAGAACGCGATTCATTGCCGCAAAACGATGCCTTGTTGGAGGCGACTTTGTCAGAACGTAAAATCCGCTGTGTTCATGGCGTATCGGATTTTGTAAAAGATGAAGAAGTAGCCGGAAAATAGCCTTATCATCTTTTTAAATCATAGAGGCCGTCTGAAAATCTTCAGACGGCCTTTTTTGTGTTTTTAAAAACCTAGCGGTTAAATGAGAATATTATTTATTTAATATAGATCAGTATGTATAATTAGGTAAAGTATGGTTATGGAAGAGGGTTTACTCTATAATCCAACCGTTTGTAATTTTATTTCGGTCAAAGCCGGATTTTGGGAGTTGTTATGTCAACTATGTTTTTTATCCAGTTTGCCGTTGTGCTGCTGTGTATCCTGATTGGTGCGCAGGTTGGTGGTATTGGTTTGGGCGTGCTTGGCGGTATCGGCTTGGCCGTATTGTCTTTTGGTTTCCATCTTCAACCGACCAGCCCGCCGATTGATGTGATGCTGATGATTATGGCAGTAGTTTCTGCCGCGGCGGCCATGCAGGCCAGTGGCGGTTTGGACTATATGATTAAGATTGCCACGCGCGTGTTGCACCGCAATCCGAAATACATCACCTTTATCGCGCCGGCGGTGACTTATACCTTTACCGTGTTGGCAGGTACGGGCCATGTGGCTTACTCGGTTTTACCCGTGATTGCCGAAGTCAGCCGTCGCAATGGCATCCGTCCTTCCCGTCCGCTGACGATGGCTGTTATCGCTTCCCAATTTGCGATTGTCGCCAGCCCGATTGCCGCCGCGGTTGTTGCCTGCGTTACTATGCTTGAGCCGCAACACATTACAATGGCGGATGTGTTGAAAGTGACCGTTCCGTCCACAATTTTGGGTATCGGTTTGGCTTGCGTGCTCGTAAACAAACTGGGCAAAGAGTTGAAAGACGATCCGCATTATCAGGCTTTGCTGAAAGACCCGAACTATGTGAAAGAATACATCGATGTGGAAGAGCAAAAAACCGATGTTGCCATTTCGCCGAAAGCCAAATTGTCGGTCGGTATTTTCTTGACTGCGGCATTGCTGGTGGTGGTAATGGGTGCGCTGCCTGAGCTGCGTCCGGCTTTTGAACACGATGGCGCGATCAAGCCTATGGGCATGGCGCATACGATTGAAATCGTGATGTTGTCTGCTTCTGCGCTGATTATTTTGACGTGTAAACCCAATGGCGATGCGATTACCCGAGGTTCGGTATTCCATGCCGGTATGCGTGCCGTGATTGCGGTATTTGGCGTGGCTTGGTTGGGCGATACCTTGATGAACGGCCACTTAACAGAAGTAGAATCGACCGTCAGTCATTTGGTTGAGTCTGCACCATGGACCTTTGCCTTTGCCCTGTTTGTCTTGTCGGTATTGGTCAACAGCCAAGGCGCGACAGTGGCAACGCTATTTCCAATCGCCATCAAACTGGGTATTCCTGCGCCCATCATTATCGGCACATTCGTTGCGGTAAACGGCTATTTCTTCATTCCGAACTACGGCCCGATTATTGCCGCTATCGACTTCGATACAACCGGCTCGACCAAAATCGGCAAATTTATCTTCAACCACAGCTTCATGATTCCGGGCCTGTTGAGCATGGCATTCAGTTTAGCCATCGGTTTGTTGTTGGTTCAGGTGTATTATTGATAGGCTAAAAAAATAAGGCCGTCTGAAATTAAATTTCAGACGGCCTTTTTGATATTGTTATTCGTGAGCTTAATTGCAGTATTTATTGACGTCGTTTTGGTATTGCTTAATCAGGCTGTCGCGATTGGCCAAGCGTGCGCTTTCGGCGACTTGGCGGTTGATTTTGGCGATTTTGCAGTTTTCCAGCTTGTTTTGGCGGTTTTGCTCTTCGATTTTTTTATTGCGTTCTTCGATTTGTTTGTTTTGTTCCGCAACCTGTTCGTTGGGCTGCTCGGCAACCGGCTCAGATGCCGCAACAGCAGGCGCAACGGCAGGTTTGACGTTGTGCGTGCGGATGTTGACCACGCCGGAACGCTTCGGTTGCAGACGGTTTGGCGTATCGGAGTAGCTGTTGCCCGATGCGCCTTTCCAAGTGTAAACCTCGGCCGCGCCGGTCAGGGCGGCGGAAGAGAGAAGGGCTGCTGTCAGACAGGTTTTGAGTACGGAAGATTTCATGGGTTTCCCTTATGTAAATGATGTTCTCATCCAACCTATTTTACTTGAAACTGCAATGCGTTGGCATATTTTTGTACTGCAGATCAAATCATGTAAAAAAATAACGTTAAAACGTGTATTGCCAATGTTAGCATCAAGCCGGTGTGATATAATGCCGTGCATCTTGCACAAACTGAAAGACCGAGCATCATGCGTATTGTAGAAAAAGCCTATACTTTCGACGACGTTTTGTTGGTTCCAGCGCACTCAAACGTGCTGCCTCGAGATGTCAAACTTCAAACCAAACTCACCCGCGATATCACGCTCAACCTCCCTCTACTTTCTGCTGCAATGGATACCGTTACTGAAGCGCGTCTAGCCATCTCTATGGCTCAAGAAGGCGGCATCGGCATTATCCATAAAAACATGACGCCGGAGTTGCAAGCGCGTGCCGTTTCCAAAGTGAAGCGCCATGAGAGCGGCGTGGTGAAAGATCCCGTTACCGTTGCACCGACCGCATTGATCCGCGAAGTTTTGGAAATGCGCGCACAACGCAAACGCAAAATGTCCGGTCTGCCTGTTGTTGAAAACGGCAAAGTGGTCGGTATCGTGACCAACCGCGACCTGCGTTTTGAAAACCGTGTCGATCTGCCGGTTTCTGCCATCATGACTCCCCGCGACCGTTTGGTTACCGTACCTGAAGGTACCAGCATTGATGAAGCCCGCGAAATCATGCATGCGCACAAAGTTGAGCGCGTTTTGGTGTTGAACGACCAAGACGAACTCAAAGGTCTGATTACAGTTAAAGATATTCTGAAAACAACCGAATTCCCTAATGCCAACAAAGATGCCGAAGGCCGTCTGCGCGTCGGTGCCGCGGTGGGTACCGGCGGAGATACCGAGGAGCGCGTTAAAGCATTGGTGGAAGCAGGCGTGGACGTAATTGTGGTCGATACTGCCCACGGTCATAGTCAAGGCGTTATCGATCGCGTGCGCTGGGTAAAAGAAACCTATCCGCACATCCAAGTCATCGGCGGTAACATTGCTACTGCTAAAGCCGCTTTGGATTTGGTGGCTGCCGGTGCGGATGCTGTTAAAGTCGGTATCGGCCCGGGTTCGATTTGTACGACCCGTATCGTGGCAGGCGTGGGCGTGCCTCAACTGACTGCGATTCACAATGTTTCCGAAGCCCTGAAAGGTACAGGCGTTCCCCTGATTGCCGACGGCGGTATCCGCTTCTCCGGCGATATTGCCAAAGCTCTGGCAGCAGGTGCATATAGCGTCATGCTCGGCGGTATGTTTGCCGGTACGGAAGAAGCACCGGGCGAAATCGAACTCTACCAAGGCCGCTCTTACAAGTCTTACCGCGGCATGGGTTCGTTGGGTGCGATGAGCCAAGGTTCTGCCGACCGCTACTTCCAAGACAAAACCGACAGCACAGACAAATATGTTCCTGAAGGCATCGAAGGCCGCGTTCCTTATAAAGGCCCGATTGTGAACATCATCCACCAGCTGACCGGCGGCCTGCGCTCCAGCATGGGTTATTTGGGTTGCGCCAATATTGCTGAAATGCACGAGAAAGCAGAATTTGTGGAAATCACTTCTGCCGGTATGAGCGAATCCCACGTTCACGACGTACAAATCACTAAAGAAGCGCCTAACTACCATCGTTAAACGAGTATAAAAAGGTCGTCTGAAAATATTTCAGACGGCCTTTCTGTTTTTATAAGGTTTTAAAAATGAAGCAAATATTGCTTGCCGCCGTTATGCTTAGTATTTGGGGCGTGGTATTTGCAGAATAATTGGGGAGACAAACGCTTCACGCGCTCAAACCAGAGTGCATCTGTTGAAATGACATGTATCAACTAGTACGTTTTGAACTGAGCGATTAAACCGAGTTTCAGATGGCCTTTTAAAAATCGTATTACAATAAGCTAAAATTAAAAACACATTCCATTATGTCCAAAAAAATCCTGATTATTACCCCAAGCTGGATTGGCGACTGTGTCATGACCCAACCGCTTTATCGTCGTTTGCATGAGCTGCATCCCGGCTGCACCATTGATGCTTTTGCACCCAAATGGTCGATGGCCGTATTTGAGCGTATGCCTGAAATCAACCGTGTGATGGAAAATCCGTTTGGACATGGTGCGTTGGAATTGAAAAAACGCTGGCGTATCGGGCGTGAATTGGGAAAAGAAGGCTATGATCAAGTAATTGTTTTGCCCGGTTCGCTCAAATCCGCCATCATTGCCTTGGCTACGGGCATTAAGCAGCGTACGGGCTACGTCGGTGAGTCGCGCTATTTTTTGTTGAACGATATCCGCAAGTTGGATAAGGCTGCGTTGCCTCTGATGGTCGACCGCTATACTGCGCTGGCGCATCCGACCCAAGCGGATTTTAACGGGCATTCCGATAATCCGTGTTTTAAGATTGATTCCGAAAACCGTCAAGCCGCTTTGGCAAAACATGGTTTAGCGACGGATAAACCGATTTTGGCATTTTGTCCCGGTGCGGAATATGGCCCGGCCAAGCGTTGGCCTGCGCGTCATTTTGCCGAACTCGGCCACCGATATTTGGCTGAAGGTTGGCAGGTTTGGCTGTTTGGTTCGCAAAAAGATTTTGATATTGCAGATGAAATCAACCGGCTTTCAGACGGCCTGTGTACCAATCTTTGCGGCAAAACCAATCTTTCGGAGGCGATTGATTTGTTGTCTTGCGCCGATACGGTTGTGTGCAACGACAGCGGTCTGATGCACCTTGCGGCCGCGCTTGATCGAAAATTGGTTGCGGTTTACGGCTCATCCAGCCCTGACCATACGCCGCCTCTAAGCCAAAAGGCAAAAATCGTCAGTTTGAATTTGGATTGCTCGCCTTGTTTCAAACGCGAATGTCCATTAGGGCATACGGATTGTTTGAACAAGCTGACACCGGATAGGGTGCAACAAGCGGCGGAAGAGCTGGCTCGTTCGGCGTAATCCAATAAAAATTAGATGGAAAACAACAAAGGGCGGATTTGAATCTGCCCTTTTGATTTTTCGTTTCTTTTATTTTTTAACAAAAGGCCGTCTGAAAATCATATTACAGACGGCCTTTTTTAGTTTGAAATCAATACATCTGATTATTTTTGATGCAGATTATAAACGTATTCTACTTCTTCTCGGCTGCCCATGAATACGGCAACACGTTGGTGCAGGCCGGTAGGTTGGATGTCGAGCATGGCTTCGATGGCGTCGTTTGATGCGCCGCCGGCTTGTTCCATAAGCAGGCTCATCGGGTTGGCTTCGTACATCAGGCGCAGTTTGCCCGGTTTGGATGGGTCGCGTTTGTCTTGCGGATACATAAATACGCCGCCGCGCATCAGGATGCGGTGAATTTCGGCAACCATGCTGGCAACCCAGCGCATATTGTAGTTTTTGCCGCGTACGCCGGTTTCGCCTGCCAGCAATTCGTCAATGTATTGTTGAACAGGGGTGAACCAATGTCTTTGGTTAGACATATTGATGGCGAATTCTTTAGTGGATTCTGGAACACGCGGATTTTCTTTGGTCAGCAGGAATTGGTTGGCATCGTCCAGAGTGAAGACGAATACGCCGTGACCGACAGTCAGTACCAGTTGGGTTTGCGGACCGTATAAAACATAACCAGCGGCTACTTGGTCGCGGCCTTTTTGTAGGAAGGATTCGGTAGTCAATGCGCCTTCAGGTTTCGCCAAAATGGAGAAGATGGTGCCGACGGAGATGTTGACGTCGATATTGGAAGAGCCGTCTAACGGGTCAAACAATACCAAATAGCCGCCGTTTTCTTGTGTGGCGACGTAGGTGTCTTCTTCTTCGCTGGCAAGGCCTGCGATGTTGGCATTGGCTTTTAAAACATCAATCATGATGTTGTTGGCGATAACGTCAAGTTTCTTTTGGTCTTCGCCTTGGATGTTGCCAGTACCTGCCATACCCAAAACGCCGGAAAGCGCGCCGAGGCGGACTTTGGCGTTGATGTCCAAACAGGCGGCGGCTACGGATTCCAGTATGCTGGCCAGCTCTTGCGGCAGTTTGTGTTCGGGCAGGTGTTGGGCTAAGAATTGGTTCAGTGTCTTCATGGTTTCACTCTTTTCCTAAGTTTGAATCGGGTATTTTTCAATTTCAGACCGTCTGAAAACGGCGTGTTCATTTGGTTTTGCTGTCGGCCATGCCTAAAACTTCTTTAGTGCAGGCGATGCTGGTGTCTTTGATGCGTTTTTTTAGCTCGTCGCTCATGGTGTTGCTGCCGCCCAAAAGTGAGGTTGCTTCTTCGGGGCTGATTTTATCAACTGTTTTTTCACCGATACAGCGGCAGATTTTTTCAGTGGTCGCGGAATCAAACGGGCTTTTTCCGGAAGCTTTTTCTACGCAGGCTTCGGTTGCCGAGCGGACAAATTCGGTGCGGAAACTTTGGGTAAATTCTTCTTTAAATTCGTTTTTTGCGGATTCGCTGCACGCGCAAAGCAGGAGCGTGCAGGCTAGGGGTGTGCGTATATTCATGAGTGGACGGCCGTTAATTGTTATGTTGTGAATTGTAGTGGAAAAAGGCTTAAGTATAAAGGGTTAAGGCCGTCTGAACAGGTATGGTGGCAAAATCGAAGCGCTTGGGTATGCGTTCAGACGACGGCGTTTATTTCGTTTTACTTTCCAATACATAATGCGCGCCTGCATCTTGCGCCAAAATTTTGGAAAGTTCGGGCAGATTGTTTTGCAACTGTTCGGCAAGCATGTAGGGCGGATTGATGACGAACATGCCGCTGCCGTGCATACCGAAGCCGTCGCTGCGCGGCGTATGGACATGAAGCTCGGCGTGCAGATAATTGTCGGGAGCGATTTTTTTGAGTTCGTCCGGCAGTTTGCGGCTTTCTTCGCGGCTCAAGCAAGGATACCAAACCATGTAGCAGCCGGTTTCAAAGCGTTTCAAGGCATCTTTCAAGACTTGGACGACACGGCGGTAGTCTTGTTTTTCTTCGTAGGGCGGATCAATCAAGACGGCGGCACGGCGGGGCGGAGGAGGCAAGAGTGAAATCAGGCCTTGATAACCGTCCGCTTGGCTGACCTGCACTTTACGCGCAGGACGGACTTCGCGCATATTGTTTTGCAAATGGACAAAATCGGCAGGATGCAGCTCAAAGAGGCGCATTTTGTCGCTGTCGCGCGTGAGCGCCTGTGCCAGCCAAGGCGAGCCGCAGTAAAGGTTGTCTTGCGGCAGTATTTGTTTCAGACGGCCTACAAATTCAGCCAATTCGGAAGGCAGCTTGTCAGCTTGTTCCAAGAGCGCAATGCCTTGTTTGTATTCACCGACTTTTTGCGCTTCATCGCCGCTCAAATCATACAAACCGGCACCGCTGTGCGTATCGATATACCAATAAGGCTTGTCTTTGCGGTTGAAATATTCGAGGATGAGGAAGAGGGTAAAGTGCTTGAGCATATCGGCATGGTTGCCGGCATGGAAGGCGTGGCGGTAGCTGAGCATGATCGGGCTGCGGAAATAAAAATCCGATTATACCCCAAACCATCGCCATCACCGCTTTCAGACGGCCTTTGTGCCTGGAAAATGCTACAATATCCGCCTTATCGTACCATCGGAAAGAAGACATCATGTTTACAGGCATCGTACAAGGCATGGGCAAAATTACAGACATCGCCCAACCTTCTCCCGACTTTCGTACCCACACAGTCGAGCTGCCCCCCGAAATCGCCGACAATCTGCAAACCGGCGCCTCTGTCGCCAACAATGGCTGCTGCCTGACCATTACCCGAATCGACGGCAACAAAGTCAGCTTTGATTTGATGGACGAAACCTTACGCAAAACCAATCTCGGCAGCTTGAAAGTCGGCGACAGTGTCAATTTGGAACGCGCGGCACGATTTGGCGATGAAATCGGCGGTCATGTGATGAGCGGCCATGTGATGGCGGTTACCCGAATTTCCCGAATTGAATCAAGCGAGTTCAACCGCACAGTTTGGTTTGAGCTGCCGGAAAACCTCAAGCCCTACATCCTGACCAAAGGCTTTGTCGGTTTGGACGGTTGCAGCCTGACCATAGGCGAAGTCAGCGACAGCGAATTTTGCGTACACCTGATTCCGGAGACTTTGGAGCGTACCCTGTTTGGCAGCCGCAAAGAAGGCGATCTCATCAATATTGAAATCGATCCGCAAACCCAAGCCGTTGTCGATACCGTGATGCGTGTATTGGCACAAAAGGCCGTCTGAAAAAAAGAAAGCCGAAATGAAATTATCCAATTTTTTGAAAAAAGCGAATTCCGTTTTAAACCGTCTGGATTTAATCCTGCCTGACGAAGCCGGTAAAACCGACTGGCGCGCTTTGGCCTACCGTTGGCACAGCGTGGGCAAAAAAGGCATTTTGGAAAGCCTGCCGCGTCCGCATACGTTTCCTTTGAGCAGATTGGCGGCAGTCGGTTCGCAAACCGACAGGCTGAAACGCAATACCGATCAATTTTTGGCAGGCCGTCCGGCAAATAATGTCTTGATGACCGGCGCACGCGGTACAGGCAAATCCTCCTTAGTTAAAGCGTTGTTGCACGAATACGCCGAGCGCGGTTTGCGTTTGATTGAAGTGGATAAGAGCGATTTGATTAGCTTGCCGGCTTTATTGACGCTGTTGTCCGATCGTCCTGAGAAATTTATCGTTTTCTGCGATGATTTGTCGTTTGAAACCGGCGATGAAACCTATAAAGCCTTGAAAACTGCTTTAGACGGCGGACTGTCGCAACGTTGCACCAATGTTTTGGTTTATGCCACTTCCAACCGTCGTCATTTAATTCCTGAATACATGGATGAAAACGGCGGTACTACGGGCACTCGCGGTGAAATCCATCAGAAAGAGGCCGTCGAGGAGAAAATCTCTCTTTCCGACCGCTTTGGCTTATGGCTGAGTTTTTATCCTTTCGACCAAAACGATTATTTGACCGCCGTAGCCAACTGGTTGGAAGATTTCAATGTGCCTTTTGACGATACGGCGCGCCAAGCCGCGTTGCAATGGGCGCAAATGCGCGGCAGCCGTTCGGGCCGCTCGGCATGGCAGTTTGCCTGCGACTGGGCAGGACGCTTGCCGGAAGAAAGAGTGCTGGATTAAGGCTGAAAAAGTAAAGGCCGTCTGAATATGGTTTCAGACGGCCTTTTTGTATTTTTATTTATCCATCAGCGTAAACATGAAGACAACCACTGCTGGCGTTGGCGCGGATTGAGCAGATGATAGAGGCGGTATTGGATTTCCATTTCATCCACTGCATAGTCCATGCTGGAGAGGTAGCGGCTTTCAACATAGTCGCGGGCGGCGTTTGAGTCGAATGAGTCGCCGGAGAGGATTTTGATAATGGTTTGACGGCGGTTGCGGTCGGAGCGTACGGTTTTGCGGTAGGCTTTATCGTTGATTTGTTTGAAGTCGGTACGCAGGCGGCGCAGGGCGGCGTGTTGATCGGCGGATAAATTAAGCTGTCGGATGTCGCAATTCGGGTGGAAGTCGTCCAAAGTGGCCAGAAACGGACTGGCGTGTGCAGGCAGACTGGAACAGAGTAGGGCAAGTGCTAAGAAAATAAAAGTCGGATAGCGGGAAAGTGCAACAGACACGGTGTTTTCCTAATGTTTCATCAGGTTTGGAAATATAACCGATAAGCGTGTGAAAGGCAGTATCAATGCAGTTAACTTTTGTTAATGATGTTAGATTTTTTTGCACATGTATGTAATCTAATAATTTATTTTCAAAGCCTTACTATGTGATTATAAGTTTCATTAATGTATATGAAATGTAAATTCATAAAAATGACGGCAGAGATGTTGTCGGCAGCATACAACATAGGGTTAAAAATGCGATAATGACAAAGGAACACACTTTAGGAGAATAAACATGACCGACTACCGTATTGCCCCCAGTATTTTGTCTGCCGATTTTGCCCGCTTGGGCGAAGAGGTTGGCGAAGTTATCCGCGCCGGTGCGGATTTGATTCATTTTGACGTGATGGACAACCATTATGTACCGAATCTGACTTTCGGCCCTATGGTTTGCGCGGCTTTGAAACCGTATGCAACCATGCCGGTCGATGTGCATTTGATGGTTGAGCCGGTGGACGATTTGATTCATGCGTTTGCCAAAGCCGGTGCCAATATCATTACTTTCCATCCCGAAGCCAGCCGCCATGTCGACCGCAGCTTGGGTTTGATTAAAGAATACGGCTGTCAGGCTGGTTTGGTATTGAATCCTGCTACGCCGGTCAATATTCTGGAAAACGTTTTGGATAAACTGGATATGGTGTTGCTGATGTCGGTCAACCCGGGCTTTGGCGGACAAAGTTTTATTCCGAATACGCTGGGGAAAATCCGCAAAGTGCGCGAGATGTTGGATGAGTATGAACGGCAAAGCGGCCGCCATATCGCATTGGAAGTCGATGGCGGCGTGAAGACAGACAATATTGCTGAAATTGCGGCGGCAGGTGCGGATACGTTTGTTGCCGGCTCGGCGATTTTTGGCAAACCGGATTACAAAGCCGTTATTGATGAAATGCGTCAACAGTTGGCGCAAGTCGGATAACTAAGCCGGGATATTCTTGGTTTCCAAACTTTAAATAATCAATGTTTAATATTAAAGGCCGTCTGAAATGATTTTCAGACGGCCTTTTGTTTTAGCCTAAACCCTTATAGCGGCCATTTCAATGCAGGATTGCTTTCAATGACTGCTTTGAATTGGTTTTGAATACGCTCAATCGCTTCTTGCGTATCCGCTTCAAAACGCAATACCAAAATCGGCGTGGTATTGGAAGCACGCATCAGGCCGAAGCCGTCAGGGAATTCAACGCGCAAGCCGTCGATGGTGATGATTTCGGTCACACCTTCAAACTTGGCATTGGCAGCCAGCTCTTCAATCACTTTGTGGCCGTTGCTGCCTTCGGGCAGGTCGATGTTGAGTTCCGGAGTGGAAATGCTTTGCGGCAGCTTGTTCAACACTTCGGACGGATTGTCGAAGGCAGACAGGATTTCCAAGAGGCGTGCGCCGGCATACATACCGTCGTCGAAGCCGTACCAGCGTTCTTTAAAGAAAACGTGGCCGCTCATTTCTCCGGCAACCAGTGCACCGGTTTTTTTCATGGTGGATTTGATGAAGCTGTGGCCGGTTTTCTCCATGACAGGATCACCGCCGTGTTCTTTAATCCAAGGCGCAAGCAGACGGGTGGATTTGACGTCGAAAATCACTTTGGCTTTAGGATTGCGGCTCAACACGTCTTGAGCGAAAAGCATCAGTTGGCGGTCTGGATAGATGATGTTGCCGTCTTTGGTGACTACGCCCAAGCGGTCGGCATCGCCGTCAAATGCCAAGCCGATTTCGGCATCGCTGTTTTTAAGCTCGACGGTGAGGTCTTGCAGGTTTTTCGGTTTGGAAGGATCAGGGTGGTGATTAGGGAAATTGCCATCCACTTCGCAGAAAAGTTCGGTCACTTCGTTGCCCAAGCCTTTGTAGAGCTTGCCTGCAAATGCGCCACCGACACCGTTGCCCGCGTCAATCACGATTTTCATCGGGCGTTTGAGCTTGATGTGGCCGACGATGTTGTTGTGGTATTCGCCGGAGATGTCTTTTTCGGTTACGCTGCCTTGTTTATCGGCGGCAACAAAACCGTCTTTCTCAACAATGGCTAAAAGTTCTTGAATGGCTTCGCCTGCGAGCGTGTCGCCGCCGAGCATCATTTTGAAACCGTTGTAATCGGGCGGATTGTGGCTGCCGGTAATCATTACGCCGCTGCCGCCGCATTCGTTGATGGCTGCGAAGTAGAGCATAGGGGTGGCAACCATGCCGACATTGAGGACGTCGATGCCGCTGTCTGTAAAACCGCGTTGAATCTGCGCCATCAGGCCGGGACCGCTCAAACGGCCGTCGCGACCGAGTGCGATGCGGGTAATGCCTTTTTCGGAGGCTTTGGTAGCAATAGCTTTACCGATTAAGTAGGCAGCTTCGTCGGTCAGGGTTTTGCCGACGATGCCTCGGATATCGTAGGCTTTGAAAATGTCGCGGGCGATATTTGCCATGTGGATTTCCTTTAAATTTAAGTGGAAATAATGGGGTTTATTCTAACACGGCTAAAAGGCCGTCTGAAAAAATCAGACGGCCTTTTGTCGTTACATCAAAGAACAGTGTTGTTTGGACGAATCAATTGTTGAAAGTGTTGCACTGGTTGATGTCGCCGCTTTCCAAACCGCGCTTGAGCCAAGTCATGCGTTCTTCGGACGAGCCATGGGTAAAGCTGTCGGGAACGACATAGCCCTGCGCCTGTTTCTGCAAGCGGTCGTCGCCGACGGATTCGGCGGCAAGCATCGCTTTTTGAATGTCTTCTGTTTTGAAGATATTGTTGTTGATGGCGTAGTGTCCCCAAATACCGGCGAAGCAGTCGGCCTGCAATTCGAGTTTGACGGAAAGGGCATTGGCCTCTTTTTTGCCGACTTGCTGTTGCATTTTGTGGATTTTAGGCAGAATGCCGAGCAGGTTTTGAACGTGATGGCCGACTTCATGGGCAATAACGTAGGCAAACGCGGCATCGCTGGCGGATTCGAGCTTGGTGCGCATGTCTTCGTAGAAACTCAAATCCAAATAAACTCTTTGGTCGCCCGGACAGTAAAACGGGCCCATGGCAGATTGGCCCGTACCGCAGGCGGTGGACGTACTGCCTTCATACAACACCATGGTTGTCGGTGTGTAGTGTTGGCCGTGTTGCTGGAAATATTTACTCCATGTTTTTTCGGTATTAGCAAGGACGACACGGGACAGTTCTTTCAACTCGGCTTCTTGTTGGCTGTCGAGTCGGGAAGCTTGCTGGGTAGGAATGCCCATCGAAGATGAGCCGCCAACCAAACCGCTCAAATCCACGCCGTAATATGCGCCGATCAAAACCACGATAATGCCGAGTATGCCCGGCGTTTTACCGCTGCCGCCGCCACGGCTTCCGCGGCGATCTTCGACGTTTTGGCTTTGTTCACGACCTTTCCAATCCATAATGCGTATCCTGTGTAATTTTCATGCGGCGGATTATACTATGGAATGTCAAATGTGTTTGATCGAATTGTGAATATTGCTTGAGGCCGCCTGAAAATGCGGCATCGGGAAAGTGAAAACGGCAGTATCTTTCAGACGGCCTTGGTGTTTGTTAGAATGAACAAACCTACTATTGGGAGATATAAGATGAAAGTCAGCAGTAAAGCTATTGTCAACGGCGAATTTGAAGACAAATACGGCAAGCGCGGCAGCCAGTTCAGCCCGAGCGGTATGCCTTCTTATTCGATTCCTTTTGAGATTGAAGATGCGCCTGAAGGAACAAAATCGTTTGCCGTGGTGCTGGAAGACAAAGATGCCATTTCAGCATCCGGCTTCGTATGGACGCATTGGTTGATTTCGGATTTGAAACGCACTTCCGTGGCAGAAAATGAAAGTATTTCTGCAACAGATTTCACACAGGGCGCGAACACTTGGGCGAGTGCGTTGGGTAAATTTGAAATTGAAGAGGCTTCTTTTTACGGCGGTATGGCACCACCGAACAACCGCCATCGTTATGAACTGATTGTGTACGCGCTGGATACTGTTTTGGATTTACCGCGCGGTTTCCGCTTTAATGAGCTGCATTTTGCCATGCAGGGTCATGTCTTGGATTCGGCATGCGTGGTCGGTACTTATGATGTGTGACGGTATGCGTCATTATTGAAAAACAGCCTATCCGGTTTTAATTCGGACAGGCTGTTTTTATGGGAAATCAAATCAATTAAACCACTTCGGCTTTAGTGATGATGACTGGTTCGCTCGGTACGTCGTCGTGGTAGCCGTGACGTTTGGTAGAAACGCCTTCGATGGCATCGACAACGTCAAAACCGTCAACGACTTTACCGAATACGGCATAGCCCCAGTCTTGGACTACGGTTTTGCCGTACAGCTCTTTAGAACGGAAGTTCAGGAAAGCGTTGTCGGCAGTGTTGATGAAGAATTGCGCGCTGGCAGAATGAGGATCGGAAGTACGCGCCATGGCGATGGTGTATTTTTCGTTAGGCAAACCGTTGGACGCTTCGTTTTGAATCGGATCGCGGGTTTCTTTTTCGTTCATGTTTTCATCCATGCCGCCGCCTTGAATCATGAAGCCTTTGATGACGCGGTGGAAGATTACGCCGTCGTAGAAGCCGTCTTTAACGTATTGCTCGAAGTTTTTAGCTGTAACGGGGGCTTTGTCGAAATCGAGTTCGATTTTGATATCGCCTTTGTTGGTGTGCAGGATAATCATGGGTTTCCTTTCGTTAGAATCCGGTTTTGAATCATTCGTTAAATTGTGTCTGAACGACAAACTTCAAGGCCGTCTGAAAAATATTCTTTCAGACGGCCTGGGATATGGTTTTACGGGTTTACGGCATCAGGACGAAATAAGCCCACAGCGCAACCAATACGATACAGAGGACGTTCAGCAATAAGCCAACGTTCATCATTTCGCGTTGCTTAATCAAGCCTGTACCGAACACAATCGCGTTAGGCGGCGTGGCAACCGGCAGCATGAAGGCACAAGATGCGCCAATGCCGATGACGAATACCAAGACTTGTTCGGGCAGACCCATTTGTGCGGCGATGCTGGCGAAAATAGGTACAAGCAAGGCGGCGGAAGCCGTGTTACTGGTGAACTCGGTCAGGAAGATGATGAAGGCGGCAACCACGAAAATCACCAGCAATGCAGGAGAATGGGAGAACGTGGAAGCAACTTGCTGACCCAGAGCTTCAGATGCGCCGGAAGATTGCAGCAATGCGCTCAAGCTGATACCGCCACCGAAGAGCATCAATACACCCCAGTCGGTATTGCGGGCAACTTCTTTCCATTGCGCCACGCCGAATACGACGACGGCAACGGCGGCAATCAGCGCGATAACGGTATCGGGGTTGGAAATGCCGAATGCAGCTTTGATTTTGGAGCTGAATACCCAAGCGATGGCTGCGGCCAAGAAAATCAACAACGCGATAACGCGGTGCAAAGTCCAAGGGATAGATTCGGCTTTAACTTCCACGCGCTCGTTCAAATTAGGTTTGAGGATGACGTACATGGAGAACAGCATCAGCGGCAGAATCAACAGCATCATCGGCAGGCCGAGCTTCATCCAGCCGACGAAGTCCAAGTTCAGCGCTTTGGCGGCAATCATGTTCGGCGGAGAGCCAACCACGGTGCCCAAGCCGCCGATACTGGCGCAGTAGGCGATGCCAAGCAGGACGAAGACGTAGGTTTTGCGTTCTTTTTCTTGGTCGAGGTGGCTCATCATGCCCATTGCCAAAGGCAACATCATCGCGGCAGTCGCAGTGTTACTGATCCACATAGACAGGAAAGCGGTAACGGCAAACAGCATCAACACGGCAACTTTCATATTGCCGCGGGACAAGCGCAACAGGCTGACGGCGATTTTACGGTCGAGACGTTGCATGTGCAGGGCGGTTGCAAGCGCGAAGCCGCCGAAGAAGATATAAATCGTCGGGTCGGAGAAACCAGCCATCGCTTTTTTGATGTCCATATCTGGGAAGCCGAGTACAACGGCAAGGATAGGGATCATCAGCGCGGTAACGGTAATGTGTACGGCTTCGGTAAACCAAAGTGCCGCAACAAAAAGCAACAGCGCGATACCTTTATTGGCATCGGGGCTGTAGGGAAGGATGTAATAAATGCCGAAGCAGACAACAGCAGAGATAATGGTCGTCAGCAGTCCTTTAAAGTCGGTAATCGGCTTCTGCGCACTGAGAAGCTCGACGTTCTCAGGATGCTGAGTCTTATCCTTGGCGTTTAAGTCCATGATGTATTCCTCTGAAACATGATTGGTTTTTCTTTTCAGCCGTACGTTCAGACGGCCTAATAGGCGACAGTATATTTGTAATTTGATGTAGTGTAAACAAATTGTAAATTGTTTTTTAAAAATGAAATGAAAACCGGATAAGCAGCAAGAAAACTGCTTATCCGGCGAATGAAGACCCATCGTGGGTTAATAAGAATCGGGACAAACCGGTAAAACTACCAAAATTACGGCCAGGTCAGTAATACCATCCTGATTTATATGGATTTAAACGTTTTGCGTCAGATTGTCTTGTTCCTTAAACAACAAGCCGCAAACGGCCAGACCTGCCGCTGCCAGCAAGGCTCCGGCAATGCCGATATTGGAAAGGCCGAACCAGACGGTCACATAATGTCCCAAAAGCGCACCGCCGCCGATACCGACGTTGTACAAACCTGAATAAATCGAGTTGGCCACATCTGTTGCATCTGAGGCAAATGCCAAGACTTTCGACACCATGCCCAAGCTGACAATGACGATGGCCACTCCCCAAATAAACACCAGCGCGTACACCGCATAAGGGAAAGAGGCAAACGGCAGAAGAAGCAGGGCAGAGAGCAGGATGACCGCCACCGCGCCAAGCATAAACAGGCGTTGCGATTTGGCAAACCATTTGCCAAACAAATAAGAAGCGGCAAAGCCTGCCAAACCGTACAGGCTCAAAACGATGGTAACTTGTTCTGCCTTAAATCCGCCAACTTGCAACACAAAAGGCTCGATATAGCTGTATGCCGTGAAGTGTGCCGTAATAATCAACACCGTCATGGCATAAAGCAACATCAGGTTGCGGCGTTTGAACAAACTCGGCAGGCTGCTTAAAGAGCCGGTATTTTGGCTGGGTAAAGCAGGCAGGTTTTTGGCCAACACCAGCATTACGCCGGCAGCACAGCCCCCGATCAGCAGGAAGCTGAGCTGCCAGCCGAAGTATTGCCCGACCACGCGCCCCAGCGGAATGCCCAAAACCATCGCTAAAACCGTACCCGTACTGAGCAAGCCCAAAGCCTGATTGGTTTTGCCGGCGGGGGCAAGCCGTACCGCCAAAGAAGCCGTAATTGACCAAAAGACCGCGTGTGTCAGCGCAATTCCGATACGGCTGACCAAAAGGATGTTGAAGTTCCAAGAAAAGAACGACAGCGCGTGAAACAGCGCAAACAGTGCAAACAGCATCAGCAATAATTTGCGCCGTTCGATGTTTTTCGTCATCAGCATCAGCGGCAGCGATAGGAGCGCAACAATCCATGCATACACCGTAATCATCATGCCCACTTCCGTTGCCGGTTTGCCAAAGCTCTGACCGATGTCGCTCAAAAGCGCAATCGGAATGTATTCGGTGGTATTGAAAATAAATGCACCCACCGCCAGCGCGCATACGCTAACCCATTGTTTGAATGTTGAAGTCATTATTATGTCCGTTTGATGAAGCAAAGGTCGTTATTGTACGCCTATCTGCATTTTTCAGACGGCCTTAATGAAGAATTTGCAAGCTGTTTGTGTAAGGAGTAAAGTATTTGGCAACTATATTTGTTTGAATGAAAGGAAATACAAATGCAAACTGTTACCCTCAATATCGACGGCATGACCTGCGGCGGCTGCGTGAAAAGCGTAACCCGTCTTTTGGAAGGCGTAGAAGGCGTGGAAAAAGCAGAAGTCAGCTTGGAAAACAAAAATGCAGTGATTACTTTTGATGAAAGCAAGACAGATACCGATGCGCTGATTGATGCCGTAGAAGACGGCGGCTACGATGTGGCTTTGTAACCGATAAGCGTATTTTGAAAAGGCCGTCTGAAACGCTTCAGACGGCCTCTGTCTCTTGATAACTTACTTTTTGCCATTATTTGGATTACACCGCCACACGGGTAAACAAAAGTTTTCGCGCATATCTGAAGCAAAGCGGCGGCAAGTGGCTGCCGTATTACGACGAGGCCTGTACCAAACCGTTAGCGGCCGACTAAGGCTACCTGAAACTTTTCAGGTAGCCTGTTTCTATTCTGCCAAAGCCGCCTAACGCTCCTCCAGCCCGGCCAAAATCGCACAATCCGGGAAGTCGTCTCCCGTGCAGGCATCGTGCCAACGTTGCAGCTCGGCCACCATGCCCTGCAAGCGTTCGATTTTGGCTTCCAGCTCGGCGATGTGCCGCGCAGTGAGCGTTTTCACTTCGCGGCTGGTACGCTGCGGGTTGTGTTGCAGGCTCAAAAGCTGCCCGATCTGCGGCAGCGAAAAGCCCACTTCCCGCGCATGGCGGATAAAGCGCAGCCGGACAAGGTCGGCCTGTCCGTAGCGGCGGTAGCCCGCTTCGCTGCGCGCGGCCGGGGCGATTAGGCCGTGCTTTTCGTAGTCGCGGATTTGTTTGGCGGAAAGGCCGCTCTCGGCCGCGGCCTGGCTGATGTTCATCATGATGCTTGACCTTTACTTCGGGTGAAGCTTTATAGTGGCGGCACTTAGCAGGAAAGCAAGAGCAGACCCATCATTTCAGGCTACCTGAAAGCTTTGGCTGCAACGGGCTTTAAAACCTCAGCCTCATTCCAACAGAAAGGAAACCCTATGCAAACCATCACATTAAACATCGAAGGCATGACCTGCGGCGGCTGCGTGAAAAGCGTTACCAGCATCCTCGAAGGCGTAAACGGCGTGGACAAGGCCGAAGTGAGCCTGGAAAACAAGAACGCCGTCGTGGAATTCGACCCCGCCCAAACCAACCCCGCCGCGCTGATAGAAGCGGTGGAAGACGGCGGCTTTGATGCGGCTTTGTAAATCGAATCGCAACAAATCGACTGCAACACCCCAAAGGCTACCTGAAAACCCTGCTCCGCTTTTTTCAGGTAGCCCAACCACATTCAGAAGGAAGAAACCATGCAACAAAAAGTCCGTTTCCAAATCGAAGGCATGACCTGTCAGGCCTGCGCTTCGCGCATTGAAAAAGTGTTGAACAAAAAAGATTTTGTCGAATCGGCAGGGGTAAACTTTGCCAGCGAGGAGGCGCAGGTTACGTTTGACGACAGCAAAACTTCCGCTGCCGACATCGCCAAAATCATTGAGAAAACCGGTTACGGCGCAAAGGAAAAAACGGAAGATACATTGCCGCAACCTGAAGCAGAACACCATATCGGCTGGAGGCTGTGGCTTTTGCTGGCCATTAATATTCCGTTTTTAATCGGCATGGCAGGCATGATGATCGGGCGGCACGATTGGATGATTCCGCCTGTATGGCAGTTTGTGCTGGCAAGCGTGGTGCAGCTTTGGCTGGCCATCCCGTTTTACAAAAGCGCGTGGGCAAGCATTAAAGGCGGACTGGCGAATATGGACGTGCTCGTTACCATCGGCACGGTGTCGATTTACCTGTATTCCGTTTATATGCTGTTTTTCAGTCCGCATGCGGCGCACGGCATGGCGCATGTGTATTTTGAAGCAGGCGTGATGGTGATCGGTTTTGTGTCGCTGGGCAAATTTTTGGAACACCGCACCAAAAAATCCAGCCTCAACAGCTTGGGCTTGCTGCTCAAACTCACGCCTACTCAAGTCAACGTGCAACGCAATGGCGAATGGAAACAGCTTCCCATCGACCAAGTGCAAATCGGCGACCTTATCCGCGCCAACCATGGCGAACGCATTGCCGCCGACGGCATCATTGAAAGCGGCAGCGGTTGGGCGGACGAGAGCCATCTTACCGGCGAATCCAACCCCGAAGAGAAAAAGGCGGGCGGCAAAGTGTTGGCGGGCGCGCTGATGACCGAAGGCAGCGTGGTGTACCGTGCCACGCAGCTCGGCAGCCAAACCCTGCTCGGCGACATGATGAACGCGCTCTCCGAAGCGCAGGGCAGCAAGGCGCCGATTGCGCGCGTAGCCGATAAGGCGGCGGCGGTGTTTGTGCCAACTGTTGTGGGCATCGCGCTTCTGACTTTTATCGCCACTTGGCTGGTAAAAGGCGATTGGACGGTTGCGCTGATGCACGCCGTTGCCGTTTTGGTAATTGCTTGTCCGTGCGCGCTCGGTCTGGCGACGCCCGCCGCGATTATGGTCGGCATGGGCAAAGCAGTGAAACACGGTATTTGGTTTAAAGATGCGGCGGCAATGGAAGAAGCCGCCCACGTCGATGCCGTCGTGTTGGACAAAACCGGCACGCTGACCGAAGGCAGACCGCAGGTTGCCGCCGTTTATTGCGTACCCGACAGCGGCTTTGACGAAGACGCTTTGTACCGCATCGCCGCCGCCGTCGAACAAAACACCGCCCACCCGCTCGCCCGCGCCATCGTCTCCGCTGCCCAAGCGCGCGGTTTGGACATTCCTGCCGCACAAAGCGCCCAAACCGTTGTCGGCGCAGGCATTACCGCCGAAGTGGAAGGCGTGGGTTTGGTGAAAGCAGGAAAAGCCGAATTTGCCGAACTGACCTTGCCGAAGTTTTCAGACGGCGTTTGGGATATTGCAAGCATTGTTGCAGTCTCAGTTGACAACAAACCTATCGGCGCATTCGCACTCGCCGACGCATTGAAAGCCGATACCGCCGAAGCCATAGGCCGTCTGAAAAAACACAATATCGATGTTTACATCATGAGCGGCGACAACCAAGGCACGGTCGAATACGTCGCCAAACAACTGGGCATCGCACACGCCTTCGGCAATATGAGTCCGCGCGACAAAGCCGCCGAAGTACAGAAACTCAAAGCCGCCGGCAAAACCGTGGCGATGGTCGGCGACGGTATCAACGACGCACCCGCGCTCGCCGCCGCCAACGTCAGCTTCGCCATGAAAGGCGGAGCGGACGTTGCCGAACATACCGCATCCGCCACGCTGATGCAGCATTCGGTCAACCAACTCGCCGATGCCCTGTTGGTATCGCAGGCGACTTTGAAAAACATCAAGCAAAACCTGTTTTTCGCCTTCTTCTACAATATCTTGGGCATTCCGCTCGCTGCGCTTGGCTTTTTAAATCCCGTCATCGCAGGCGCGGCAATGGCGGCAAGCTCGGTTTCGGTATTGGGTAATGCCTTGCGCCTGAAACGGGTGAATATTGAGTGATAATATAAAGGCCGTCTGAAGACTGTTTTTTCAGGCGGCCTTTAATCCATATTTTCTGATTTCGAGACCCAAGCGGGAGTATGTTGTATGGACATGATGTTGTTTACCAATATTGTATTGATTGTTTTATGTATTTTTACCATGTTGTTGGTGTGGTCGCGCAACTGGAAACGCAAGCAGGCGTATTTTGAGAAAATCAAGAGCAATCCGGAAAACCTCAAGTGGGTTGGGCAAAATCTGACCGGTCAGGAATGGAAGGATTTGAAAGCCGTAAGCGACCATTTTGGCCTGCCCATGTTGCAGGCCAAGCAATTAATTGATTTTTATAAAAACAGTCAGCGTTAATTTATGATTTAACAATAAAACTTGACTGAAGTTAAGGCCGTCTGAAATAGCACTCTTATAATAATATAAGTGATATTTCAGACGGCCTTGCTGTTTGTTTAAATAAAGGGAGGAGAACAAAAATGACCGTTTACTTAATCGGCGATTCCGTTCGGCTTGCATCGGAGCCTTACATGCGCACCGCTTTGCCTGAGGCGGATATTGTTTCTCCATCGGAAAACTGCCGTTCGTCGCATGATGTGTTAGAGCATATCAGGCAATGGACAGAGGACGCGATTGTGGGAGACATTATTCACATCAACTGCGGTTTGCACGATATCCGCCACAATCAAGGCTGTAATGAGCCGGTGGCCGATATAGAAACCTACCGCAATAACCTGACCCAAATTTTCGATTATCTGAAACAGACAGGTGCAAAAATTATTTGGGCGAGCAGTACGCCGTTTTTGGAAAGCGTACACAATATCGTCAAACCCTCGCGCCGTTATCTGGCTGATTTGAAGGCCTATAACCGTGTGGCAGAGGATTTGGCAAGGCAATATGGCTTTGCCGTCAATGATTTATACGGTTTGATGTTTGAGCAGGATTTGACCGATGTGATGCTGTGCGACGGGCTTCATTTCAATGAGTTTGGCAGTAAGATGATAGGCAAGGCAGTAGCCGAAGCGATATTGAAACAGATGGATTGACCTAATTTAACTCGTTTTGTCATGTTTTGGCTTTCAGACGGCCTTTAAAGTTGAAACGAAGCCCCCGATATAAGGTAATGCAGCACTCATCCTATCAACATTTAATCCAGGAGTATGACCATGAGCGGCGAATTAGATAAAATCAGCGGTAAAGTAAAAGAAGTGGCTGGCGATGTATCCGGCAATGCTAAACTTGAAGCTGAGGGCTTGGTTCAACAAGGCGTTGGCAAAGTAAAAGAAGTGGTCGGCGACATTGAAGAAAAAGCAGGCGATGTTTTGCAAAAAGGCAAAGAAGAAGCTGAGCATTTGGTTGATGAAGCCAAAGAAAAAGCTGAAGGCTTGATTAATGATATTAAAAGCAAATTTTAATATTTAAAGAATAAAAGGCCGTCTGAAAGATTTTTCAGACGGCCTTTGTTTATGGTTTTACAGTTTAGGCAAACTGTTTGCCAAATTCGATAAATTCGTCTTTTTTGGCTTTGGCCTTGCCGGAGTCGATGGCTTCTTGAGCAGCTTTGACACCGTCTGCCAGCGAAGCGACCACATTTCCTGCGTAGAGCGCGGCGGCGGCATTGAGGACGACGATATCGCGTGCGGCACCGGCTTTGCCGTCCAGCACTTCGTTCATTTTTTGCAGGGATTCTTGCGCATTTT
This sequence comes from Neisseria sp. HMSC075C10, assembly GCF_001815615.1. NCBI lineage: Bacteria > Pseudomonadati > Pseudomonadota > Betaproteobacteria > Neisseriales > Neisseriaceae > Neisseria > Neisseria sp. HMSC075C10. The sequence goes on from NZ_KV821262.1 coordinate 110,945, forward strand.
CGACTTTGATTTCGTCTAAATTGCGGCGGACTTCCATGCCGAAATCGGCCGGGCTGATGTCGTATTCGGTAATTTTTCCGTCTTTCAGTTCGGCAACGCGGGTTTTGCCGGTCAGCGTGATTTCATCCAAACCGCCTTCGCCGCACACGACCAAAACATGTTTGGAACCAAGCTGTTGCAATACGCGGGAAAGAATGCCGCACAAGTCGATGTGGAACACACCCAAGAGTTGGTTTGCTGCGCCGGCAGGATTGGTCAGCGGCCCCAAAATATTGAAGATGCTACGGAAACCGAGCGAACGGCGGACAGGGGCAACATAGCGCATGGCGCTGTGATGGTTGGGCGCGAACATAAAGCCGATGCCGGTTTGCTGGATGCTTTGGGCAACCTGTTCGGGGTTGAGGTTGAGGTTGGCGCCCATTTGTTCCATGGCATCAGCAGCGCCGCTGGATGAAGAAACAGAGCGTCCGCCGTGTTTGGCGACTTTTGCGCCTGCCGCAGCCGCGACAAACATGGAAGTCGTGGAAATATTGAAGGTTTTGGCACCATCGCCGCCCGTGCCGACAATATCGACCAAGTCATCGGCGTTTTCCAGCGGCACTTTGGTGGCAAATTCACGCATCACGCTGGCTGCGGCGGTAATCTCGGAAACGGTTTCAACTTTAATCCGCAGGCCGGTCAGGATGGCGGCGATTTGCTCGGGCGGAACTTGGCCGCTCATGATTTGGCGCATGAGGTCGGTCATTTCATCGTAGAAAAGTTCGTTGTTGCTGATGAGGCGTTCAATCGCTTGTTGAGGGGTAATCATGATTTTTCCTTTGTTCGTGTCCGATGTGATTCAGGCCGTCTGAAAATGCGGTTTGAACATTGTCAAACACCTTTCAGACGGCCTTTCATTAAGATTTTTGCGGACGATAGTCTTTGAATTCTTCCAAGAAGTTTTTCAGCATATCGTGGCCGTGTTCGGTCAGCAGGGCTTCGGGGTGGAACTGTACGCCTTCGACGGCATATTCTTTGTGGCGTACGCCCATGATTTCGCCATCTTCCGTCCAAGCGGTAATTTCGAGGCAGTCGGGCAGGGTGGCGCGGTCGATGGCCAGGCTGTGGTAGCGCGTGCAGTTGACCGGATTGGGCAGGTCTTTAAACATGCCTGTGCCGTGATGGAAAACGGGGGAGACTTTGCCGTGCATCATTGTTTGCGCGCGCACGACATTGCCGCCGAACGCTTCGCCCATGGTTTGATGGCCGAGACACACGCCCATGACGGGCAGCCTGCCGGCAAAGTGCTGCATGGCCGCAACAGAAATGCCTGCTTCTTTCGGTGAGCAAGGGCCGGGGCCGATGACCAGATATTGCGGTTTTAGGGCTTCGATTTCTTCGATGGTAATTTCATCGTTGCAGCGTACCAAAACTTCCTGCCCCAATTCGGCAAAGTATTGAACGATGTTGTAGGTGAAGCTGTCGTAATTGTCGATAAATAAAAGCATTTGCAAACCTTTAATGACATCTTGGCAGACAGGGTAAGGCCTGCCAAAAGTGTAAAAATCGTTTATGTTTGCATAATATCACAATCTTTACCTAAAGGCCGTCTGAAACGGCGGATAAGACAAAACAGCTAAAAAATGCTATGCTTTACGCTTTGAACCTAATCTGTTTGAAGTGATGAAAAAGTATCTTATCCCGACTGCCGCCGTTGTTGTCGCCGCTGCGCTCGGCACGCCTTATTATCTTGGTGTCAAAGCGGAAGAAAGCCTGACCGAGCAACAAAAGCTGTTGCAGGAATCCGGTTTCCTGACCGTTGAGTCCCACCAATACGATCGCGGCTGGTTTAGTTCAACCGAGACGACCGTCATCCGCCTCAAGCCGACCCTACTTCAAAATACGCAAAAATACCTGCCGGACAATTTGAAAACCGTCCTGCAAGAGCCGATTACGGTCATCAACCACGTAACACACGGCCCGTTTGCCGGCGGCTTCGGCACGCGCGCCCACGTGGAAACCGAGTTCCAATACCATCCGGAAACCAAAAAAGTTTTAGACCGCTTCTTCGGCCAGCAAACGCCGTTGACCATGACCAATACGGTTTACCTTTCCGGCGACGGCAAACTCAGCCTCAATATTCCCGCCTTCGATTATGAAGAGCTTTCCGGTATCAAGCTCAACTGGAAAGGCTTTAGCGGCAATACCGATTACAGCCAAGGCTTCAAAAGCTATCGTCACGATTATCTTGCGCCGTCTTTGCAAGTCAAATTGGCCGACAAAGGTGATGTGTCTTTGGAAAACCTGCGCTTCCAATCCGAAACGGAAGACGGCCTGACCAAACTTGCTTTGGGTAAGAGCAGCATTACGTTGGATAAATTCCTGCTGCAATGGAAAGAAAATATCGATTACAACGTTAAGTTGAACGAATTGGTCAACCTTGTGACCAACCTGCAAATCGGTGCGTTTATCAATCCGACCGGCACGATTGCTCCGTCTAAAATCGAAGTCAACAAACTGCGTTTCGATACCCAGACCAGCGAAGTCGATAAATTCATCAACAGTGAAGGCCGCTTCCAATTTGAAAGCCTGACCTATGGCGAAGACAAATACGGCCCTCTGGATATCAATGTCGCTGCCGAACATTTGGATGCCGCATCACTTCTAGCATTGAAAAACAAAATTGCCGAAGTGTCCGTGAAGAAAATGAGCGAAGAAGAAATTCAGGCTTCCTTGATTCAGACGGCCAAAAACGAGGCTTCGGGCCTGTTTACCAACAATCCGGTTTTAAACGTCAAAACTTTCAAATTTACCATGCCTAATGGTGATGTCGATGTCAGCGGCAAGCTTGCCTTTAAAGGTTTGACGGCCAAAGATCTCAACAGCTTGGGCGATATGCTGAAAAAAACCGAAGCTGACTTCAACATGAGCGTACCGCAAAAATTGTTGGAACAACTCGCCGTCAACCAAGCAAGCAGCCTGTTTAGCGTCAATGCCGAAGATGAAGCCACAGGCCGTGCCAGCATCGACGATATCAACGAGACCTTGCGCCTGATGGTAGACAGCACCATCAAAAGTATGGCAAGAGAAAAATATTTGACCTTAGAAGACGATAATGTCAAAACCCATCTGACTCTGCAAAACAGCGAGTTGAAATTAAACGGAAAAGTCCTTCAAAGCGACCCGGAACCCGAGTTCGACGAATCAGACTTTCCCAATAACTAATCCTCAATCACACAAACAGCGGTTTTAGCTTCACTGAAGTTAAAACCGCAGATCAACCCACAATCAAAAAGGAAACCCATGTTCCGTACCATGCTCGGCGGCAAAATCCACCGTGCCACCGTTACCGAAGCCGACCTCAACTACGTCGGTAGCATTACTGTTGACCAAGACCTGCTGGATGCGGCAGGTATTTGCGTTAACGAAAAAGTCGCCATCGTCAACAATAATAACGGCGAACGCCTTGAAACCTACACCATCCCCGGCGAACGCGGCAGCGGTGTCGTTTGTCTCAATGGCGCGGCCGCGCGTTTGGTTCAAAAAGGAGACATCGTGATTATCATGTCTTACGTCATGTTGTCCGAACCCGAAATTGCAGCGCATGAGCCGAAAGTCGTCCTCGTCGATGAGAACAATAAAATCCGCGACGTGATTTCTTATGAGCCGCCGCACACCGTGTTGTAATATTCAAACAAAGGCCGTCTGAAACGTTTCAGACGGCCTGTTTCCCAAATTCAACTTATCTGAAAGGCTTTGCCGTGAATATCCAAATCAACAACATCACCGTCAGCAACGATGCGCCCTTTACCCTTTTCGGCGGCATCAATGTCCTTGAAGACCTCGATTCTACGCTGAAAGCCTGTGAGAAATACGTTAAAGTAACCGATAAACTCGGCATCCCTTACGTGTTCAAAGCCTCTTTCGACAAGGCAAACCGCTCTTCCATCCACTCTTTCCGCGGTGTGGGTTTGGACGAAGGCATGAAGATTTTTCAAGCGGTAAAACGTGAGTTTAACGTTCCCGTGATTACCGACGTTCACGAGCCTTACCAATGCCAGCCGGTTGCAGAAGTCTGCGATGTCATCCAGCTGCCTGCCTTCTTGGCGCGCCAAACCGATTTGGTGGTGGCAATGGCGAAAACCGGCAATGTCATCAACATCAAAAAGCCGCAATTCCTCAGCCCGTCTCAAATGAAGAATATTGTTGAGAAATTCCAAGAAGCAGGCAACGAACAAATTATTTTGTGCGAACGCGGCGCAAACTTCGGCTACGACAACTTGGTGGTCGATATGCTCGGCTTTGGCGTGATGAAAAAAACGTGTAACAACCTGCCCGTTATTTTTGACGTAACCCATTCCCTGCAAACGCGCGAATCCGGTGCCGCTGCGTCAGGCGGACGTCGCGCCCAAGTATTGGACTTGGCGCTTGCCGGTATGGCAACCCGATTGGCTGGTTTGTTCCTCGAATCCCATGCCAATCCCGACCAAGCCAAATGCGATGGCCCAAGCGCATTGCCACTTGTGCAATTAGAAGACTTCCTGACCCGTGTTAAAGCAATCGATGAAACCGTGAAATCGTTTGCGCCTATGGATATTCGTTAAGGGAAAATAAGTTAAAAGGCCGTCTGAAAGCATTTTCAGACGGCCTTTTTATTGGCATTACTGTCCGCGTAAAAACAACGCATCCAATTCTTTTAAAGTCAGTTTGACCCAAGTCGGACGGCCGTGGTTGCACTGGTTGCTGCGCGGCGTGTTTTCCATATCGCGCAGGAGCGCATTCATTTCCGGCAGAGTAAGCTGGCGGCCGGCGCGGACAGAGCCGTGGCAGGACATGGTGGCGAGGATGTGGTTTTCGTGTTCTTCGATGGTTTGGCTGCTGCCGACTTGGGCGAGTTCGCCCAATACGTCTTTGGCCAGTGAAACAACGTCGGCTTTACCGAGCATGGCGGGAACTGCACGGACGGCAAGGGTATTGCCGCCCATATCGGACAGTTCCAGCCCGAAGCCTGCCAGCGTTTCGGCATGATCGGCAAGGGCGGCGCATTCTTCGTGGGACGCGGCAAAGGTTACGGGAATAAGCAGTCGCTGGCTTTGCAGGTTGCCGTTTTCCTGACGTTGGCGTTTCATTTTCTCGTAGTTGACGCGTTCGGCGGCAGCGTGCATATCGATGAGCAACAGGCTGTCTTCGGCTTGGGCAAGGATGTAGATGCCTAGTAATTGGGCAATGGCAAAGCCGAGCGGCGGCAGTTCAGATTGAGAGGGAAGGCCGTCTGAAAGCGGCGTATCTGTTTTGGGATTAGGCGTTTCAGACGGCATATTGCCGAAACGTGCCTGCTCGAATTGGCTCAGCTCAAGGTCGATGTCGTCGGTTTTTTTGTAGAGCTCGGCATAAGTATTCATGGCCACGCGGCTTTCGCGCAGAGACAGGCTGCGTTGTTGCGGCACGCGCGCTGCTTGGTAAGGCATGGGTGCAGTTTTGCCTGATGAACCAAAGGCATTGCGTGTATCGGGTTTGTTGTCTGTTGGGTAGTTGGATGCGCTATCAAACAGATTTTCGCTGTCGTTTTCAGACGGCATTGGGGCAGGAGTAACGCCGGTAATGTCATGCAACACTTCGCCTGCGTTGCTGACGCTTTCGGTCAGGTCGGCGCGCGTGTCGGCAAGGGCTTTGTTGAGCGTGTGGAACACGAGTTGGTGTACTTGTTGGCTGTCGCGGAAGCGGATTTCGGTTTTGGTTGGGTGGACGTTGACATCCACGGCTTCGGGCGGCAGGTCGAGAAAGAGGACGAAAGCAGGCGTCAGCGCGTTGTGCAATACGTCGCGGTATGCTTGCTTGACGGCATGGAGCATGACTTTGTCGCGGACAAAACGATGGTTGACGAAGCAGTATTGTTTGTCGGTTTTACCTTTGGCAAAGGTTGGCTTGGCAATCGAGCCATAGAGTCGTAATGCGCCATTGCCGCTGTCAATTTCCAATGAGGCCGTCTGAAAATCATCGCCGACAATGGCGGCAATACGTTCATGCAGGCTTTGTGCAGGAAGCTTGAACACTTGTTTGCCGTCGCGTTTGAGTGAGAAGGCAATGTGCGGATGCGCCAGCGCGAGGCGTTCGAGCATGGTGGCGCAGTGGGCGTATTCGGTGTTTTCGGATTTGAGGAACTTGCGCCGCGCAGGGGTATTGAAGAAGAGTTCGGCGGCTTCGATGGTGGTGCCGACGGGGTGGGCGGCTGCCGTAGGGTTGCTGAGTTTGCCGTCTTCGGCTTTGACTTGTGTCGCGTGCGAACTGTCTTCTTGACGGCTGGTCAGGGTCAGGCGGCTGACGGAGGCGATGCTGGCCAAACCTTCGCCGCGAAAGCCCATGCTGGCAACGTGTTCCAAATCGTTTAGGGTTTTGATTTTACTGGTGGCGTGGCGGTGGAGCGCAAGCTCGATATCGTCTGGGTGGATACCGTTGCCGTTGTCGCTGACGCGGATGAGACGGATGCCGCCGCCGGCCAGCTCGACATCAATCGCTGTTGCGCCTGCATCGATACTGTTTTCAACGATTTCTTTTAAGGCGTTGGCAGGGCGTTCGACCACTTCGCCGGCAGCGATTTGGTTGACAAGATGGTCGGGCAGGGCGGCAATTCGGGACATCGGTTTCTTTCAAAAAAGCAACGGAGGAAGGGGAAATTACAGGTATTTGCGCATCAATTCGCATTCGACGCGGACGGTTTTGTTCAGCTGCAACACGGCAGTACCGAGCGATTCATAACGATTGAGGCGATAAAAAGGCACGGAATTGAGCGAGGCATACAGTTTGAGAAAGCTGAGGCCTGCATTTCGTGCCATTTCTTCGGCGCGGCTGAGGAGGGCCGTGCCTAAGCCGAGATTGTGGAAGAGTGGATGGACGTATAAGGCGTCCAGTTGCGCTTCTTTGAAATCGACTTGGAAGAAGCCTTGAATCAGCCCTTTGTATTCGACCACCCACAAGGCTTTGTTTTTATCGGAGATGGTTTCCAAATAGCTGTTGATGTCGAGCAGACTTTCCCATGTGTGCATAATGGTTTCATCGTAACTGCGGATGCAGGCGTATTGAACGGCGTGCAGATGGGCGTTGTGTATGGCTTGGCAGTCTTTTTCGGTTGCCGGACGGAGGATGGTCAGAAGGCTCATGGCGGATGGTCGGAAAAATTGATTTCAGACGGCCTTTGGCAATCAAAGGCCGTCTGAAAAAGTGGGTAAGGTTACAGGCTTTGATGTAAGGTTTGTGCGGTTTGGAACGCGTTGTCCGCATCGTTGGCCAAGACGGTAAAGTGGCCCATTTTTCGGCCTTTGCGCGCGGCTTTTTTGCCGTAAAGATGCAGATGTGCATTCGGGTTGCTTTGCAGCGGCAGCCATTCGGGTTCGCCGCCGTCTTCCTTCCAAACGTCGCCCAAAATATTCGCCATACAGCAAGAAGTCAGTAATTTGGTGTCAGCCGGAGGCAGGTTGCACATCAGGCGGACCTGTTGCTGGAATTGGTCTGCCGCGCAGGCGTCGATGGTATGGTGGCCGGAATTGTGCGGACGCGGCGCGATTTCGTTGACGACCAATTCATGTGTGTCGCCGACAACAAACATTTCTACCGCCAATACGCCGACGTAGTTCAATTCATCGGCCAATCGCTGCGCCATTTGTCGCGCCTGTTGCTGAATGTCGGCACTCAGTCGGGCCGGGACGATGGAGTAGGCGAGGATACCGTTTTCGTGAATATTTTCGGCAGGGTCGAAAGTTTGCACGTTGTCATTGTTCAGACGGCATACGATAACGGAAATTTCGCCACGCAAGTCCACCATTTTTTCCAAAACGCAATCCACGCTGCCGTGTTCGGCAAACGCAGCTTTGAGTTCGTCCACTGTTTTGACGCGGATTTGGCCTTTGCCGTCGTAGCCCAAAGTGGCAGTTTTCAGGATGCCGGGCAGAAATTGTACGCTTTCTTCAGTGATGTCTTCGGCTTTGCAAACTGCTTGATACGGCGCGGTTTGCAGGCCTGCTTTGCGTATCCATGCCTTTTCCTGAATGCGGTTTTGCGCGATGGCAACGCAGTCTCCGCTGGGGGAAACGTTGGTATGTTTGGCGAGAAAACGCATCGCGTCGGCATTGACGTTTTCAAACTCGGTCGTAACCGCCGCACATTTTGCTAATTCTTCCAAAGCTGCTTCATCATCAAACGGCGCGCACAAATGGTGGTCGGCAAATTCCGCCGCCGGCGCATTCGGGTCGGGATCGAGTACGGTTACTTTGTAGCCCATGGTTTTGGCAGCAACAGTAAACATTCTGCCTAATTGTCCGCCGCCAAGAATGCCGAGCATAGCAGGAGGGAGGATGGGGGATGTGTTCATGGATAATCGCTTTATGAAGAAATTGGGTAGGGTGTTTGTAGGCCGTCTGAACATGATGTTACGGCTTCAGACGGCCTGATGTTTTAAAGTTTGCCGATAAATTGCGGCGGAACGTTTTCAGTTAACCATACGCCGTTGTCCGCCAGATAAAATTGATGTCCTGCCGCAAGCATGGCGACAGTGTCGATGGTTAATACAAGCGGCTTGCCGTGTCGGGAGCCGACGTTGACGGCTGTTGCGGCATCGGCAGACAGATGGACAAAATGGCGCGAGGCAGAATGCAGGCCTTGTTCCAAAATAGACGGAACAGAGCGCTCAGCCGTACCGTGATACAAAATCTGAGGAGGCATTGCCACTTTGTGTTCGACCTGAACTTGTGCCGTCGAATGACCTTGCGCCGCGCGAATACGTTTGCCGTCTTCGGAAATCGTAAATCGTTTTTTATCGTTGTTTTCGACCACTTCCAGCAATACTTCGTAGGTCAGCGGACTGCCCGTAAAGCCGCGCTCGGGATGGTTTACCTGCGTCAGTAGGGTATCAATATCCACCCAGCCGTCTTTATCCAAAGTAATGCCGATTTGCTCAGGATGGTGGCGTAAGATAAAGCTGAGGAATTTGCTGACGGATTTTAATTGTTTTTCGTTGAGTATCATAATCTTGTTGTTTATTTATTTCAGAGTGCAGGCCGTCTGAAAATTATTTATCCAACCCTTCTTGCACCATTTGCGCTGCGCGGATTACTGCGCGGGCTTTGTTCTGCGTTTCCTGCCATTCGGAGGTTGGGTCGGAGTCGGCAACTACGCCTGCGCCGCTTTGGACGAAGAGGGTATTGTTTTTAATCACGGCAGTGCGGATGGCAATGGCCAAGTCCATGTCGTTGTTGAAACTCCATACGCCGACTGCGCCGCCGTAGATGCCACGTTTGCTCGGTTCGACTTCTTCGATGATTTCCATGGCGCGGACTTTTGGGGCGCCGGAAAGTGTGCCTGCAGGGAAGGTGGCGGCGAGGATATCCATGTTGGTCATGCCGTCTTTCAGACGGCCTTCGACGTTGGAGACGATGTGCATCACGTGGGAGTATTTTTCAATCACCATTTTGTCGGTGACTTTGACTTCGCCGGTTTTACTGATGCGGCCGACATCGTTGCGTCCTAAGTCAATCAACATGACGTGCTCGGCAATTTCTTTGGCATCGCTCAGCAGGTCTTGCTCGTTGGCGAGGTCTTCGGCTGGTGTTTTGCCGCGCAGGCGTGTGCCGGCGATAGGGCGGACGATGACATCATCGCGTTCGCGGCGGACGAGGATTTCGGGCGAAGAGCCGACAATATGAAAATCGCCGAAATCGTAGTAGAACATATACGGCGATGGGTTTAGCGTACGCAGGGCGCGGTAGAGGGCAAGTGGATTGTCGGTAAATTCCATGCTCATGCGTTGGCTGGGGACAACCTGCATGCAGTCGCCTGCAAAGATGTAGTCTTTGATTTTGTTGACGCAGGCTTTGAAAGGTTCTTCTCCAAATTCGCTGACTGCTTGCGTCTGCTTGCTGCCGAGGGAAAGCGGGATGGCGCAACTTTGGCGTAGCTGGGTACGGATGTCTTCAAGTCGTTCGCGCGCGCGTTCGTAGCCGTTGGCTTGAGACGGATCGGCATAAACAATCAGGTAGATTTTGCCGCTTAGGTTATCCACTACGGCAAGCTCTTGCGAGAGCATCAGGAGGATGTCGGGCGTACCGAGCGGATCAGCTTTGGCCGTATGTTTCAGGCGGTGGGCAAAATGTTCGAAATTGTAGATGGTTTCATAACCGAAGTAGCCGACCAGGCCGCCGGTAAAGCGTGGCAGGCTTGGGATTTCAGGCGTTTTGAAGCGGTTGTGGAAGGCTTCGATAAAGGGCAGGGGATTGCCGTCGTGTTGTTCGACGATTTCGCCGTTTTGATACACATTGACATGTTTGCCGCTGGTTTTGAGATAGTGGCTGCAAGGCAGGCCGATAAAGGAATAGCGGCCGAAGCGTTCTCCACCGACAACGGATTCGAGCAGGTAGGTGAAAGGCTTGTTGGCAAGTTTGAGGTAGATTGAGAGCGGTGTGTCCAAGTCGGCAAGCAGCTCTTGAACGAGTGGAATGCGGTTGTAACCTTGTGAGGCTTGGGCTTGGTATTCTTGTTTGCTGATCATCTTGATAAGTCTTTCAGACGGCCTGTTTTAGGGTGTTAAATCGTGTGAAGAGTATAGCATTTAATTGGGATTGTTGACAGTCTGAGCGTTATGTCAGATATGGAAAACGCCGTCTGAAAAAGACGGCGGGAGGTATCAGGCAAGGGTATTGGAGATTTTGTTTTTCCGGCTTCGTTTCCACTTGAAGAGATAAGCGGCAACAACGGGAATCAGGGCGATAATGGATTTGAATGTCCAGCCTGAATACCATGTGCCTTCGGGAACGTCGCTTGCAAGCCAAGTGAAGTACGGCCACCAGCAGGCAACCAGGCTGCCGAGGAACAGCGGCCAAATATGACGGCTTAAGTTGCGTTGCCATAAAAGGAAACAGATGGCCGCCCAAACGAAAGTCAGTACGGTAATCAGGAGAATGGTGTAGGCATCTGAAATCAGGATGGCGGCAATGTAGTAGCTGAGTACGACCCATAATAGGGCAAGTATCAAGACGATGATTTCTTCCGGGCGTTTAAACATGATTTCTCTCTTTTGTAATACTGGCAATGCGTTAATACTATACCCTAAACAAGAAGCGATGATAAGAGTCTTTCAGACGGCCTTGTAGTCGGGTTTGCTATAATGGGCGCAATCAATTTTTTGGAAAGGACAAACCATGAAGGCAAACTTTCAAGAAACGCTGAAGGCTTTGGGTAAACAGGCGAAAAAGGAAGCCGCGGAGCGGGAAGCCGAAGCGAAGGCTAAAAAGCAGGTAGAGGATGTGGATTTCAGTAAGGCGGTTGGCAAGGTTACGCCGTTAAAAAATCCTGGTAACTATTATGAACAGCCTCGTGATAAATCGCCTATCAAGCCGCGACCTAAAGAAATGGCGACTTTGGAGCAGGAAGATTATTTTTATGTAGGCAGCGGCGGCTGGGAAGAACCGCCGGCTTCGTTCAGTAAAAACGGGCAGGGTAAAAATGATTTGATGCGTTTGCGAAACGGTCATTATCCTGTTGTAGCGGATGTAGATTTGCACGGCTATACGCAGGAGGAAGCGCAGCAGGTATTGAACGAATTTATTGAGTTTACGAAAAAACGCGGCGTTTGCGGTGAGATTGTCCACGGTAGCGGCTTAGGTTCCTCAGGCTATAAACCGGTTTTGAAAAATATGACGCGCCGCTGGTTGATGCAGCATCCTGATGTATTGGCTTATGTCGAGCCCCGACAAGGCAATGATGGCGCAGTCAGGATTTTGTTGAAGCGTCAACGCCGAGACGATGATTGGAAACAGTAAAATATAAAAAGCAGTGTCGATAAAATGACACTGCTTTTTTATGTTTATCAGACTAAGAAGATTTCTTTTTGGAAACCGATTCGCAACCTTTGCCATTGGTCATTGTAGTTTTGGACTTATCGGCAGAATCAATATCAGTACATTTGTAAGCATTGCCCAAACTATCCATCCAAACGGAAAGGGTATAGCCTGTTTTTGTGGGAATGGCTTTCAAACGATAGGCCCGGCTTTTATTGATATCTTCGGCAGAGTATTTCATTTCGGCAGAGTATTTGTATTTGTCTGCCAAATCTTTATGGCCTTTGTATTTGGAAATAAAGTCATCCAACTCGATTTTAATCTCATTAGTTTTCCACTTTGGATTTTTAACCATCTGGTTTTTAAAAGCAGAATTGATGGCGACTAACTCGGCATGCGCTTGTGATTGGTAGCCGCGTTCAATGTAGCGATTGTAAGAGGGAATGGCAATCACGCTCAGGATGGCTAAGATGGCGACGGCAATCATCATCTCAACCAGCGTAAAGCCTAGTTGTTGGGTAGAGGTGGTATTCATTTTATTATTCGCTGGCAACGTAAGATTGAAGAACAACTTGGGTATTGACATTCTTACCCCATGCCTTGGCGGTAACGCGGTAAATAGTACGGTTGTCGGCAGAGTTAGTGCCTAAATATTCGATGATGTGGAGAGGAGGTTTTACCTTAATACCACTGATTTTGTATTCTTTACCGTTTTTTTCAATACATTTATCCGTGCCACATTTACGCACCCAGGCCTCATCTTTTGAAGTACCAGTCACAGTAATCGTACCTTCTGCAGTAAGATAAGAGCCGGCATTAACGTGTGCTGCTTTGCATAAACCTTTCTGTTTATTATCTTTATCTTTATCTTTAGGTTTGGTTTTCGAGGTCGAAATACAATCATCAGTGAAAGGAAAGTCCCCATCCTCAATTTCGTAAATGCGATTCTCCCCTTCACGCAATGCTGCTTCGGCGAGTGTAGTTGCAAATTTATGGTCAGCATCGTTTGTACTGATACGCTGTTCGGTATTGTAGGACTGGGTGGCTGTAACCACGAGCAGGGCGATGACGACCATCATCATTAAGACGATAAACAAAGCATAGCCTTGTTGCTGGTCGGGCTTGATTAGAGTGATCGGTCGGCGCATACGTTTCCTCCGCGGATGGTGGCATTAATATTATAGATATCGACTTTATTGTCTTGTTCTTTTGATAGGTCAATACTGCCGTTATTCAGTACGATTTGGATAGAAGCCGGAGACTTGGCCTCAATTGAGGTATCCAATTGATCTGCATACTTAAAGGTTTCCGCATTTGCTCCACTTGCTGATGCATTTTCAGAATCAGAACATTCTGCATAGATATAATGGATATCCATAGCAGTGATGCCTTTAATCAACAGCTGCGGGTTGCTCCATGAGCCATCATTTGATAATTGGAAACGGAACAAACCGCTCTCTTCGCCAAGTTTACCGACAGCGTAGGCAATTATTTCATGTTTCATGATGGCGATACTGCCGTCTTGATCAGAGTCGGTAATTTTTAAAGCCAATTTTGCCGCAGCCAAATCTTTAATTTCTGTGTGAGGTTTGGCAATGCCGGAGCAGCTGCTGGCAATGGCAGTTTTTTCAGTTGAGTCTGCTTTGTCGATACCGTATTGAAACAGCAGGATTGGGTCTTTACCGGTTTGAGCAAAGCTGCTATAGCTTAATTTATTGATTTCTTTAACCGGCAACAGATTATTCACACCAGCTGTTTTCAATGTGTATTCATCTGAGCTTTTGTCTTCTATTACTGCAGAGGCAGGAAAATTCGCCATATTGAAGCAGCCGAAATTGCCTGCCATACGCGCATCGCGGACGATCATGTTGGCGGTGTTGCGCAAATCTTGTTGGATACCGATGCGGGCGTTGGCAGATTTGTTTAATCCGCGTGCAGTAAAGTAAGTGGAGCTGACAGCCATTAAGACAATCATGCTAAGCAGGCTGGCAACCAAAAATTCAAGGATGCTAAAACCGCGAATGGCGGTTTTATTGGGAATATGGTTGAGTAAGCGTTTATTGTTCATTGTTAGTCTCTTACGCGTGATTGGTAGGTATAGACAACGTGATGCCCCGATGTGTTGAGATTTTTTGCGGTATTTTCTTCTTCGACATCTTGCAACCATAAAACTTTAACGATGGTTGTGTCGCCTTTGCCATCGCAGTTTGCTTGGAAGCCATTTTCGTAAGTCGGCTCTGCACCGGAAGAATCTTTACAGATAGTGAAGAAGAATTGGGCTTCGGGAAGGGCTTTGGCTAAGTCGGCTTTAAACTGGGCAATTTGAGCCTGTGCAAGTTGGGTTTTGTTCATTTTGGCTTCAAATTTTGCAGTTTGCTTTGAGTCTTTCAGCTGTTCAGAGCTTGATGTGATGTAATAAGCATCATCATAGGATTTTTTATAACGGGAGGTTTCTTCACCTGTTATTTTATCGACTTCTTTTTTTTCAGAGAGCGTTGGATTAATGAGCATACCTTCAATCAGATTTTGCGTAATTTGGGCGACGGCGGTTTGATTTTCAGACTCGCGCACATTGGATACGGTACGTAGTTGGACAGCCAGAAGGGCCAGCACACCGATAGCAAGGACAAACATGGCAATCAAAACTTCAATCAGGGTCATGCCTGATTGAAGTTTTGGAGTAAAGCTTGTTGAGCTCGTTTTCAGACGGCCTTTAAATGATCTGAGATGAGTAGGATTAGTAATGTTCATAAGATACCGTTGTTATTATTTGGAAGTGTATTCGCACATTTTGCGATCATCGTTTTTAGCACAGATTTCGACATGCCCATTGCCATTGATTAAAAGTACGGTAGCACGGGCTTTTTTGGTTTCAGCATCGTCAGCTGATTTATCTGTCAGGCTGATTTTGATGTGGCCGTCTGAAAATTGATAATTCTTGCCATCGGTTGAATGTTCAAATGTACCATTGGGCAGGAATTTCCACCAGACTTCTTTTGGAGCCGAAGAGGAGAGGGCAGAACGGTCATTGCTGCTAGGGATATAGTTGAAGCTGTATTTCACTTTTTCAGTGTCGCCATTGAGAATAATGGAGCGGATGGATAAATCGACACCATCATTTTTATAGTTTGAATCTTCGTTTTTATCAGCGTAGGCCAACATACCATTACCGGCATATTTGGAATCGCAACCATTATTGGGCGAGCCATCGGATTTAATTTTGACCGGGCAGATGTAAACGGGAAGATTGAGACGGACGGCCTCATTACGCGCGAAGCGCAGCAGATTGGCAATTTGCTCTGCTTGCGATGCCGTACGTCTGGAGGCAATCCATTGATTCATATTGGGAAGTGCGATGACGGCCATTACTGCTGCAATAGTAATGACGATCAGCAACTCAATTAGGGTGAAGCCTTTTTGTGTCTGATACATGAGTGATTTTTTGGTGGTAATGTGTTGGGTAACTGACGTTTTCTCTTTTGTACTTGCCTGTGGCAATGTTTTTGCTTTTATTAGATTTATTTTAAACGATTTTGTAATGCGTGACTAATGAAATATGAAATTCGGTTAGTTTTTCAGACAATCTGTCTCAATCTTCCATCAACATGGATTCTGGAACATAGGCGGCATTATCAAATTTGGTAAATTGACCCATCCAAGTGAGGAATACTTTCCCGACTGGACCGTTACGGTGTTTGCCGATAATACATTCCGCCAAGCCTTTTGCGGGTGATTCTGAGTTGTAGTATTCATCACGATACATGAACATAATCAAGTCGGCATCTTGTTCGATTGCGCCGGATTCACGTAAATCGGACATCATTGGGCGTTTGTCGGTACGCTGTTCAACGGTACGGCTCAACTGCGACAGGGCAATGATGGGAACTTGCAACTCTTTAGCCAATGCTTTGAGGGAGCGCGAAATTTCGCCAAGCTCAGAAGCACGGTTGTCAGAACGGCCGGAGCCTGACATTAATTGCAGGTAGTCGATGACGATCAAGCCCAATTTACCGTTGAACTGGCGAGCAAGACGACGGGCGCGGGCGCGGAGTTCGAGCGCGGTCAAGCCTGGAGTTTCATCGATATACATTGGTGCATCGGAGAGTTTAACAACTGCTTCGTTCAGACGGCCCCAGTGTTCGTCTTGCAATCTGCCGGTTTTTAAAACGCTTTGGTCTAAACGTCCGACTGAACTCAGCATACGCATAACCAGCTGCGCACCGCCCATCTCCATCGAAAATACGGCGACAGGCAGCTTGCCCTCTACGGCAACGTGTTCCGCAATATTGATCGAAAAGGCAGTTTTACCCATAGACGGACGGCCTGCGACGATGATCAAATCGCCCGGTTGAAGGCCTGATGTTTTTTTGTCGAGGTCGATAAAACCTGTCGATATGCCGGTTACCTCATCAGGATTGTCGCGCGAATAAAGCATATCGATGCGCTCGACCACTTCTTTCAAAAGGTCGGGCATCTCAAGGAAGCCTTGTTTGGATTTGGCGGTACTTTCGGCGATTTGGAATACTTTGTTTTCTGCCTCGTCCAAAAGCTGGCCTGCATCGCGCCCTTGCGGATTGTATGCGCTGCGTGCAATTTCCGTGCCGACTTCGGCAAGCTGGCGCATGATGGAGCGCTCGCGCACGATTTCGGCGTAGCGGCGGATATTGGCAGCAGACGGCGTGTTTTGCGCCAGTGTAATCAGATAGTTGAATCCGCCTGCCGCTTCCAATTCTTCATTGCGTTCCAAATTTTCTTGGACGGTAATGACGTCGGCAGGACGGCTTTCATTAATCAGGTTGGCAATCGCACGAAAAATCAGGCGGTGTTCGTGGCGGTAAAAATCCTCGCCGGAAACGACATCGGCAATACGGTCCCAAGCAGAATTTTCCAGCATCAGGCCGCCCAAAACGGATTGCTCCGCTTCTGTGGAATGCGGCGGCAGTGATAATGCGCTGATTTCACGGTCTTCAGACGGCATATCGGGATAATTGCTCATGACGGGCATCTCTGGCTGGAAAATTGTAATCCGCTATTATAACGCAGTGTAAGTTCAATTGGTTTGTTTAGGCTAAAGCAGGTAAAATAGCTATGTTGTCAATATGACGACGTACACTACCAAAATATAAATATCAATAATCAGGAGCATAAAAATGGAACACAAGCTGCCACAATTGCCTTATGAGCTGGATGCATTGTCCCCACATCTGACCAAAGAAACTTTGGAGTTTCACTACGGCAAACACCATCAAACTTACATCACCAATTTGAACAATCAAATCAAAGGCACTGAGTTTGAAGAAATGCCTTTGGAAGAAATCCTGAAAAAATCTTCCGGCGGTATGTTCAACAACGCTGCTCAAACGTGGAACCATACTTTCTACTGGCTGGGCTTTACCCCTAAAGGCCAAGGCAAACCTGCCGGCGAATTGGCTGCAGCCATCGATGCCAAATGGGGCAGCTTCGAGAAATTCCAAGAAGCGTTCGATGCTTGCGCGGCCGGTACTTTCGGCTCAGGTTGGGCATGGTTGGTGAAAACGCCTGCCGGTGAATTGGATCTGGTTTCTACTTCCAATGCAGGTACTCCGCTAACTACTGAAAACACTCCGCTGTTGACTTGCGACGTATGGGAACACGCCTACTATATCGACTACCGCAACAGCCGTCCTAACTACCTGAAAGGTTTCTGGGAAATCGTTAACTGGGATGAAGTTGCCAAACGCTTTGCCGCATAAAACGATATGAATGAAAAGGCCGTCTGAAGAATTTTCAGATGGCCTTTTTGTCGATATGGGCGTGATGAAATAGTTTAGATGAATGTTTTTTCTGTTTGATGCGCAAAATTATCATGGAGCAGAAAAAAGGATAAACGGGAGATTATGCTAAAATATTGTCAACAATTTTTCGATTCCACATGATATGGAATCAGCGTTTGACACATATCACACAAGAGGATTTTATGAAATTTCTAGACCGTGAGGCGACCATTGCCAAACCCGGCTTTAATCGTTGGCTGGTACCGCCTGCCGCTTTGGCCGTGCATCTTGCCATTGGGCAGATATACGCTTATTCCGTGTTCAATGCGCCGCTGACCAAGCTTATCGGTATTACTGAGTCGGCTGCAGGAGATTGGAAGCTGACCACGGTTGGCTGGATTTTCAGTATTGCCTTGGCGATGTTGGGCGCGTCAGCAGCCATGTTCGGTACATGGATGGAGCGCGTTGGGCCGCGTAAAGCAATGTTTGTTGCTGCCTGCTGCTTTAGCTTGGGCTTTTTTGTGTCGGCGATCGGCGTCCATACGCACAATCTGTTTTTGCTTTATTTGGGTAACGGTGTGATTGGCGGTGTTGGCTTGGGCTTGGGCTATATTGGGCCTGTATCGACACTGATGAAATGGTTTCCTGATAAACCGGGTATGGCGACAGGTTTGGCGATTATGGGCTTTGGTGGTGGCGCAATGTTGGCCTCGCCTTTATCCGTGTCGCTGATGAGTTTTTTCTCCAGTGAAACTTCGGTTGGCGTAGCGCAGGCTTTTGTTGTTTTAGGATTGTTTTATCTGGTGTTGATGATGTTCGGCGCGTTTACCATCCGCATACCTGCCGATGGCTGGAAACCTAAAGGTTATGTTGCACCGAAAATCAAAAACAAATTGGTCAGCAGCAATCATGTCAATGTCTCACAAGCCATGAAAACGCCGCAATTCTGGCTCTTGTTTTGGGTATTGTGTCTGAACGTGACAGCGGGTATCGGCGTTTTAGGTCAGGCTTCTGTCATGATTCAGGAGCTGTTTTCTGAAACTTCTGTCGGTAAACAGGCTGCCATTGGCGCAGGTGCGGCGGCAGGTTTTGTGAGCCTGTTGAGCCTGTTTAATATGGGCGGCCGCTTTTTGTGGTCCAGCGTGTCCGATAAAATCGGGCGTAAAAATACTTATACTATTTTCTTCGTGCTCGGCTCGCTGTTGTATTTTGCCATTCCGTCTATTGGCGGGAGCGGTAACAAGGCTTTGTTTGTTATTGGGTTCTGCGTCATCATTTCCATGTATGGCGGTGGTTTTGCAGCGATTCCGGCGTATCTGAAGGATTTGTTCGGTACTTATCAAGTCGGTGCAATCCACGGTAGGATTTTGCTGGCATGGTCAACTGCGGCCGTTATTGGTCCGGTGTTGGTCAACTATATCCGCCAAAGCCAAATTGAAAGCGGCGTTCCGGCTGCCGAGGCTTATAGCATCACCATGTACATCATGGCAGGTTTGTTGATTGTCGGTTTACTGTGTAATTTGAGTGTCCGTTCGGTTCATGAAAAGCATCACGAAAAAGACATTAAGGTCGCGGCACATAGTGGTAACCCCGATGATGAAACCGCTGTATCCGATGCCTATCTGATCAGCAAAAAAGTATCAGCGGGCGGTATCGGAGTATGGTGGCGCTGGGCTTTGGTCTGCGTTCCTTTGGGCTATGGTGTCATTATGGTGTTTGTTAAAGCATTAAGTTTGTTTAATTGATTGTTGAAAATGAAAGGCCGTCTGAAAGTTTCAGACGGCCTTTTAAAATATTAAGCAACTAATCTTTCGATACGCTGATGGTATGTTTGATGTGTTTTAAATTCGCAACGATGGTAAAAGTCATCATCACCAGTAACGCCCATGAACTCCATTTACTGATGTGTACCGATGCCCACGCGCCGATTTGGTTGGGATAGCGCCAAACGCCGAATAGGGTTCCCAAATTTTCCGCCAGCCAAATAAAAAATCCGATCAGGACGAAAGCGAGCAGGAGCGGCATTTTGCGAGTGGTGTCATAGGGCGTGTATAAGACCGTTGTCCGGGCATATAGGCCGAGAGCGAAAGCGGCAAGATACCAGCGATAGTCGCCAATATAGTGATGGGTAAAGAAATTGATATAAATCGCCAGTGCGCACAAAGTGCCCAACCAATACGGCGGATGACTTTTGATTTTTAAGTCAAACAGCCGCCATGCTTGAATGATATAGCTGCCGACCGCAGCATACATAAAGCCTGCAAACAGCGGTACGCCGCCGATTTTGGTGTATGCCTCATCAGGATAGCTCCAAGACTGGATATCGCCTGATGTTTTAAACCACTCTAAAGCAAAGCCCACCAAGTAAAACAGCGTAATCGATTTCACTTCATCCCAAGTTTCCAACTTGAAATACAGCATGGCTGCTTGTACGGAGATGGCAAAAATCAGCAGTAGGTCGTAGCGTGAAATACCCAACCAGCCTGTTTTCGGAACGAGGAACATGGCAATGAAAAACAAGCCTGCAAATAAGCAGGCTCGTGCTTCTTTTAAACCGAAAAACCAAAATTCAACGATAAAGCGTCGCCAACCATGCAAATCCTTGCGTTTGGGATGTTCAGTCAGCCAAGTATCCAGTTTGCCCAACATATTTTCAGACGGCCTCTTTATCTTGAAAATGTTTTAGGCAGATTGAATGGGAATAACGCGGTTTTGCTTACGTTTTGCGCCACCTTCGCAGTAGTTGGTTTTGACATAATCTTCAACGATTTGTAAAAACTCGGCAGCGATATTGTCGCCTTTAAGGGTGACTTTCCGTTCTCCGTCTACATAAACCGGCGCAACCGGAGTTTCGCCTGTACCGGGCAGGCTGATACCGATATCGGCAAGCTTGCTTTCGCCCGGACCATTTACCACGCAACCCATTACGGCGACGTTCAATGATTCAACGCCTGGATATTCAGTGCGCCAAACAGCCATTTTTTGGCGTAAATAGTTTTGTACGTCTTGAGCCAACTCTTGGAATACGGTACTGGTGGTGCGGCCGCAACCCGGGCAGGCTGTGACCATCGGCGTAAAGGAGCGCAAGCCCATAGTCTGCAGGATTTCTTGACCGACAATGACTTCTTGAGTGCGAGAACTGCCGGGCTCGGGGGTTAGGGAGATTCGAATGGTGTCGCCGATACCTTCTTGCAGCAATACGGCCAAGGCCGCGGTAGATGCTACAATACCTTTGCTGCCCATGCCAGCCTCGGTCAGACCGAGATGGAGCGGGTAACGGCAACGGCTGCCTAATTCGCGGTAAACCTGAATCAAGTCTTGTACGGCGCTGACCTTGCACGACAAAATGATTTTGTCTTCAGGCAAGCCCAAAGCCACGGCTTTTTCTGCCGATTCCAGCGCCGAAACAATCAAAGCCTCTTTCATGATTTCTTCAGGCGGCTTTGGTGCAGCGGAGGCCAAGTTGGCATCCATCATGCGCTTGGCAAGGCTTTGATCAAGCGAACCCCAGTTCACACCGATGCGTACGGCTTTATTGTTTTCTGCCGCTGTACGAATCATAAAGGCAAATTTCTCATCGCCTTTTGCGCCTTTGCCAACATTGCCTGGGTTGATGCGGTATTTAGACAGGGCTTTGCCGCACTCGGGAAATTCAGCCAATAAGCGTTCGCCATTGAAATGGAAGTCGCCGATCAGGGGCGTGGTATAACCCATATCGTCTAAGCGGCTGCGGATTTCAGCGACTTTGGAAGCCGCTTCCGGAGTATTGACCGTGATACGGACCATTTCTGAGCCGGCATCGCTCAACTCTTTGACCTGTCGGGCGGTTGCTTCTGCATCTGCGGTGTCGGTATTGGTCATAGATTGCACAACAACGGGCGCATCCGAACCGACGATGAGATGATCGATTTGTACTTGATGTGTCAGACGGCGTTTAGGTGTGGTCATTTTAGTTTTTTCCTGCAACAAAAGAGGCGGATTTTTCACCGGCAACACGGTATTTCAAAGGTTCGATAGGTGTGCCGCCGTAATTGGCTTCCGAGCCGGCTGCAATACCGATCCAAACATTGTAAGGTGCGCCGCCTCTCAGACGTTGTTCGCTTCCGGCTGGAACGATACGGCTGAATACAACTTTTCCATCTTTGTCTGTAATAATCAGATTGCTTCGGTATTGGACTTTAATCCAAAGTTCGTCTTTCTCAACTTTGACGGCAGGCTTCTCTTCTTGTGCTATGGCAGAAGCTTCAGAAGCTGCTTGATCATTAGCCACTTCAGGCTTATTGGTAATTTCTTTTTTGCCGTCTTCCGTCATTTCGCTAACGGCAACATTATCCGTTTTTAAGGCAGGCGTTTTCATCGTATCAGCAACATCTTTGCTGTTTTGAATATTTGCCTGTTCGTTTTCAAAACTGGATTTGCTTTGCCAAAAGTAAACGCCGCCTACAGCCAAAGCCAGTGCGGCTATCCCCAATATCCATTTTGGGAAGCCTTGTTTTTCAGTGTCTGTGTAGCTTAAGCCGGTGTTGGCACTGCGTGTTACCGCGTATACATGGTCTTCAAGTTGCGGAGTAATGGAGAGCAAATGTTTGGCGATGGTTTGTTCGTCGATTTTCAGAAATCGTGCATATGAACGCAAATAGCCTGAAACAAAGACTAAACCGGGAAAGCCTGAATATTCTCCTTTTTCCAAAGCATCAATTTGTTCGGCAGACAGTTTCAAACGTGAGGCAACATCTTGAATATCGATTTTGGCATCAGTTCTGTGTTTGCGTAATTCATCCCCCAATGTTTTGGCGGCTTGTGTGTCGTAGTTGATTTTATCGTTATTTTCCATTTAGTGGCCTGTTGTGACGGTTTGTAGTTCGTCTGAATAAGGGAAGTTTGCCCTAAGTTGGGCTTCGTATTCGTATGCGGCGTGTTTATTGCCCAAGGCGGTAGCCAAACGCCAGCCTAAAAGCAAATCATCAGCCTGCAGGACATCAACTTTGCTTTGGTATTGGCGGAAATAATAGTCGGCATCGTTCAGATTGCCTGCCATCATTTTGGTTCGGGCAAGTTCTTTGAAAGCAGGGAAGAATTGCGGATTCGCTGCTAAAGACCTTTCCAAATAGGCTTGGGCCAAAGAGTATTGGCCTAACCTTGCACTGCAAATGCCTTTATTCATATTGGCAATAAAGGGGCTTGGATAGGTTGGGTCGGCCAGTGCTTTATCAAAATAAGCCATAGATTCGGCAGGTGCATTCATTTGATTGCATAAGAACCAACCGTAATTGTTGTTAACTTCAGCACTATCCGGTTTTAAAGACAATGCTTTAAGAAAGCTTTCTTGAGCTTTGTCTTTGACTTTCAAATACTGATAAATCTCGGCGCGTACCAACCAAGCAAGGTCATTTTTTGAATTGGACTTAAGCGCCTCTTCGATACTTTCAGTAGCTTGGCGGTAGTTTTGGCCACGCATATATTCCACAGCCAGTTGGGTTTTGATATTAGAAACTTGAATGGCACGTTCTTTAGGGCTTGGGCCGGAAGAGGAAGCGCAGGCAGAAAGAGTCAGTGCGGTAAGTAATGCGAATCCGAACTTGATTTTCATAATTAACCTTATTGTTCGACCAAAATCTGTTGCCATTTTTGTTGGCGGCGTGTTTTATCTTGTACTTGTCCGGCCAGTTGTCCGCAAGCGGCATCGATATCGTCACCTCGGGTTTTACGGACAGTAACGACAAAGCCGGCTTGTTGCAGAATATCGCGGAAGACACGGATATTTTCATTGGTAGAACGTTCGTAGCCGGAATTTGGGAAAGGATTGAACGGAATCAGATTGAATTTGCACGGTACGTCTTTAACCAATTCAATCAATTCGCGCGCATGTTGCGCTTTATCGTTGATACCGTCGAGCATAACGTATTCAAAGGTAATAAAGTCACGGGGGGCTTTGACCAGATAACGTTGACAGGCCGCCATCAATTCTTTGAGCGGGTATTTTTTGTTGAGGGGAACAATTTGATCGCGCACTTCATCGTTGGATGCGTGTAAAGATACAGCCAAAGCAACAGGCATTGCATCACGCAGTCTGTCCATTTGTGGAACCATGCCCGAAGTGGAAACAGTCACGCGGCGGCGGCTCAAGCCGTAGCCGTGATCATCCAGCATAATGCTCAAAGCGGTAATAACATTGTCAAAGTTTGCCATGGGTTCGCCCATGCCCATCATCACAACATTGGAGATAACGCGTTCATTTTTAGGGGTAACGCCCATGGCTTTATTGGCCCACCAAAGCTGACCGATAATTTCAGCGGCAGTCAGGTTGCGGTTGAAACCTTGTCGTCCGGTAGAGCAGAAAGTGCATTCCAATGCGCAACCTACTTGGGAAGAGATGCACAAAGTACCGCGTTCGGCTTCGGGAATAAAGACGGTTTCTACACCGTTGCCCGTGCCTACATCCAGCAACCATTTGCGTGTGCCATCAGTAGATTCTTGTGCCATCATTAATTTAGGCACTTCGATTGTGGCTTGTTCATTTAACTTGGCGCGCAATGATTTGGCCAAGTCAGTCATTTCTTCAAAGTTTTGTGCACCCGCTTGATGCATCCAACGCATTACCTGCTTGGCACGAAAAGGCTTTTCACCCATTTCGGCAAAGTGTTGTGTCAGTCCGTTTAAATCGTAGTTCAGTAGATTGGTTTTCATGTATTTTTATGTTTCTCAGTAAAGCTTTTAAAGCAAAGAGGCTTATTGGGCAGCTTTGCTTTAAAAGCCTTTGGGTTTTCAGACGGCCTTTAATTTGTAGGACATACAAAGCAGTTTTGCCGTCCGATATAAATCGGACGGCCGTAAAGCGGCTACAGGCTTTTACTCTTAGCGCGGGCAGATTTCGCTTTGGCTGAAGAAGTAAGCAATTTCAATCGCAGCATTTTCAACGCTGTCAGAACCATGTACGGCATTAACACTGACAGATTCTGCAAAGTCGGCACGGATTGTGCCAGGAGCTGCATCGGCTGGGTTGGTTGCGCCCATCAATTCGCGATTTTTGGCAACGGCATTTTCACCTTCCAATACTTGAATCATGACAGGATTGCGAGTCATGAATTTAACCAAGTCTTCATAAAAAGGGCGATCTTTATGTACGGCATAAAACTCTTTTGCTTCACGCTCAGAGAGATGTTTCATTTTCGCCGCAATAATGCGCAAGCCGTTTTCTTCAAAGCGGCTGTAAATCTTGCCGATGACGTTTTTTTCTACTGCATCGGGTTTGATGATGGAAATCGTACGTTCGATGGCCATGTTATGTCCTTGTTTTTATTGATAGGTAAGTTGTCGCAGCCAAGAGGCAAGGGAAGTGTATTCTACCAAATTTCGCCCCTTTTGGGGAAAGGCATTATTTGCTTAAAGTCAGGTGTGGTTGTTCCAAATAGACTTCGGATTGCATTTCGATCATACGGCTGGCTGTGCGGGTAAATTCTTCGGCGAAATCGCCTTCGACATAAATATCGTTTACGCCAACTGCACTGGTGGCGCACAATTTCACGCGGAAATCGTATAAAACGTCAATTAGCCATGTCAGACGGCGTGCTTCTGCTTTTTCTTGAGGGGTTAGGCGCTCTAATCCTGAAAGGAAAACCATCTCGTAATGTTCGGCCAAGTACAGATAGTCAGCTTGTGAGCGCGGGCCAAAACATAATGCGCGGAAATCAAACCAGATGGCGCGCTCTGACTGGGCTTTATGGGGAATTTCCCGTCCATGAATAATGCTGATGCCTGGGTTTAATTCAGAGATTCCGCTCATTTCCTTAAATAAAGCAGCGAGTTTTTGCTCGTTTTCTTCATTATTGGGGACAAAGAAAATTTCGGCAGGACGCAGCGTACGCAAGCGGTAATCTTCGCCGCCATCCACATTTAAAACGGTCAGGTTGGACTCGATAAGGGCGATGGTTGGCAGAAAGCTGCTGCGGTTTTGGCCTTGAGGATAGAGTTCGGATGGGGCGTAGTTGGAAGTGGCTACCAAGACTACACCTTCACTCAACAGGTTTTCCAGCAAACGGCCCAAAATCATGGCATCGGCAATATCACTGACGTGAAACTCGTCAAAGCATAATACGCGTGTTTCTTTGGCAATTTCTGTTGCAACGGCTTTTAAGGGATTGGCTTCGCTTTTCAATACTTTAAGGCGTTGATGGATTTCGGCCATGAAGGCATGGAAATGCACGCGACGTTTACGACGATAAGGGAGGCAGCCGAAAAAAGCATCCATCAAAAAGCTTTTACCGCGTCCTACGCCGCCATAAAAATAGAGCCCTTTAGGAACTTGGGGGGAACGCAAGCTACGGCCAAGAAAACGGTTGCGTTTGCGTTTGAACATCATCAGCTCGGTCCATAAACGATCCAAATATTCAATGGCTCGCGCTTGGGCTTCGTCGCGGATAAAGTTGGGCTGCTCGGCTGCAGCTTGATACCAAGTCAATGGGCTGTGGTTTTCAAATGGAGGTGGTGTGAATAGTTGGTCTCTATTGCTCATGTGTAACCTTTATTATGCTTTACTGGCGATAGTTGAAACATCATCCGCAATAGTTTGGACAGTAGTTGGAATGATGTTTTCATTACAGAATAGTCGGTCTATTATAAATGATTTCAGACGGCCTGCGTTTTTTGCACAAGCATTGTAGTAAATATAGTTGAAATAGTGTGCGATTAAGGTATGCGTGAAAAGAGCCGGCTTTGGTATTTCTTGTGAAAACAAAAAAAAACGCCGCATTTCTGCGGCGTTTTGCTACTAAGTATTAATGAGCACTTTCTTGCAATGCCAAGTCTACACGCTCACGCAACTCTTTACCCGGTTTGAAGTGAGGAACATGCTTTTCAGGCACTTCCACGCGTTCGCCGGTTTTCGGGTTGCGCCCGATACGGGCAGGGCGGTGGTTCAAGTCGAAGCTGCCGAAGCCGCGGATTTCGATACGTTGTCCACGAGCCAGTGAGCGGGTCATGGTATCAACCAAGACTTTTACACTGTATTCGACATCTTTAGCCAGCAGTTGGTTGCCATTTTTCTCGGCAAACACTTCTGCGAGGCGAACCATCAATTCAGACTTCGTCATGTCTGCAACCTTATTCTTGGTCGCCGGACAGTTTGGCTTTCAGCAAGTCGCCCAGGCTGGTAGTACCGGCATTGGCAGTTGCAGCGGCGTTAACTGAATTCAGCGCTTCGCGGTTTTCTTTAGCGTCTTTCGCTTTAACAGACAGACGGATGCTGCGGTTTTTGCGGTCAACGGTAACGATAACGGCTTCAACTTCGTCGCCTTCTTTCAGTTTGGTAGTCAGGTCTTCAACGCGGTCAGCGGCGAATTCAGAAGCAGGCAGGTAGCCTTCAACTTCTTCAGACAGAGCAACTACGGCACCTTTGGCGTCAACAGATTTCACAGAACCTTTAACCAAAGAACCTTTGTCGTTTACGCTGATGAAGTTGCCGAACGGATCACCTTCCAGTTGTTTGATACCCAAAGAGATGCGTTCTTTTTCAACGTCGATGGCCAATACAACGGCTTCAACTTCTTCGCCTTTTTTGTATTTGCGTACAGCTTCTTCGCCGGCTTCAGTCCAAGACAGGTCGGACAAGTGAACCAGGCCGTCGATGCCGCCAGGCAGACCTACGAATACGCCGAAGTCGGTGATAGATTTAACTGCGCCGGAGATTTTGTCGCCTTTGTTGTGGTTGGCGGCAAACTCTTCCCAAGGGTTAGCTTGACATTGTTTCATGCCCAAAGAGATACGGCGGCGGTCTTCGTCGATTTCCAGGATCATGACTTCAACTTCGTCACCCAGTTGAACAACTTTGCTTGGGTGTACGTTTTTGTTGGTCCAATCCATTTCGGAAACGTGTACCAAACCTTCGATGCCTTGTTCGATTTCAACGAACGCACCGTAGTCGGTCAGGTTGGATACTTTACCGAACAGGCGGGTACCTTGTGGGTAACGACGGGTCAGGCCGCTCCAAGGATCTTCACCCAGTTGTTTCATACCCAGGGAAACGCGTTGTTTGTCTTGGTCGAATTTCAGAACTTTGGCTTCTACTTCTTGACCAACTTCCAAAACTTCGCTTGGGTGTTTCACACGGCGCCATGCCAAGTCGGTGATGTGCAACAGACCGTCGATGCCGCCCAAGTCAACGAATGCACCGTAATCGGTGATGTTTTTAACGATACCTTTGATAACTGAACCTTCTTGCAGGTTTTCCAGCAAGGCTTTGCGTTCTTCGCCCAAAGTAGCTTCCAGAACAGCGCGGCGAGACACAACGACGTTGTTGCGTTTTTTGTCCAGTTTGATCACTTTGAATTCAATTTCTTTGCCTTCGAAGTGAGAAGTGTCTTTTACAGGACGTACGTCAACCAAAGAACCCGGCAGGAATGCGCGGATGCTGTTGATCATAACAGTCAGGCCGCCTTTGACTTTGCCATTGATAACGCCGGACAGGATGTCGCCGTTTTCCATAGCTTCTTCCAAAGCGATCCAGTCGGCAGCGCGTTTGGCTTTTTCGCGGGACAGTTTGGTTTCGCCGAAGCCGTTTTCAACAGATTCGATGGTAACGGTAACGAAATCGCCAACTTTAACTTCAATCTCGCCCTGAGCGTTTTTGAATTCAGCAACATCAATCAGAGATTCTGATTTCAGACCTGCGTTAACGGTAACGAAGTTTTGATCGATGCCGACTACTTCGGCAGTAATCACTTCACCTGGGTTCATCTCTTGCAGGGTAAAGCTTTCTTCCAGCAGCTGGGCAAAATTTTCCATAGTCATATATACTCTTTTCGGTACACCGCCAAGGGGTGCGGGTTAGGTTTGAAATGACCTGCCGCCCTTGGCGCGGCAGGTTGGGAAATGTTTTCAGACGGCCTTGTTATTAGGGTTAACAGGCCGTCTGAAATGAAAACTTCGCGATTATACTCCAAATTTTAAACTTTATGATACCAATCAAGCACTTTTTTTACAGCTTCTTCGATAGAAAGGTTGTCGGTATCTAAAAGCAGGGCGTCGGGCAGCTGTTTCAATGGGGCAACAGGGCGGCGGCGGTCTGCTTCGTCGCGCGCTTCAATGTCTGACAAGATACGCTCGAATGCAACCCCTTCGTATGGGATACCGAGTTGTTTGGCACGACGTTGAGCGCGGACATTGGCACTTGCGGTCAGGAAAATTTTTAATGCGGCATCAGGGAAAATAACCGAGCCGATATCGCGGCCGTCGGCGACCAAACCTTTCTCGGTCAGGAAATCGCGTTGGCGCTGCAAAAGGGCTGTGCGCACTTTAGGCAACTGCGCGACGGCAGATGCGCCCATGCCGATCGCTTCGGTACGGATTTGCTCGGATACATCTTCGCTGTTTAATAATACGACGCCGCCTTCAAATTGTGCGGGCAAAGTTTCTGCCAGTGTGCTGACGGCATCTTCATCTGTCCAGGCGACATTTTGTTTTTGTGCGTAAAGCGCGGTCAGGCGGTAAAGCGCACCGGAATCGAGGTAAAGAAAACCCAAGGCTTCGGCTACGCGTGAGGCAACCGTCCCTTTGCCGGATGCGCTGGGGCCGTCGATGGCGATGACTTTTTGCTTGAG
Organism: Neisseria sp. HMSC075C10; assembly: GCF_001815615.1. Taxonomy (NCBI): domain Bacteria; kingdom Pseudomonadati; phylum Pseudomonadota; class Betaproteobacteria; order Neisseriales; family Neisseriaceae; genus Neisseria; species Neisseria sp. HMSC075C10. Next base: position 140,096 of record NZ_KV821262.1, read on the forward strand.
GCTCATGTGTTCTCCTGAATGCGATAGGTATTTGAATTAACCGTTTATTATACGTTGCTTTTGCCGTCTGAAAACGAAAATTTTTGTGTGATTTAGATTTGAGGGAAAAGCGGCTCGGCCTTATCGGGTATAATGGCCAAAATCATAATTTAACCGCTTTATCTGATTGTTCGGGCCGTCTGAAATAACGGGCCGGGAATGATCTTCAAATTTAGAAACATTATGTTACAAACCGATAATCTTACTTCTGCACAACCTCAGCGCATTATCACTGCTCAAAATATTTCAGCTCAGGAAGAATTGCTTGAACGCGCTTTACGTCCGAAAACTTTAGACGACTATATCGGGCAGGATAAGGCCAAAGAGCAGCTGGCTATTTTTATTCAAGCGGCGAAAAAACGTGGCGAAGCGCTTGACCATACTTTGTTGTTTGGCCCACCGGGTTTGGGAAAAACTACTTTGGCGCACATTATTGCCAAAGAATTAGGCGTTAATTTGCGCCAAACCAGCGGCCCGGTTTTAGAGCGCGCCGGCGACCTTGCTGCTTTATTGACCAACCTCGAGCCGCATGATGTGCTGTTTATTGATGAAATCCACCGCTTAAGCCCTGTGGTTGAAGAAATCCTTTATCCTGCGCTTGAGGATTATCAGTTGGACATCATGATAGGCGAGGGACCGGCCGCGCGCTCGGTCAAAATCGATTTGCCGCCGTTTACATTGGTGGGGGCGACTACCCGCGCCGGCATGCTAACCAATCCGTTGCGTGACCGTTTCGGTATCGTATCCCGATTGGAGTTTTATCAGAATAAAGATTTAGCGACTATTGTTGCCCGTTCTGCTCAACTATTGCAGTTGGAAATGGGTGAGGAGGGTGCGATGGAAGTAGCCAAGCGCAGCCGCGGTACGCCGCGTATTGCCAACCGCCTTTTGCGACGAGTTCGTGATTATGCCGATGTGAAAAACAACGGCGTCATTGATGCGGAAATTGCCGATGCTGCCTTGAGTATGCTGGATGTGGATGGGCAGGGTTTGGATGTGATGGACAGGAAATTCCTTGAGGCGATTCTGCACAAATTCAGCGGCGGCCCTGTCGGTTTGGAAAACGTGGCTGCTGCGATTGGCGAATCGACCGATACCATCGAAGATGTGATTGAACCTTATCTGATTCAGCAGGGCTTTTTACAGCGTACACCGCGCGGACGCGTGGCAACCGAACGAGCCTATCTGCATTTTGGTTTGAAGGTTCAAGAATAATAATGAAGGCCGTCTGAAAACTGCTTTCAGACGGTCTGATACTTTCAATTTCATATGATTATCGGTAAATATCTGCCGATAATCGGTTAAAATGTCCCCCTTTTCTTTTTTGAAGTTTCCCCATGAATATCTTATCCGTAGAAAATGCTTCTTTTGCCGTCGGCCATGTCGCCTTGCTCGACAAAACTTCTTTTCAACTCGACAGCGGCGAGAAAATCGGTTTAATCGGCCGCAACGGCGCGGGTAAGTCTTCGTTTTTAAAAATCCTTGCAGGCGTACAAAAGCTCGATGACGGGCAGATTATTGTTCAAAATAACCTCAAAATCGTTTATGTACCGCAGGAATCCTTTTTTGATAAGGAAGCAACCGTATTCGACACCGTTGCCGAAGGCTTGGGCGAAATCCGCGATTTGCTGGGCCGTTACCACCGCGTCAGCCATGAGTTGGAAAATGGTTCAAGTGAAACCTTATTGAAAGAACTCAACGAATTGCAGCTTGAAATCGAAGCAAAGGACGGTTGGAAGCTGGATGCGGCAGTAAAGCAGACTTTGGGCGAACTCGGTTTGCCGGAAAACGAAAAAATCGGCAACCTCTCCGGCGGGCAGAAAAAGCGCGTCGCCTTGGCGCAGGCTTGGGTGCAGAAGCCCGACGTATTGCTGCTGGACGAACCGACCAACCATTTGGACATCGACGCGATTATCTGGCTGGAAAACCTGCTCAAAGCATTTGAAGGCAGCCTGGTCGTGATTACCCACGACCGCCGTTTTCTGGACAACATCGCCACGCGCATTGTCGAACTTGACCGCGGCATTCTACGATCCTATCCCGGCTCGTTCTCCAAATACAGCGAGAAAAAAGCGCAGGAATTGGCGGTTGAAGCGGAACACAACCGCCTCTTCGACAAATTCCATGCTCAGGAAGAGGCATGGATACGCAAAGGCATCGAAGCGCGCCGTACCCGTAACGAAGGCCGCGTGCGTCGTTTGGAAGAACTGCGCCGCCAACGCGCCGAACGCCGCAATGTACAAGGGCAGGTCAACTTCAAGCTCGACAGCGGCGAGAAAAGCGGCAAAATCATTGCCGAACTGGAACATGCCTCGTTTGCCTATGGCGACAAAGTCATCATGGACAAATTCTCCGCCATCTTGCAGCGCGGCGACAAAATCGGCTTAATCGGTCCAAACGGTATCGGCAAAACCACCTTCCTCAAGCTGATTTTGGGTGAATTGCAGCCGACTTACGGCAGAATCCGCATCGGCAGTAAGCAGGAAGTTGCCTATTTCGATCAATTCCGCAGCGCGTTGAACGAAAACGACACCGTGTTTTACACGCTCGGTCAAGGCAACGATTACGTTGAAGTCGGCGGCAAGAAAAAACATGTGATGAGCTATCTGGAAGATTTCTTGTTCCACCCCGCCCGCGCGCAAAGCCCTGTTTCATCGCTCTCCGGCGGCGAACGCAACCGCCTCCTGCTGGCGAAACTCTTTACCCGTCCTGCTAATATTTTGGTTTTGGACGAACCGACCAATGACTTGGACATCGATACCCAAGAGCTGCTTGAAGATTTGCTGCGCGATTACCAAGGCACGGTATTCCTCGTCTCGCATGACCGTATGTTCTTGGATAATGTGATTACCCAAAGCATTGTTTTCGAAGGACAAGGCCGTCTGAAAGAATACATCGGCGGCTATCAGGACTATATCGACGCAAAATCACGCGAAGAGAAAATTCAGACGGCCTCCGCGCCCAAAGCGGTTGCCGAGCCTGAGAAAGTCAAACCCAAAGACAACCGCACAGTCAAACTTTCCTATAAAGAACAGCGTGAACTCGACGCCCTGCCTGACGAAATCGCCGCTTTGGAAACCGAGCAGGCTGAAATCAATACCCAGCTTTCCGATCCTGAAATCTTCAAAGATTATGAGAAAGCAGGTGCATTGCAAAGCAGGGCTGAAGAAATCGAGATGTCGCTTTTGGAAAAGCTGGAACGCTGGGAATGGCTGGAAGCGAAACAAAATGGAGAAGCGGTTTAAATTGGGAATTTTGTCCCAAAGTAGGGCGGATATTTTTCTAAATCATGCCGTCTGAACCCCGAATATTCAAAAACAAGGTCTACAACCACATGAAAAAAGTCGAGAAAAACGTATTGGTACTGCATAGCGCTGAGGAAATGTTTGAGCTGGTGGACAAGGTCGAGGACTATCCAAAATTTTTGCCGTGGTACAGCAAGACCGAAGTCATCGAACGCAAAGGCAACGAGCTCAAAGCGCGCCTGTTTATGGACTATATGCGTGTCAAGCAGTCGTTTGCAACGCACAACCACAATATCCCGGGGCAGGAAATCCGCATGGATTTGCTCGAAGGGCCGTTTAAAACCCTGCGCGGCACTTGGAAATTTATCGACTTGGGCGATGATATGTGTAAAGTCGAATTCAGATTAGAATACGATTTCTCCAATGCCGTACTCTCTGCCATGATTTCCCCCGTATTCGGCCACCTCGCCGGCACGCTGGTGGATGCTTTTATTAAAGAGGCTGACCGCCGCTATGCTTGAGATTGAAATTGTTTACGGACTGGCTGATAGGCAAGTGTTGAAGGGTATGACCGTTGCCGAAGGGACAACCGTACGCGAAGCCGCATTGAAAAGCGGTTTGGAGGTAGAGTTTCCAGAGTTGGATTTGCAACAAGCGCCTTTGGGTATTTTCGGCAAGGCCGTGAAAGACGAGACGGTGTTGCGCGATGGCGATCGGATTGAGGTTTATCGTCCATTGTTGATCGATCCGAAAGAAGCGCGACGTAAACGCGCCGGGCAAGAATAAATCCAAGGCCGTCTGAAACTTTTCAGACGGCCTGT